>JBMOIB010000141.1:0-7107 GCA_049317545.1 Caulobacterales bacterium | reverse complement strand
GATCGATCTCCTCCGGAAGTGGATTTCCACGCGGACTAACTTGGAGAGACGCCTCGTCGACACCCCCATTTCTGAGCGGAAATCTCCAAAACTGGGGAACTCCCGCAGCGCCGATTCCCATCGCAACGACGAATTGCTTGTCGATATCGAATGTAGGCCTTTTGTCTAAGGCCAGCCCCGGGAATTCGTATCCAATGATTTTATCGAAAGGGGGAACATTAGTGTCCAGCGCGGGTGTTGGAGCGTTCATGTGAGTGATGAATTCACCCAGCCCTGTGGAATTATCCTCAAGATTATCGAGCCTAGCCGCTCGTATTCCCCATACGTGTACCAGCGCCGCAATCAACACGCGGGCAGCGTCTTTGTTTCGGCCAGCGGAAATTTTTAGCGCCTGAATACTCAGATTGCCGCCCGAAACGAAGTCGCCTGAGGAGACCGCCGTTACTGCATCTTCGACAATCGCAATAGCCGCAAGATTTTCGGCCTCAACTTGCTGAACGGTCGCGCGGCGGGCGTTTGCTTCTGCTTCCAAAGTCTTCAGGTCGCGCTCGCCTGCAAAGCGTACAGCGTCCTCGCGCGCTTTGCGCTCCGCCTCCGCCTTTTCGTTCGCCAGCTTCAGGTTCTTTTGTGCCTCGAGGGTTTTGTCGTCGGCGCGCTCACGCTGTGCCCGTTCAGCAAGCGTTTGAACCCCCGCCAACGTCGCCACGCCCAGAAACACTAGCGCCGCCGCGCTCAGACCCGCCACTACCATTCGCTGCCGGCGCCGCTCGCGCCGTGCCAGCGCGTCGAGGTCCACGCCGAGGAGCCCCGCGAGTAGCTTCAGCCGCCCGCCTTCGCGCCCATCGCCGATCAACCGCCCGGTCGGCAGTTTGATTTCTCGCAGGTCCGCCGCCAAAATACCCCTGTTGCGTAAAGCAGGCGGGAAGCATTCGGTCTCGGGATCGCCAGTGTCTGGCGCGCCCGCACCGATCACCGGGAAGATGCGGTCTTCGCGGCCGAGCGTGAGAAATGTGTCCACCTCGTGGTTTACCCAGACGCTCTTGGCCGACGCGGGCGTGCACAGCACGATCAGCCGCTCGCTCTCCTCCAGCGCCGCCTGCAATTCTTCTTTGACGTGGCCGCCGGAGCCGAGATCGGCGCGGTCGCGGAATATCCTGTGCAGTTTTTCGGGGATAGTCCCAAGCTTGCCTTCGGCGCCAATCAGGTCCTTCGGCGTGCGGTAGCGGTCGAGCACTCCCCAGAGCCAGTTGGCCAACCGGTCATCTTCGCGACTGTAGCTAAAGAAAGCCCGGTAGGTCATTGATCGTCCCCTGGGGAGGGCATTAACCGATGCACATCTCCGAATAAAGCGTCCGCGCCGTCGCTAGGGCGTAGAAGTGGGAAGGTCACCGCCAGTTGCTATGCCCAGCGGTAGTCTTCGGCGAGGTCCTGCCCGTCGGCGGCTTGCGGCCGAACGGCAGTGTCGCCCAATTCCGGTCGTCCGCGCCAGCGACCAGCGGCGGCAGCCATTGGCCAAACCTGCCCGATGCCCTGATCGCGTGAACCGCTTAAGACAGGCGGATTCGAGCCATTGCTGTTCGTCCCAGCCCTTGCTTGCGCGCGCCCTGGCTGGCTACGGTTCCGACTGGCGCGGCTAGGGTAGCTCCTGAAAGCCAGAAACCCATCGGGTCGCCGCGTCGCTGTTTTGGGAAGCCTTGGGGGCGGGGCATGGCGCGCGAAGCAATCTTCATTGGTTATCGGCGAGAAGACACGCGCGACGTGGCTGGGCGCATCTACGACGCGCTGGAGCAGCGTTTTGGCCGTGACCGTCTCTTCAAGGATGTGGATAATCTCCGCCCGGGGGCCGATTTCGGCGAACACATCAAGGCTCTATTGCCGCGCTGCCGTGTGGCCTTGATTCTAATCGGACCGAACTGGGTGAACGCGGTGGATGAAGATGGCCGCCGCCGACTGGACGATCCTCACGATTGGGTGCGTGTCGAGATCGAGATCGCGCTTACTGCAAGCGGGCTCGACGTTGTGCCGGTGCTGGTCAACGGAGCGCGTATGCCGCGCGCCAACGAACTGCCGGAAAGCCTGCATTCGCTGCTGCGCCGCCACGCCGCCACGATCCGCCCTGACCCGGATTTTCGTGATGACATTGATCGCTTGGCTACGGCGCTGCGCGCAAGCGTGCGCACAGGCTTGTTGGACCTGGGTGGGCTTGGCGGCGACCGTAGGCCGCAACCGCCGCCCGCTCAGCGGTTGCGGCAAGCCAATAGAACACCGTTCCTAATCGGCGGCGCGATTGCGGCGGCGCTGGCGCTTGTCGCGATTGGCTCTGGCGTATCGCGTTGGCTGCCGACGCAAGGCGGCGACACAGGCGAGGAGCAAGTGGCGACGGTCGGATCCGCGCAGCAACACGGTACGGAAACTCAACAGCCGCAAACGCAACTGCCATCGGCGCAATATCCATCAGCGGCGCCGCCAACGCAAAGTGCTGCGACGACACCACCCGTGCCAACGCCGGTTCAGGAACCTGCGCGCACGCCACCTACCGCGCCTTCCGGCTCGGCAATGCCTGCGATGGTTCGTATTCCCGGGCGGAATCTTGAAGTGAGCCGCACTGAGGTGACGTTCGCACAATGGGATGCCTGTGTCGCTGGCGGCGGCTGCAACGGCTACAGGCCAAACGATCAAGGCTGGGGGCGCGGCAATCGGCCGGTCATAAACGTGACCTGGAGCGACGCGCAAGCTTATGTGCAATGGCTAAGCCAACGTACCGGCCAACGTTATCGGTTGCCGACGGAGGCTGAATGGGAATACGCGGCGCGCGCTGGTACGACGACGAGTTACTGGTGGGGTGATCAAAATCCAGTTTGTGAACAGGGCGCACGCAATGGAGCGCAGTGGAGGAATTGTACACCGAACCAAACGGTGCCCGTGGGGTCCTTCCAACCTAACGGGTTTGGGCTCTTCGACGTGCACGGCAATGTTGGGGAATGGGTCGAAGATGCGGATTCCAGCGGTGAGGCCCACATTCTTCGCGGCGGAGACTGGGACAGCCACGATGCGGGCAGATTCGACCAATCGGACTGGGGCTGGGGCATTCACTCTTCCCGGAACAGCCGTTTAGGTTTCCGCGTTGCCAAAGCACTTTAAGATCGTTTCACCTTAGAGCCTTACTTCCTTCGTCTTGGAATCTTCCCCTTTAAGGCGGAGCGCCGCACGGAGTGCAGCGCGGCGAAGCCGTTCTCGTCGTTGTGTCTCAGCGTAGCCGAGCGGCGCGCTGACAGCTACTTGATCGCGCTTTCCCGCCGTTCGCTTCAGCAGGTGCTTTCACCGCTTGCCCGCACGCGGGAACGTCCGCTTTGCGAGCTCATTCGCGCCGGTCCCCGCAACAGCAACCTCGGGCGAAGCCTTTCCGGTCAGGAGCGCGCGCAATACGCTCCGTTCCACCGTCTGATTGACCGATTCCGCGTATCCCCCGGCTGATGGTGCGCAACAGCTCGCACCAATGTGTTCCATGAAGAATTTGCCGGCAACAGGATTCAGTCTGGCGCGCCGTCTCATTTAACAGAACAAATGATGTGCGAATATAAAAGCCCCGCTATTGAGCGTGGGTCATGCCTTCACATTTTCCCTATCTGCCCGGCCTTTTCGCCGAAGCCACTCCAAAGACGAACTGATCCACGCGAACTCCGCCGGGCCAACGCACGCCGCGAACGCAAGCAGGACGTCCCTATGGGCGCCAGCGAACAGCCAGACCGAGTTGATCAATGAAGTCAATGAGCCTGCCGCAAGAGCGCCCGGTATGCTTGCTTCAATTGCTTGGCCAGCGATGGACGAGATGGAAAAGCCAAGCCCCAACTTCAGAACGTTCCCTATCGCTGTGATCGCAGTCGCTGTTGAGCGTTCGGGGTGCGGCCCACGCCCAATGTCCTCGGCCATCTCAGTCAGCAGCACGCCCGCCTCGTCGTCGACAAGGCCGGACTGCACGGTGGCGTCAACAACTCCACGCGCCGCGGCTCGGAGTTCAACCAGTTCCGCCGCGGTTCGAGCATAGGTTCGGGCTTCGTCAATCAGCTGCCTTCCCGTGGCACTGCCCGCGACCACATTCGCATGTACCTGCATCAGCGTGTCGAGCAGGGCTGCGATCTCGCCCGAGAGCGGCGGCCGGTCGCCCTGATCGATCTCTGCGGCGAGGCGCGAGCGAGTGTTCTCGATCCGCAAGCCCCGATAGTAGAGAAATTCGATCGAAGCGCCCCTTGAGATCGCCGTGCCATATCGATCAATCGCTGCTTTCAGATCGGGAAACGCGTTGGTTCCCTCGAGGAGTTGCGCAAGCTCGGCACAGAGGTCTCGCGCTTCTTTGGACTGAGCGTCGCGTGGTCGTTCCTCGTCGCCGCCCACCACTGTAGCAAGCGCAATCTTTCCCTGAGCATTCACTTCGAACCGAACGCCAGGCGCCTGCGGCGGGATATCGGAGCTGACGCTGAGATCGTCCCAAAATTCTTCAAACGGATCGCCCGCGCGGCGCGGAGCCCATACCGTCAGTCCGTCCCGTTCGATGATCTCGACCGCGGCTGCGATGATTGCGTCATCGGCGTTGGGGAACTGGCTGAACAGCTCCTCGCGGGCATCAAATGGCCCTCCCCCCACGTAGAGGTATCCACCTTCCCGACTATTGTGCGGCGTCTCGTTGGCTGGATCTTCGAAGTTCGAGAAAAACCATCCGACCATCTCCGACACTGAAGGCGCATCCCCACCTGAGCCCTTATCAAGGCCATAGCTCAAATCGCGAATGAGACTATGCGGCCCGACATCGGTCTCTCGATCGTTCTCTGCTCCTTCGGGATACTCGGAGAGGTACCAGCTCAACAGCCCAAGTTCAGGATGTTCGATGGTTGCGTGATGATGAACCTCATAGCCCATCTCGCGCTCGTCTTCGTCGTAGCTCTCGATCCACGCCAATTCCACGGCATCGATCTCATACTCGACGCCTGTCGTCGCATGTCGGACTATGGCCATTCCTGTCGCAAACGGCATCGCGCGCGCCCCCTCCCGCTAGTCTGGCGCATCGCAGGTGGCGCGTACAGCGGACAATCTCCCGGTGGAAGGCGCGACTTTCCACAAGTTCCGAATTCGAAAGCGCCGTTATTCCGGTTCGGAAAGTGCACGCTCACCTGTCGTCCCAGAAGTTTAAAGCCTCGCGCCCAATATCCTTGCCCAAATATCCTGCGGGGGTGTTCGAGGGGGGCGCATAGCCCCCACTCGCTGCCGATTACCTTCTGACCTTCATCGCAAGCGCCATCGTTAAAGAACAATAGTTAGAATAAAAGTTAACAGGTTAAGGCCGCCGTAGTGCGCTTTTTCTCAAGCGCTTTAGGCACTTAAGCGGACCCCCTGCATTCAATCCACCGAGTTTTGGCATCTGTTCCACCGAAGCCCTGCACCTGATCCCCCGTGCCTATTTGCATCTCATCCACCGAGCCGCGCTGCACCCGTTCCACCGAATGGGCTGCATTCATTCCACCGAGACCATCTGCATCCGATACACCGAGTGCGCTGCGTTAAGGCGGCACGACCTCCAGCACCCGATACCCGATAGGCGTTTGCTCGAGCTGCATCCGTTCCACCGATACTGGCGGCTTGAATTGGGTGCGATTCCAAGCGGAAAGCGGAACAATCCACAGGCGGACTGCACGGCTACAGAGTTCTGCGCCTCTGCAAAGCCAGATGCTGCACCCGAAACACCGAGCCTATCGGCCGCGTGTTTCGGGCTCGCGATAGACGCGGAGGAATTCGGTTGGCTCGTGGCCGTCGGCAAGCCAACGGCTCCAGATCGCCTCAAAACCGCGTGGATGGCGGCCGCTGTCGATCCAGACGACGCGCGCTTGTTCGCGTGCGTCGGCCATTTGCTGCCCGAGTGTCGTGCTGACGTCCGCCACCGGCGTCTCCACGAACGCACGCGCGATGAAGTGCACCGCTTCGGATCCGTCGGCGGTTTTCGTGAGACGCGTCGTGTAGCGAGGCAGGGTGTTCTTCTTGATGATTTTCCGGAGGCGCACCGCAAAGTTGCGGATCGGCTCCTCTGAGCCCGTCTTTTGGTAGAGCGTCTCGAACTTGCAGGTCCACCCTTGCGCCTGTTCGCCCGCGTGCTTCCGCGCAATGCGGTAGATGACGCGCTCCAGGCCGCCTTTCAGCAGGAACCATTCGCGGTCGAGCGTCAGCACGCCCTTCCCCGACATGATGCCTTTGAACAGCCAGTTCGAGACGCGGAGCTCGAGGGTCTTCAGCTGCTCCGGGTTTTCCGCTTCACGGCCCTCGCCTTCGACTTCGGCGAGCCAGTTGAACATCGCGATGCGGTTCTTGCCGCCGCGAATGTTGGTCTCGATCGTCGTGGTCTTCAGGCGTTTGATCGCAGCCATCAGCTCCTGATAATTCTTGCCGCCGGTCTCGCGGGCGATGCTCTTCAGAAGCTCATACGGCGAGACAAAAATGGACGGCCCAAAATCGTTGTCGCCGGCGTCACGCGCGGCGACGATCTTCGAGATGCAGTAGATGAGGATGTCCGCGTCCCAGATGGTCGCCATGCCATGCTCGGGATGGCCGCTAACCTTGATCCAGACACTCGCGTCCGCGTTCTCATACACGATGGGACGAAGCCGCTTCCGTTTCGCGATCGCGAAGAACGGCCGCTCCATCATGTCCGGATGGTCTTTCGGCGCGTAGTCGATCAGATCACGGATGAAGAAGTCGCGGATCGGGTGCGGGTCGGGACGGATGCTCGATGCATAGGTGCTTTTTGCGCTCACGCCCCAGAGTGCCAGAGCTGCGTCGGGCGGCAAGGTGGATAATCGAGTTTCACAAGCTGATTGCCGGTGCCCGAATGAGAAAACCTGATTGAGGAGCCGCACACGTCACCGGCACCGCGCCCGCGCGGCTGTTCGTTTGGTGAGGCCGAGGGGCCCTTTTTGACCGCCGCCCCAAGGCGGCGGGTCAAACGGCGTCAGGGCTGTTCGTTCGGAGCCGGCCTCGGGGTTCGCCTGGCGCACGCCCCGAGGCCGGCTTCGAACGGCTGGCGTCTACCAATAAAAGTCAGGTCTGGCGCCCATCGCATCGCCC
>JBMOIB010000140.1:0-7290 GCA_049317545.1 Caulobacterales bacterium | reverse complement strand
TAGACGACGAGCGTGCTCTGGCGGTTGGTGATCGCTTTGCCGGCGGCGTCGCGGATCATGCCGGTGATCTGGACGGTCTCGCCCGGGCGATAAATGCCGCGCTCGGTGAACATGTAGGCGTCGACGTCGCCAGGCGTGCGGCGGCCGTCGACGTCCTTGTCGGAGAGGTCGAGCGTCGCGCGGTCCACGTCCATGGCGGTGAAATCGCCGCCGGGGCCATAGGCCATGATGTACTTCGGGCGCAGCGCGCCGGTTCCTTCCATGACAGGCTTGGCGAAGCGGGCGCGGCCTTCCCCGTCGGAGCGGGCGCGGGCCAGGATTTCGTTGCTTTCGGCGATTAGCGCCAAGGTGGCGCCGACCATCGGGCGGGCTGACTTGAGCGAGCGCACGACGACGTCCATGCCGCTCGCGCCGGAGAAGGTCTGCAGGGCCATGTCGGTCGAAAGGACCCAACGGTACGCGACGGCGGGGCGATCATTGTCGCGGCCGCGGGCGCCGGCGCTCGGCGAGGTGTCCTTGACCTTGACGACGTAGGCGCCGGGCTTGAGGTCCTTCAGCGTGGCGCCGAGCGGGAAGATCGTGGTGATGGTTTCGTTGCGCCGCGAACGCTTCGATTTCGGATCGACGAGCGCGACGTCGAGCTTGCCCTTGAAGACCGAGACGCCCGTGGCCTGGGCGGCGTCTTCGTAGCTCCACCAGTCCCACGACCCTTCCGCGACGCTCTGGCCGGGATCGATGGTTTCGCGGCTCAAGGCGCGATCGCCGACGCGAAGGACCTCGATTTCCATCTGCGCGACGTTGACGGTCTCGATTCCGAGGCCGTCCGCTTCGGACCGCGGCAGGATCGTGCCGGAACCGGCGAAGCCGACGAAGGCCGGCCGGTCGCCGAACGAGAGCGTGAGGGTTTCGTCGCGGTCCGTGGTGTTGCCGCTGGCGGCCGGCAAGCCGGCCTTGATCGTGACCTGGCGATCAACGTCATACGGAAGGCCAGCAAGGCACAGGAGCTGGCCGTTCGCCTCGAAAGCCGCCGGCGCTGCGGGGTCGAGGGCGATGTAATCCTGGTAATTGACGTTCGGATCGGTCGAAAGGGGCTCGCTGAATTCCAGGCAGGCCTTGGGCGCCTCGCCCGCCGTGTCGATCCGCAGCGCCATGAAGGCCATGCCGTCGACGATCTTGGGTCCAAGGCGCGGCGCATCGGCCGATCGCACGCCGGACGCGTTGCGGACCGCCGCCTGCAGGAGGCCCGGCCCTTCGCCGCCGCCGACGCGGGCGAGCACGAGGCCGCCCCAAAGCCCGACCACCAGAGAAATGGCAGCGGCCAGAATCACATTCCGGTTCATCGAGCTTCCCTTCTCCACCTGCCTCGACCAGCAGGCCCGTCGCCCGGCGCGTTGCCCGCGCTCAGCCGATCCCCCTCGCCCAGACTGGACGATAGGCGCTTGCTAACCATTGAGTAAGGCGATCGATCAAGAGGCTTCAGTCGAGACCTGCGGCAAACTGGCCCAGGGATCGCAGCCACGTGGAGGGCGACATGCGGAAACTGATGCTGATCACCGGCGCTTCGGCGGGAATCGGGGCTTCGTTCGCCCGCGCCTACGCCGCCCGCGGCTGGGACCTGGCCCTGACGGCGCGCCGCGCCGACCGGCTCGAGGCGCTGGCGGCCGAACTCAAGACCGCCCATGGCGCAACGAGCCTCGTCATCCCCGCCGATCTCGCCGAGCGGGACGCGCCGCTGGCGATCCTCGCCGCCGTGGCCGACAGCGGCCGGGTCGTCGACGGCGTCGTCAACAACGCCGGCTACGGACTGGGCGGCACGTTCGCGACCACGACTTGGGCCGAACAGGCTATGTTCATCCAGGTGATGGTGACGGCGGTCGCGGAGCTCTCGCACCGTTCCCTCGGCGGCATGCGCGAACGCGGCTTTGGCCGGATCATCAACGTCGCCTCGCTCGCCGGCATCCTGCCTGGCGCGAAGGGCCACACCCTCTACGCCGCCTCGAAGGCGTTCCTGATCAAGATGTCCCAGTCGATGAATCTCGAGTGCGAAGGCACGGGCGTTCATGTGACGGCCCTTTGCCCCGGCTTCACCTATTCGGAATTCCACGACGTCAACGGCACCCGCGGGCAGGTGTCGAAGATGCCGAAATGGATGTGGCAGGACGCCGACGCCGTCGTGGCCGAGGCGATAGCGGCGAACGAGGCCAATGCGCCGACGGTCGTGCCGGGCGGCGCCAACCGGACGTTGGCCGGCCTCGCCAAGGTGCTGCCGGAGGGCGCGTTGTTCGGTCTCATGCGGTCGCAGTCGGCCCGCTTCCGCAATCTGGACTGAGGGCGCCTGCCTCATGGGCGCGGGCGCCTGATCGGCAGGCGCCCGGCCCGGCCGCCGGCCTCGGCCGCCGCGCCATCTCGACGCCAACCCTGAACCCCGCTTCGGTTTTCTCCATGACGATGACGCAGGCCTTCGATGAAATGGGAAGCGTGGGCGGGCCCGTCCGCCCGCCGTACGCGGCGACGGCGGCCTGGCTCGCCGAGTCCTCGCCCGAGGTGCTGGCCGCCAAGCGCGCAGAGGCCGAGCGGCTGTTCCGCCGGATCGGCATCACCTTCGCCGTCTACGCGGAGGGAGCCGACAGCGAGCGGCTGATCCCGTTCGACATCATCCCGCGGATCATCGCGGCGCAGGAATGGGCGTTCCTGGAGCGCGGGCTCGTCCAGCGCGTGCGGGCGCTGAACCTGTTTCTCGCCGATATCTACGGCGCGCGCGAGATCATCCGCGCCGGCAAGGTCCCCGAGCGCCAGGTTCTGCTCAACCCGGCCTTCCGCGCCGAAATGCAGGGGCTTTCCCCGCCGGGCGGGGTGTTCACCCATATCGCCGGCATCGACGTGGTGCGCGTCGGGCCGGACGATTTCTTCGTCCTGGAGGACAATTGCCGCACGCCCTCCGGGGTCTCCTACATGCTGGAGAACCGCGAGGTGATGATGCGGCTCTTCCCGGACCTGTTCGCGCGCTGCGCGGTGTCGCCGATCGGGCGCTATCCGGAGGACCTGCTCGAAACACTGCGCTCGACGGCGCCGCCGGGATGCGAGGGCGAGCCAAGCGTCGTGCTGCTCACGCCCGGCCAGTTCAACAGCGCCTATTACGAGCACACCTTCCTGGCCGACGAGATGGGCGTCGAGCTCGTCGAGGGCGCCGACCTGATCGTGGAGAATTCCCGCGTCTTCATGCGCACGACCCAGGGACTGCGGCGCGTCGACGTCATCTATCGCCGCATCGACGACGACTTCCTGGATCCTCTGGCGTTCCGGCCCGACAGCGTGCTCGGCGCGCCGGGGCTGATGTCGGCCTATCGCGAGGGCGGCGTGACGATCGCCAATGCGCCGGGCGCCGGCATCGCCGACGACAAGGCGATCTATCGCTTCGTGCCGGACATGATCCGCTTCTACCTGGGCGAAGAGCCGATCCTGAAGAACGTACCGACCTATGATTGTTCGAACCCGGAGGATCTCGCCTACGTGCTCGACAAGCTCGACGAGCTCGTCGTGAAGGAGGCGCGCGGGTCGGGCGGCTACGGCATGCTCGTCGGGCCGCATGCGACGCGCGAACAGCGCACGGCCTTCGCGCAAAAGCTGCGCGCCGCTCCCGACGTCTACATCGCCCAGCCGACGCTGTCCTTGTCGACCTGCCCGACCTTCGTCGAGGCGGGCGTTGCGCCGCGGCACGTCGATTTGCGCCCATTCGTGCTCGTCGGCGCGGACCGGGTGCGCGTTACGCCGGGCGGCCTCACCCGGGTGGCGCTCAAGGAGGGCTCGCTGGTCGTGAATTCCAGTCAAGGCGGCGGCACCAAGGACACCTGGGTGCTGCGCGACGACGGGGGCGTCTGATGCTCGCACGCACCGCCGATTCCATGTTCTGGCTCGCGCGCTACATGGAGCGCATGGAGAACGTCGCGCGCCTCCTGGAGGCCGCGCAACATATGTCCGCGCTGAGCGCCGACGCCGCCGAATGGCGCTCCGCTCTGGTCGCCGCAGGCTGCGATACGGGCTATGACGCGAAGTACGGCGTAGCGACCCCGGCTGACGTCGTTCGCTACATGACCAGCGACCGCGATAATCCCAGCGCTATCCTCTGCTGTCTCGATCAGGCGCGCTCGAACGCGCGCGCCATGCGCATCGCGCTGACCCGCGACATGTGGGACGCGGTGAACGAGGCTTGGCTCGAGAGCCGTTCGCTTTCGCCGGCGAGTTTTTCGCCGGAGAATCTTGCACACGCGCTCGACTGGGTGAAGCGCACCGCGACGCGCTTCCGCGGCGCCTATGCCGGCACCATGCTGCGCAATGACGTCTATTGGTTCACGCGGCTCGGCACCTACATCGAGCGCGCCGACAACACCGCGCGCATCCTCGATGTGAAGTATCATGTCCTGTTGCCGGATTATTCCGGGGTCGGCGGAATGCTCGACTATTACCAATGGGCCTCGATCCTGCACGCGGTGTCGGCGGTGCGGGCCTACAAGGTCGTCTATCACGGGCGCGTCACGCCGTGGAACGTGGCCGACCTTTTGATCCTCCGCCCGGAAATGCCGCGGTCGCTGCGCTGCTGCTACGACGAAATCATCGAGAACCTCGACCGTCTCGCCGAGGCCTACGGCCAGCGCGGCGAATGCCACCGGCTGGCGGGCGATGCAGCATCGAGGTTGCGTTACGCGCGGATCGACAGCATTTTCGGCCAGGGGCTGCACGAATTCTTGACGGACTCGGTCGAGCGGACCGCCGATATCGGAAGCGAGATCGCCAAATTCTACCTTCTCTGATCGCCGGAGCGCCCACCGCTTCGGATGTCGATCGCCTGCTGGAAACGCGCCGTGCGCCTTCATGTCCGCCACGAGACCACCTACGCCTATGACCGGCCGATCGCCGGTTCGGCCCAGATCGTGCGCCTGTTCCCGCAATCGCATGCCGGGCTTGAGATCCTGTCCTGGAAGGTCACAGCAGCCGGCAAGACCTTGACGCCGAGCCGCGACGGTCTCGGAAATCTCTATGCGCTCGCCGTTTCGCGCCGACCCGCCTCTCAGATGATCGTTCTGGTGCAGGGCGAGGTGGCGACGCGCGAAGGGAATGGCGCGCTCGAAGGCATCCATGACCCTCTGCCGCCGGTCTATTTCCTGCGCTCGACGCCGCTGAGCGAGGCCGACGCCCCCCTCGCCGCCCTCGGCGCCTCGATCGCGCAGACGAACGACCCCGCCCGCGCGCTGATGGCGCGGGTGCATGAGATGATCGAATTCCGTCCCGGCGCCACGACGACAGGCGTGACCGCAGCGGAGGCCTTCGCCCGCGGCGCCGGCGTCTGCCAGGATCACGCCCACATCGCGCTCGCCGCCGCCCGCGCCGTCGACATCCCGGCCCGCTACGTCTCGGGCTATCTGCACACCGGCAAAAGCGCCGAACCGGCGAGCCACGCCTGGGTCGAAATCCGGCAGGGCGACGCCTGGCTCGGCATCGACCCGGCCAACGGGGTCGTGGTCGGAGAGAAATACGTGCGGGTCGCGGCCGGGCTCGATTACGAGGACGTCGCCCCCGTGCGCGGCGTGCGTCTGGGCGGCGCGCAGGAGCGCCTGAGCGTGCTCGTCGACGTCCTGACCGGCGCGGAGCAATAGGCGCGGTTCGCGCCCCGCCATTGACGCGCCCGCCGTTCGCGTAAAACTGGCCCCGCGCGACGCCAAGTCCCAATGAGCGTCGCCCGCCTTCGGGGAGGCCAGGACATGCCGCGCTTGAAACAGGCCGGACGCGGCGCGGGCGCGCCGCTGGCGGACCAGATTTTCACATTGCTGTTCGCCGACCGCGACCCGATCGCAGAGCCCGGCACGGCCACGGGTACGCCCGGCAATTGGTGGACCGTCTTCAACATCGTGCCGGACGCCTTCACGCACACGACGGAAGGGTTCCAGTTCTATCGCTCGCCCAAGCGGCTGATCTCGCCGCAATTGCGCGAACTGGGCCAGATCCGTGCAGGGTTCGCAGTCGGCTCGCAATTCGTGTTTTCCCAGCATTGCAAGGCCTGCCGCGACGTCGGACTGAGCGAGGCGCAGATCCAAGCCATTCCGCATTGGGCCGTGGCCGATTGCTGGAGCCCGATCGAACGCGCGGTGCTCGCCTATACCGACGCCCTGGTGCTGCAGCACGGCCGCGTCCCTGACGGCGTCTTCGCGACGCTGAAGGCCCATTTGAGCGACGAGGAAATCCTCGAACTCACCTACATCACCTGCACCTACATGATGCACGCCGTGATGAGCCGCGCGTTGCGGCTGGAATACGACGACGTCGACGAACGCGTCGTCGAAATCGCCGCGCCGACTGGCGCAAACCAGGACGTGATGGCCATGGTCGATCAAAAAACGAGGGAGGATTGAATGGCGTACCATCATCTCGCGCTCGCCGCGAAGGACATGAAGGCGACCCACGATTTCTACGAGCGGATCATGGGTTTCGAGCTTGTGAAGGTCGAGGTTGCGCCGGTGCCGAGCGGCGGCTGGGGCAAGCACTTTTTCTACCGCATGGGCGGCGACGACAGCCGCTTCATCGCCTTTTGGGAGCTGCATGACGGCCCGGGGGCGGACAAATACGTGTTCGACCTGAACGCCGCCGCCCACCTGCCCGCCGGCACCAATCATTACGCGTTCGCCGTGTCGTCGATGGAGGAACTGGACGCCAGCCGCGAGAAATGGCGCGCCGCCGGCCTCACCGTCTTCGAGATCGATCACAATTGGTGCCGCTCGATCTACACGCGCGACCCCAACGGCAACATGGTCGAGTTCTGCCTGACGACCGGGGCGTTCACCGCCGCCGACCGGGCGCGGGCGCTCGCGGCGCTCGAGGAGACCAGCTTCAACCCCTCCCCGCCGCCGGCCTCGGTGAAGCTCTGGGAGCCGGTCCCAGCCTGAGCGGCGGCCTGAGGACTTCAACTGGCGCCTCGGGTGGACGGGCGGCGCGACCGGGCCTAGGTTCGGCGCGAATTTCGGGGGAAACCGATGCGAACACTTCTTTTGACCTGTGCGGCGGTGACCGCGCTCGCCGGCGCGGCGGCGGCCGAGCCCGCGAAAGTCGCGATCACGATCTACAATGACGACACCGCTTTGGTCGAAGACGTCCGCACGCTCGACCTTGGCGCCGGGCGCCAAAAGCTGGAGTTCCCCGGCGTCTCGGCCCGCATCCGTCCGGAGACGGCGGCGCTCGCAGGCGATGGGATCGACATCGTCGAGCAGAACTTCGATTTCGACCTGCTGACGCCCTCCAAAA
>JBMOIB010000139.1:0-7354 GCA_049317545.1 Caulobacterales bacterium | reverse complement strand
TGGGCCTGATCGGCGGCGCGCCGCCGAAACTGTAGCGCAGGGCTTGGCCGCGCTCCGATTCGCGGCGATCGCTGGAGGATGATGCGCGCGTTCGCCCTCTCCTGGACCTTGCCGGGTCTGACCCTGCTGGCCTCGGCCTGCGCATCTGGCGCGCCGCCGGCTCCGGCGCCGATCGACATGCGCACAACGCCAAGCGTTCAAAAGAGGGCCGATCCGCGCCCCGCACCGGCGCCAGTGCGCGCCGCAACGCCGCGTCTCCAGCCGCCGCCCGCCGCGCTCCCGCCGCCCGTCGCGCCGCCGCCGGCCGCGCCGCGCGCGCATCCTGCGCCCGCCGCGACAGATTGGGCGGCGGGCCCCGGCGTGCCGCTCTCCGCCTACGCCCTGCGGCCGGACGAGGCGCAGCCGTTCGATCCCGCAGCTGCGCCAAAGGCGCACGTCGTTGCGCAAGGCGAGACGCTCTATGCGCTCTCAGCCCGCTTCCAGGTTCCGCTGCGCGCGCTCATTGAGGTCAATCGGCTCGAGGCGCCCTTCGCCCTGTCGCCGGGGCAAAGGCTCGTCCTGCCGCCGCCGCGGATCATCACCGCCACCCCGAGCGATACGCTCGCTGGGCTTGCGGCGCGGTACAATGTCGACCCGCGCTCGTTGGCCTATCTCAACCGCCTTCCATCGCCGTTCGTCGTGAGGCCCGGCGACCGCATCGTGATCCCGGGTCTAGCGCGCGCCGAACTGCGCCCGCCGCCGCAGGAGCCCGCGCCCGCGTCGTCTCCGAAAAACGCAAAAAATCCAATCCGTCTCGCCTGGCCCGCCAAAGGCAAGATTCTCGCGCGCTTCGGTGCGCAGCCGGACGGCAAGCGCTCCGACGGGATCGATATCCAAACGCCGTCCGGCGCCCCGGTGCGCGCGGCGGCCGCCGGATCGGTCGTCTATGCCGGCGACGATCTGCCGGGCTATGGCAATCTCGTTCTCGTCAAGCACGCCAATGGCTGGGTCACGGCCTACGCACGCACCCGCCGGATCGTGGCCAAAGAGGGCGAGGCCGTGCAGCAGGGGCAGGTGATCGCCGAATCCGACGCGCGCCTGCACTTCCAATTGCGTCGCGGGGCGGAACCGGCCGATCCGCTCGCCGCGCTGCCGCCGGTCTAGGCGCGCGCGGCCCAGTCCAGCAGGAATTGCCGCGCCACGCGACCGGAGCGGGCGCCGCGCGTCAGGGCCCATTCGAGCGCCGCGCGCTCAAGCGGCGCGCCACCGGGTAGGCCGTCGCGGGCGGCGAGTGTGCGCACGATGTCCAGATAGAGGTCCTGATCCATGGCGTGGAAGCCGAGCCAGAGGCCGAAGCGATCAGCGAGCGCGAGGCGCTCCTCGGCGGCGTCGCGCCAATGCAACTCCAGGTCGGCGTTCTCGCGCGGGTCGCGGTCGAGGAGGTGGCGGCGGTTGGAGGTCGCATATACGACGAGGTTGTCGGCCCGCGCCGCGAGCCCGCCCTCGAGCGCCGGGCGCAGAGCCTTGGCGAGGTCCGATTGCGCGTCAAAGGCGAGATCATCGAGGTAGAGAATGACCCGCGCCGGCGCGGCCGCGAGAACACCGAGCAGCAAAGGCAGCGTTTCAAGATCGTCGCGTGCGACCTCGACGATCTTCAATTCGGGATAGGTCGCCGCAACGGCCTGATGCACCGCCTTTACAAGCGCGCTCTTGCCGGCGCCGCGCGCGCCCCAAAGCAGCGCATTGTTCGCCGGTGCGCCGCCGGCGAACCTTTTGGTGTTGGCGAGCAGGGCCGCCTTGTGCGCATCGATCCCCAAAAGGTCGTCGAGCGCGTGATGAGCCGGAGCCACCGGGCAAAGACCGCCCGCCCGCGGCCGCCAAACGAATGCCGCGCTGGCGCTGAGATCGGCGGGTCCGGGCGGCGGCGGGGCGAGACGTTCGAGCGCGGCGGCGATGCGGTTGAGTGGATCGGAGGCGTCCATCGTGCGGTGCTCTGAGAAGGGGCCAAGCGGGCCGGATGGGGGCTCGCGTTGCAAACCGGAAAGCCTTGCCTATAGTCCGGCGCTCTCCGGCGGGCCAGGGTCCGCCTCCAAGAGGATTATCGATGCTCGTTTCCGACGCTTTCGCCCAGGCCGCGGGCGGCGCCCCCGACCCGATGACGGCGGCCCTCGTGCAGCTCGCGCCGCTCGTCCTCATCATTATCGTCTTCTATTTCCTGCTGATCCGACCCCAGCAGCGCCGCCTCAAGGCGCATCAGGATATGATCAAGGCGCTGCAGCGCGGCGATACGATCGTCACGTCGGGCGGCCTGATCGGCAAGGTCAAGGCCGTTGCGGACGACGAGTTGCGCGTCGAACTTGCGCCCAATGTCGAGGTGAGAGTGGTGCGCGGCACGGTCGCTGAGGTGCGCAACAAGGGCGCGCCGGCCCCCGCCAACGATGCGAAACCGTAAGCTCCTTCGAAGCGGATTGAAGTTCGAGCCATGTTGAAAATCGCGCGCTGGCGCATCATCGCCGTTCTTGTCGCGGCGCTTTGGGGCTTTGTGTTCGCCGGGCCGAACGTGCTCCCCGCTGCGGTGCGCGACGCGCTCCCTGATTGGGCGCCCAAGCAGACCGTGAACCTCGGCCTCGACCTGCGCGGCGGTTCGCACCTTCTCCTCGAAGTCGACACCAAGGGCCTGTTCAAGGACAAGCTCGAGAATGTCGTCGACGAGATGGCGCGATCGCTCGCGGACGCCAAGCCCCGCATCGGCTATACGGGCCGCGCTGCGGTCGGCGACGTCGCCCGCATCAAAGTCATCGATCCGGCGGAACAGCAGCGTGCGCTCGGCCTCATTCGCAAGATCGCCCAGCCGGTCAGCGCCGGCGGGATGCAGTCCGGGACTATGGACCTCGAAATCGGCGAGGCCGCCGACGGCTCCATCGAGGCGCGACTGACGCCGCAGGCGCAAGACGCGTTGACGCGCGACGCCGTCACCCGCTCGATCGAAGTCATCCGTCGGCGGGTCGACGCGTCCGGCACGGCCGAAATCAGCATCACGCGGCAAGGCGAAGACCGCATCATCGTGCAGGCGCCGGGCGTGCAGGATCCGGAAGCGCTCAAGCGGCGCATCGGTCAGACCGCGAAAATGACGTTCCACATGGTGGATCAGAGCGTCACGCCGGCTGATGCCGCCGCCGGCCGCATTCCGCCGGGCTCTGAACTTCTGCCTTCGGACGATCCGGGCGAGGGCGCCATCGTGGTTCGAACGCGTGCGGTCCTGACCGGCGACAATCTGGCCGAGGCCCACGCTGGCTTTGCCCAACAGACGCAGGCGCCGATCGTCAACTTCAAATTCGACGCTACGGGCGGCCGCATCTTCTGCCAACTCACCACCCGCTATACCGGCCAGCGCTTCGCGACGGTGTTGGACGGCAAGGTCATTACGGCGCCGCGGATCAATACGCCGATCTGCGGCGGGCAGGGCTACATCGAAGGCAATTTCACAACGGAAAGCGCCAACGAACTGGCTGTCCTGCTGCGCGCCGGCGCCTTGCCCGCGCCGCTCTCCGTGATCGAGCAGCGCACCGTCGGCGCCGAACTCGGACAGGACGCGGTCAACGCCGGCTTCGCCGCGGGCGTGGTCGCCGCCATCATGATTCTCGCCTTCATGATCTTGGCATATGGGTTTTTCGGCCTCATCGCCTGCGTTGGGTTGGTGGTCAATCTGTCGTTGATCCTGGCGGCGATGACGGTCTTCGGCGCGACGCTGACGCTGCCGGGCATCGCCGGTCTGATCCTCACCATCGCCATTGCGGTCGACGCCAACGTGCTGATCTACGAACGTATGCGCGACGAGGACAGGCTTGGTCGCAGCGTGGCGCTTTCGATCGACGCCGGCTTCGCGCGCGCCATGGTGACGATCATCGACGCCAACATCACCACGATCCTGGCGGCGCTGATCCTCTTCCAGTTCGGCGCTGGTCCAGTGCGCGGCTTCGCCTGGACGCTCTCGATCGGCACGGTCACCTCGGTGTTCACCGCCGTGCTGGTCACGCAATTGTTGATCGCGTGGTGGTACAGAACCTCGCGCCCCAAGAAACTGCCGATCTGAGGACGTCCCATGTCATCCTGGTGGCCGCTCATCCGGCTTTTGCCGATCAAGACCAATTTCGAGTTCGTGCGGTTCGCCGGCGTCGCGGCGTTCGCTTCGCTCGCGCTGGTCATCGCCTCGTTCGCCTCGTTCGCCACGGCCGGGTTTACGCGCTCACCGGCGCAGACCTGGGCGTCGTCGGGGCCAAGCGCGGGCGAAAAAGGCCAAGCGTTTTTCTGCGCAGCCTTCAATTGCGGCGTCGATTTCCAGGGCGGAACGCTCCTCGAAGTTTCGACGCCGGGCCGCGCGGCGCCGCTCTCGGAATTGCGAACGCAGATGGCGGCGATCGGCCTGCCCGATACGCAGGTTCAGGGCTTCGGTTCGGAGAATTCGGCTCTGCTGCGGTTCGAATCGCCCGAGGGGCAAGATCCCGCGAAGTTCGTCGACACGGTGAAGGCCGAGTTGCGCGCGCGCATGCCGGACGTTCAGATCGCGCGGGCTGAAGTCGTCGGCCCGAAGGTGTCCGGCGAACTGTTCGCCTCAGGGCTGACCGCGCTCGGTCTCGCGATCCTGTTGATGCTGATCTACATCTGGTTCCGGTTCGAGCTGAACTACGGGGTCGGCGCGGTCGTCGCGCTGTTCCACGACGTGATCCTCACCATGGGCCTGTTGTCGGTGCTGCGCATCGAATTCTCGCTGACCTCGATTGCGGCTCTGTTGACGATCATCGGCTATTCCATGAACGACACCGTCGTCGTGTTTGATCGGATGCGCGAGAACCGGCGCAAGTTCAAACGGATGTCTTGGCGCGACCTGATCGATCTTTCGGTGAACGAGACCCTGTCTCGCACCATCATCACCGGCTGCACGGCGCTTCTTGCGCTTGGCGGTCTGCTCTTCCTCGGCGGGCCGACGATGTTCCCGTTCGTCTTTGCAATGATGTTCGGGATCATCATCGGCACCTATTCGTCGATCTATGTCGCTGCGCCGGCCATGCTTGTCTCGAGCAGCCCGGTCATGCCGGGCCCGGACGCGACCTCAGATGCGCAACCTGCGGCGTCGACGGGGGCATGATGCGATCGGCGGGGCGGGCGACAGAGGTTCGTTCGTGCGCTGACGACAGCGTCCGGCGTGCTATATCGGCGCCTACAGTGAATCGGAGGCTGAGATGGCGAATTTCTTGACCAACATTAGAGCCGTAGCGTGGACCTCGTGTCTGCTCGGCTTGGCGTTTCTGATCATCTACGGCATCGGCGTGCAGAAATTCGCTTTCGCCGACCCGATCTACGTTTCCGCTTTCCTGCGCTGGACGCACGTCGTCGCCGGCATCATGTGGATCGGCCACCTCTACTATTTCAACTTCACCCAGATTCCGAACATCCAGAAGATCCCGGAAGAGCATCGCGGGCCGGCCATTTCCAAAGTGATCGCGCCCGCCGCCCTGTACTGGTTCCGCCACGGCGCCGCCGTCACCCTGGTCACGGGAATTCTGCTCGCCTGGAACCAGGGCTATCTGATCTCGGCCTACACGCTCGGCGCTGCTGACGGCTTCGCCGTGCCCAAGCACATCTTCATCGGCGTCGGCATGTGGCTCGCCACGATCATGTTCATCAACGTCTGGTTCGTGATCTGGCCGAACCAGCAGCGCGCGCTGAACATCGACAATGCATTCCCCGATCTGTCGAAGGACGATCGCGCGAAGCATGGGCGCACCGCCATGCTGTTCTCGCGCACCAACACGCTGCTCTCCGTGCCGATGCTCGTCGCTATGACGGGCGCGCAAACGCTCGGCTGATTGGCGCCGCGCGCGTCGGCGCTCCTTGCTGGGAGCCGACGGCGCGCGCGGACGCAATCCCATGACGGAAACGCTCGACGCGCTGGTGCGCCGTGTTGACGAGGATCGCTGGCTCGCGGCGCGCTTTGCGCCGCAGGCGCAGCGCCCATGGCTGATCGCCATCTACGCCGCCTATCACGAGATCGCCAAAACCGCTGAGGTGGTGTCCGAACAAGGTCTCGGCGCCATTCGGCTCCAATTCTGGCGCGACGGCGTTGCAGCGATTTACGCCTGCGCGCCGGGCGCAGATCACCCTGTACTTGCGGCGCTTGCCGATGCGATTCGCGGCGCCGATCTGCCGCGCCCCTTGTTCGACGCGATGATCGACGCGCGCGAAAAGGATTTCGATCAGGCTCCCTTCGAGACCTGGGCTGAACTCGACGCCTATGTCGACGCAACGGCCGGCGCGGTGATCGAACTGGCTGTGCGCGCCTGCGACCCTGCGCAGACTTTGACGGCCGAGCGCCGTGCAATCTTGCGCGCCGCTGGACGGGCTTGGGGCTACATCGGCCTGGCGCGCGCCGACGCCGTTTGGACAGCCCGGAACCGGACGTTCCTGCCCAAGCAATTGCGCGACCATGTTGGCCTTGATCTCGCCGAAGCGCTTGGCCCCCGCGGCGGGCACGTCCGCGTCGCCGCCGAACGCGCCATTCTCGATCGCGGCCTCGGGGCCTTGCGGGAGTGCCGCGCGGTCGCGAGCGCGCTTCCGCCTGCGATGTTCCCGGCCGTCGCCTATGTGAGTTTCGCGGAGGATTATGCGCGCGCGCTGATGCGCGCGGACCGCCGCCAGACGCCGCTTGGTCCGCTCGCGCGCCGGTTCAAACTCATCAAGGCGACAATGAGCGGCGCGCTCTGAGGCCGCAGCGGCGCGTCAGATGAGCCCGACGACGCCCGTCCAATCGACGGCGCCAAGCGTCGCGACGACGAGCGTGATCAGAGCCGCAAACGAGACCGTCCAAACAAGCCCGCGCAGATAGGGAATGCCGATCGCATAGAGCGGCAGGTAGACGATCCGCGCTCCAGCGAAGACGATCGCCGCCCAGCGCGTCGTCGGCGTGCTCACCCCGATCAAGGCCAGGATGATCACGACGCCAAGGAAAAACGGCAGCGTTTCGTGCAGGTTGCGCAGCGCGCGCGTGAGGCGGCCAAGGAGAATGGAATCCGGCGTCGTGGGCGGCGCGTCCTGCGGCGTGTTCGGGTAGCGCACGCCATGGACGCGGCGGTACTCGATCGCCTGCAGCGACACCTGGACGATCCCAAGCGCGATCACGACGAGTGCGGCGAGAAGTTCGATGGTCATGAGGCGCCCCCAAATGCGCGGCGAGCAGCCGGCCCGCTAGAAAAACAGTCTGCGTTCCCTGCGCGGCGCCGCTGACGGAGTCAACGGCGACCACGCAACCGAGCCATGCGCAAATGGACCTACCGCTGCGTCACAAAGCCCTTATCTATATGTGTGAGACAAAACCTCC
>JBMOIB010000138.1:0-7356 GCA_049317545.1 Caulobacterales bacterium | reverse complement strand
AGTGAGCGCGCCCAATACAGGTCGCAACGTTGCTACATTTGCTTGACCTTGGGTCGGCGATCGTGGGGAGCCCGCACTATTCGACGCGATTTTCGAGCGTTCCCAGGCGCTCGACGCGGATCGTCACGACGTCGTCTTTTCTCAGGTAGGCGCCGGAGGCCTTGTCGTCGGCGATTGTCCGCTCGACGATCGATTGGAAGATGCTGTGTTGGCCGAGCGCCTTCATCCAATCGAACGCGCCGCGGACGAATGTGGCCGGCCCTGGACCCGTAAAGATCGTGCCCGCCGGCGTGCCGGCGAGCACTAAGGTGCGATCGGGTATGACGCCGTCGGCGCCGACGGGAAGCTCCGCGACGCCCTCGCGCCACGTCCAACGCACGCCTTGGCGTTTCCCGGTCTCGACGAGCAATCGATCGAGGTCCCAGATCCATTTTGCGACGGGCGTGCGCTGGCGCTCCTCTCCGTTCACGGACAATCGCAGCTCGATCGGCGCGACGAAGGCCTTGAGGTCGCGCGGAATGACGAACAGATCGCCGACGGGGAGGAAGCCCGCGCCGCTTTTGCCATCCGTGAAGCCCTTACCCGAACTTATGTCGCGCACGTCGGCGCCGCGGAGGAGCGCGGCGCGATCGGTGACGTCGTTGCACAGGATGAGCCCACCCTTCGCGCCGCCGGTCGCTGCGATCGGCGTCAGCGTGACGAGGCAGAGTTCGACTTCGTAATCGAGCAGGCCGTCGGTCGCGGGGATGGCCGCGCGCGACGCGGTCGGTTGGGCGATCTTGGCGAACATGAAGGGCCCGTCCTCGACGTTCGCTTCGTCGGCGTGCTCGGGATAATTCGTTGCGACCGCCGCGTGCACCTTGCGCAGGTCCACGGGCGTAGCGAGCGCGGCCGCATCGCGGCTGGCGGTCGCCGCGGCGCTGGCGACGAAAGCCGCGACTGCGTCGTAGCCCAGGCGGTTGTAAAGGCCGATCGCGTCTTCGCCGTCGTCCATGAGCGGACCCAGATCGACGCCGCCGACAAGGCCGTCCTTGTAGGTTTGGACCGCCATCGTCTTGAACCCGGGTCCGTCTGCAAAGCGGGCGAACGTCAGCGCCTCGTCAGCCGGGGCGATCGCCAGGGTGGCGCGCAGAGGCGCCGTCGCATTCGGTCGCGGCGGCGGCTTAACCGGCTCTGGCCGGGCCCCAACGATGACCGCCGCGGCGAAGCCAAGCCCGATCAGGACGCCGGCGATGGATAGAATGCGCATCGGTTCCCCTTAGCGATTGGGCCGCTTTGGCCCTAGGCCTGCATCCGATCGCTCCAACGGCCGCATCTTACTGACGAATGGAGCCTTCCGCTCCCTGACGCAGGAGAAAAGATGATGTCCCTCGAATTCCTCGCCATCCTTGGGGTCCTGGCCCTGTTCGCCGCCCCGGTCGCCGCGCTCGGCGCCACCAAGTCCTGACGGAGAGCCTCGTATGGAAGACGCTATCGTTCCCATCTTCGTGGTCGGCGGATTGTGGTTGATGATCGGGTCGATCTCGATCGCGGCGATCCTCTCGAACATGCGCGCCCGCCGCGAACTGCATGAAACCATGCGCCGCGCGATCGATGCCGGCCACCAATTGGCGCCCGAGACGATCGCCCAGCTGATGAAGCCGACGCGGCCCTGGGAGCAGGACCTGCGGTCCGGCATCATCCTGACCGCGCTGGCCATCGGGCTCGGCGTCGCCGCGGCGGTCAACGGGCAGTTCGGAGGGGCTTCAGTCGACGGCGTGGAGCTCCACGGCTCGCCCCAGGGCTTCGTGATCGCGGCGATCATCGTCGGCGCCATCGGCATCGGCCAGCTCGTTTCGGCCTGGCTGCGTCGTGATCGCAAAGCGTGAGCGGGACCGACGAGGCGCTGGCCAAAGAGGCCAAACAAGGCTCGACAGCAGCCTTCGAGAGCCTCGTGCGGCGCAACCAGAACCTCGTGCGCGCGTTTCTCCGTCGTTTGACGGGGAGTGCGGCCGCCGCCGACGACCTGGCGCAGGAAACCTTCCTCCTCGCCTGGCGTCGGATCGGCGCCTACGAGGCCAAAGGCTCTTTCAAGGGGTGGCTCGTGCGGATCGCCTACACGCAATTCCTGCAGGAGCGCCGCTCCAGGCAAAGCGCTGTGCGCCGCGACGAGGCCTATCAGCGCGAAGCTGACGAGGTGCAGAACGACGCCGCCGGCGTCGAGGCCCGGATCGATCTCGATCGCATCCTGGCGCTCCTCTCCCCAGAACAGCGGGCGGCAATGGCGCTTTGTTACGGCGAAGGCATGTCTCATGCGGAAGCCGCCGAAGCGCTCGGTCTCCCGCTGGGAACGATTAAGTCCCATGTTCTGCGTGGGCGCGAAAAAGCGCTCGCCGCCTTGACGACCAAGGAGGCCCTGGCATGAATAGGCACTGGATGATGAACGGTCGCGAACCTGACGATGACGCCCGCCTGCGGGCCCTGTTCGCCGAAGGCGAACGCCCGCCCTTTGGGGACGAAGCCTTCGTGCAGCGGGTCATGGCGCCCGTCGAGGCGCATGCCCTGCAGGCCAAGGCTTGGCGCTCGGCGGCGATCCCGGCCGCCGCGGCCTTCGGTTTGGCGGCGATCTGGCCGTTCCTCGGCCCGGTCGGCGCGATGCTGGGGCAGGCGGCGCAACCCATTCTCCAGAATGCGCCGATGATGGGCGCGGGCGGACTTTCGGCGCTGATGGCGCTGGCCGCGGCCGGCGGCGCTTGGCTCTACGCCGAACGTAGCTGAGCGTGCAGCGGGTGCGGATGGCGCCGGCGCCCGCACTGGGCTAGACCGGGCCATGTCCAAACATCTCTCGACGAAGCGGCTCGCCGCGCCCGACATCGCCGCCCGCAAGGGCGGTGAACCGATCGTATGTTTGACCGCCTACACCGCGCCGATGGCGGCGCTCCTCGATCCCCATTGCGATCTGCTGCTCGTCGGGGATTCGGTCGGCATGGTAGTGCACGGTCTGCCGAACACGGTCGGCGTCACGCTCGAGATGATGATCCTGCATGGCCAGGCGGTCATGCGCGGCGCGGACCGGGCCATGGTCGTAGTCGATATGCCGTTCGGATCCTATGAGGCCGGGCCCGAAACGGCCTACGCCAACGCCGCGCGCCTCCTCAAGGAGACGGGCTGCCAGGCCGTGAAGGTCGAAAGCGGTCCCGAAGTCGCGGGAACCGTCGAATATCTGGTGCGCCGTGGCATCCCGGTGATGGGCCATGTCGGCTTGCGCCCCCAGGCGGTGAACGTGGACGGCGGGTTTCGCGCCAAGGGCCGCACCGCCGACGAGCGCGCCCGGGTGCTCGCCGAGGCCGCCGCAACCGACGCCGCGGGGGCATTCGCCATCGTCGTGGAGGGCGTCGCCGCCGATCTCGCCGGCGAAATCACCGCGGCGGTCAAGGCGCCGACGATCGGCATCGGCGCTTCCGCCGCCTGCGACGGACAAATTCTCGTCACGGACGACATGTTGGGTCTGTTCGACTGGACGCCGAAGTTCGTGCGCCGGTATGCGGATCTGAGAACGGCGGTGTCCGGCGCCGTTTCCGGCTACGCCGCCGACGTCCGGGCTCGGAAATTTCCGAGCGAGGCCGAAACCTATGCGCTTGGCGCCAAACGGCGCGTTGCCGGCGCGGGCGACGCCGAGTAGCTTCCGCCCGCCGTGCAGGCCCTTACGGTCGAGCGCGGCGCTCAAAAGAAGGCGGCCCTCAGGGTCGATGCAGGCGTGACCGACGCATTCGAAGAAGTCGAAGAAACCATCCGGCGCGAGCGCCTCGCCACCGGCATGCGCCGGTTCGGCCCCATCATCCTGGCCGTCATCGCCGCGATCGTGGTCGGCATCCTCGCCTACGAGGGCTACAAGGGCTGGCAGGCCAATCAGAACGGCCTTTACGCCGCCGAGCTGGTCAAGGGGCAGGATCTGCTGGAGGCCGGCAAGTCTGAAGAGGCGATGAAGGCGTTCAAGGACCTCGCCGCCAAAGCCGGCCCCGGCTACAAGGCGCTGGCCCACATGGAGATGGGCGGCGTTTATGTCGCCGCGAAGGATTTCAAGGCGGCGATCGCCTCCTACGAGGCCGCCGCCAAGCTCGCCAAGGACCCGATCGCCCGCGATTCCGCCGTCATTCGGGCGGCGTACCTGGCCGCCGAGACTGAGCCTTACGCCGCCGTCGAGGCGCGGGTGAAGCCGCTGATCGATCAATCGAGCGCCTATGCGTTTCTCGCCCGCGAATTGCTGGGCTTTGAGGCCATGAAGGCCGGCGACGCCGCCAAGGCGCGCGAAAACTTCGAGTTTTTGACGTTGGCCCTCGATGCGCCGGAAGGCGTGCGCCTGCGGGCGCAAAGCGCCCTGGCGCTCCTTGGACCCGCGCCCGCCAAGTCCGCCCAGCCCGCCGCATCCGGCAAACCCGCCACGGCCAAGCCGTAAACGTTTCGAGGGGAGCCCCCAATGAAATTGAACCCGCTGATGGTCGTTCTCGCGGCCACGACGCTCACGGCCTGCGCGACCGCCGAGCGTGTCGGCTCGGCCATCAATCCGTTCGACGGCGGCTCCAATAAGCAGGCCGACAAGAAAAAGGCGCCCGAGGAGGGCCGGATTTCGATCCTGACGTTCGAGCAGAAGCTCGAAGCCGATGAAGGCTTGAAGGATCGCAAGCCCCTGATCCCGGTCGCCGGCGATGGCGTGGATTGGACCCAGCCCGGCGGTCGGGCCGACAACGCACCGCAGAACCTCAACGCCGGCGGCGCCTACAAGATCGCCTGGCGGCGCGATGTCGGCGCCGGGTCCAGCAACAACGCGCGCCTGGTGGCGCCGCCGGTCGTCGCGGGCGGCAAGATTTACGTCCTCGACGCCGACGCCGTCGTGCACGCCTTCAGCGCCGAGGCCGGCGCACAGTCCTGGCGCGTCGAGCTGCGGCCGCGCGGCGCCAAGGACAAATCCGCGATCGGCGGCGGCCTCGCGGTTTGGGACGGCAAGGTCTTCGCGACGACCGGCTATGGCCAGACCGTGGCGCTGGACGCCGCCAGCGGCGCCGAACAATGGCGCACCGACGCCGGCGCGCCGTTCAGCGGCGCCCCGACCGCGACGGGCGGCCGCGTCTACGCCGTGACGAACGACAGCGAACTCGTCGCGATCAACGCCGCCGACGGCGCCATTCAATGGACCCATCAGGCGATTGCCGAGCCGGCGCGGATTCTTTCGGCGTCGAGCCCGGCGGTTGTCGGCGATACCGTGGTCGCCCCCTTCCCCTCGGGTGAGGTGGTTGCGCTCCTGACCGCGAACGGCCGCCGGCTGTGGGTCGACGCCTTGTCGCGCAGCGGCCGTCTGACGTCGCTGTCGGCCATCAACGACATCGCCGGCCGCCCCGTCGTGGTCGACGGCATCATCTACGCCGTCAGCCATTCCGGCGTGTTCGCCGCGATCGACCAGCGCACCGGCCAACGCCTGTGGGCCCGCGGGCTCGCCTCCACGCAGACTCCGCTCGTGGCTGGTGATGCGGTCTATACGATCACCGTCGACGGCGAGGCCGCCGCGCTCGAGCGCGGCGCCGGCAAGGTCTTCTGGGTCAAGCAATTGCGCCGCTACGAGAACGACAAGAAGAAGAAAAATCGGATCTCCTGGGTTGGCCCGCTGATGGCGAACGGCAAGCTCGTGTTCGCCAATTCGGTCGGCGAGGGCGTCGTCCTGTCGGCCGAGACGGGCGAGACGGAAAAGACCTTCACAGTCGGCGGTCCGGTGTTCGTGCCGCCGGTCGCGGCCGGCGGAACCATTTATTTCCTGACTGACGAGGGACGCCTCGTCGCGATGCGTTGATGGCGCTCAAACTCGCGATCGTCGGCCGGCCCAACGTCGGCAAGTCCACGCTGTTCAACCGGCTCGCCGGTAAGCGCCTGGCGATCGTCGACGATCGCCCTGGTGTTACGCGCGACCGCCGCCACGGTCCCGGCCGGCTCGGCGATCTCGATCTCGACCTGATCGACACCGCGGGCTTCGAGGACCTGACGGACGAATCCCTGGAAGCGCGCATGCGCGCCCAGACCGAACTCGCCGTCGCCGAAGCCGACATCGTCCTCCTCCTGATCGATGCGCGCGTCGGCATCACGCCCGCCGACGAGCGTTTCGCCGACCTTCTGCGGCGCGCCGACAAGCCGGTGATCCTCGCCGCCAACAAGGCTGAGGGCCGCGCCGCCGAGTCCGGCATTCTGGAGGCGTTTTCGCTCGGGCTCGGCGAGCCGATCCCGATTTCGGCGGAGCACGGCGAGGGCATGTCGGACCTGTTCGCCGCGCTCGTGGCGGCGGCGCCCGCGCCGGAACCGGTCGACGATGTTCCGGATACGGATGATGCCGACGACAAGCCGATCCGGATTGCGGTGATCGGTCGTCCAAACGCCGGCAAATCCACGCTCGTCAACGCCATCCTCGGCGAGGACCGGATGTTGACCGGGCCGGAGGCTGGCATCACGCGCGATGCGATCTCGATCGACTTCAATTGGGGCGATCGATTGTTCCGCATCGTCGATACGGCCGGCATGCGCCGCAAGGCCAAGGTCGAGGGCAAGCTCGAGGAATTGTCCGTCGCCGACACGATCCGCTCGATCCGTTTCGCCGACGTCTGCGTGCTCGTCATGGATTGCGCCGAGGCGCTCGAAAAGCAGGACCTCACGATCGGCGATCTCGTGATCCGCGAGGGCCGCGCGCTCGTCTGCGTGCTCGCCAAATGGGACAAGGAAGCCGATCCCAAAACGCGCTTCGAAGATCTCATCGCGCGCATGGGTCACGTGCTGCCGCAAGCGAAGGGCGCGTCGGTCATTCCGCTCTCTGCGATCGCCGACCAGGGCCTGGACGATCTGCGCGCGGCGATCCTTGAGGCCTATCGCGATTGGAACGCGCGGGTCAAAACCAACGACCTCAATCGCTGGCTCAAGACGGCGCTCGAGCGCCACCCGCCGCCGGCCGTCGACGGCAAGCGCATCAAGCCGCGCTACATCACCCAGATCAAGGCGCGCCCGCCGACCTTCGTCCTGATGTGCTCGCGCGCCTCGGCGCTGCCGGACACCTACAAGCGCTACCTGGTCAACGGCATCCGCGAAGCCTTCGACATGCCCGGCGCGCCGATCCGCCTGTTCGTGCGCCAGAACCGCAATCCGTATGCGGACGGCGCGGACTGAGACGCACCGATAGCCGCACGGCGCGCGGCGCCTGCGGGTTCGAATAGGGACAAGGCGGAGCAGCTAGGCCCTCGGCCGAATTGGTTTTGGTTTGGGGTAGATCGGCTTTCGCCGCTCCGCCTTGCTCGACGCGCCGGTTTGGTCAACCCGGCGGCATTTCTGCCCTTAAGATCTGAGGCC
>JBMOIB010000137.1:0-7548 GCA_049317545.1 Caulobacterales bacterium | reverse complement strand
CGGTGATCAACAGCCAGGGCATCATGCAATCGCCGGTCGTGCGCGAACACGCCGGCATCGCCGATGATCAGGTGATCATGAAGAGCGTCGCGCTCGGCTGGCCCGACGAGACGTTCCCCGCCAACGCTGTCGTCTCCGAGCGCAAGTCGGTCAAGGAAGCAGCCGTGTTCGTGGGGTTCGACGACTAGGCGCTGCGCTAGCCCAGCGCCGGCATTACGTAGCGCGCATGTGCGCCGGCTTCGGCGAGCGTCTGCCCGACGGCGGCCATCGAGAGCGCACCGTCCTTTATGAGCGCCTCGCCGTGGATGCCCGATGCGATGAACAGGGCATCGACGCCGTAGCGATTGGCGCCGAGAACGTCGGTCGCCGCGCCGTCGCCGATCGCCAGGATGCGGGCCTTGTCGACCGATCCGCGGCGGGCCTGCAATTCCGCCTCGGCGAGCGCATAGATCGGCGGATGCGGCTTGCCGGCGAGGATCGTGGCGCCGCCGAGTTTGTCGTATTCCGCGCCGACCGCGCCGGCGCACCAGATCAGCCGCTCGCCGACCTTCACGACGATGTCGGGATTGGCGCACAACAGCTCGAGCCCGCGGGCCTGCGCGAGAGCGAGCAGGGGAAGGTAATCGGCCGGGGTTTGCGTCAATGGATCGTCGAGCCCGGAGATCGCCAGAAAGCCCGCCGCCGCCACGTCGCGCGTTTCTGCAAGACCGAGCCCGGCCCAAAGCACGTCATCCTCGCCCGGCCCGATCCGGTACATGGGCCCCGGCGCGCGCCGCGCGAGTTCCGCGCGGATGGCGTCGCCGGAGGTGACGATCTCATCCCAGGCGTCGCGCCCGACGCCGAGCCGGTCGAGCTGGCCGCCGATTGGATCGCGCGGCTTGGGCACGTTGGAGATCAGCACCACCGTCCCGCCGCGCGCCCGGAACCGCTGCAGAGCGGTGACGGCTGCGGGGAAGGCGCGGCGTCCGTTGTGCACCACGCCCCAGAGGTCGCAGAGCACGGCGTCGTAGCGGTCGGCGATCTGGTCGAGGCTGTCGATGAGGTCGGTCATGTGAGGTGGGGCGTGCCCGAGTGGCGTGGCGGGGTCAACTGCGGGGGCCGCGGGAGCGAGGCGGATTCCGCGCGTTGAGGTGCAACTGTCCGGAACAGGCGGCATAGCAGCTGCATGCCCCTTGGGCGGGGGCATGCTGAAGGTCGCCGGAATTGCCCATCGCGACGATTCGACGGGTCCACGGTTCCGCCCTCGACCTGGGGCCCCACTATTCCGAGTACAAGCGATGCAAGCCGTCGGCCGTTCCGTCAGGGGGACGTCTATCGCGTCACCGGCGGCAGGCGGGCGGCGACGACTTCCCCGGTGCGCCGAATGATGCCCCAAATGACGCGAGGATCGGCGGGGTCAGTGGCGATCGCTTGCCCTTCCATCGGGGCGGGAATGGTCGCGACGTGCACCAGCGCCACGCCGCGATCCGGCAAGGCCAGGACATAGATTTCCGGCGCGCTGTGCCCCGTGACGTAGAGCAGGCCATCCGCGCCCCAGACGCCGCCGCTGGACGACGTCGGCTTGAAGGCCGCAAGCGCCGAGGGCGGAAAAAACCACGCGCGCAGGACGCGAAACTGGTCGTCCAGCTCAGTGAAGACAGTGGACGCATGGGTGCGCCCGACTTCGCCGCCGCGCTCATCATAATGGGCGAATGTCGCCCACCAGCGACCGTCATGGCGGACGAGCCAGGTCAGCGATCCGAGCGCCGGGCCAAGGGCGACGGAGCGCTTGTGCGTGAGGGTGCGCGGATCGAACACCTCGACCGACGAGGCCATTGGAACGTTGGGAAAATTGGAATTCGCGCACACAAGTTCGCGCGCGACGAAGGCGCACGAATTGATGTGGCCGATCACTCGCTCTTTGTCGCGCCATTGCGCCGCGCGTGCGCCCGTGCGGCGATCGTACTTGCCGATGGCGGAATTGACGACGGCGTAGAAATGATCGCGGTCCACCGCCACGCCCTGGCGCGCCTCTTCGGCCTTGAACCGCGCGATCTCAACCGCGGCCGCCAGAACCGGGACGGGCTTTGGGTCCGGCGCGGCGGCGGCTGCGGGAGCTTGGGCTCGGGCCGAGCCTAGTGCGAGCGCCAATCCGAGCACGATGGTCGCCAGAAGGCGCATGGACAACTCCTCGTTTCAGCGCGGCACGGGGTTGGCGCGCACGCCGAGGTGGTTGGCGCTCGGCCGTTCGCGGCCCCGCACCCCGGTATGGATCGGGCGGGACAATAGCCGCGGCGCTCCCGCCAGGCCGGCGGCGACCATCGTCGAGGATCCGCCGCCGTCGAAGCTCATCGCGTCGTAGGCGCCGAGGCTCTTGAACAGCGCCTTCAACTGCGCGTTTGACGCACCGGTCGAATAGCCGGGCTGGCGCCCATCAACGACGACCATCCAAAGACGCGTGCCGGTCGCGTCGATTCCCACCGCCGTTCGCGGCGCGCCGCGGGGCCTCGCAGGCGCAGCCGGGGCGGTTGGCGCGGTCGACGCGCTTGCGTTCGGGTCCACAGGCGGCGGCGGTGAAGGCGCCGGCGGTGGCGGCGGCGGGGTGGGGGCCGGCGAAAACGAAGGAACGATCTCGACCTCTTCGCCGGCGGCCAGAAGGCGCGGTCCCGCCGACAGCGCTTCGCGAACGCCAGCCGGGCAGACCTGGCCGTTTTCGATCCGGATCCGGTCTTTCAGTACGCAGAAGGCGGTCGTAATGCGGATATCGTAATTGTCTTTATCTGCGGGGTCAGTTTCCACGGGGGAGACGACCTTGCCCGCATGCATCGCCATGCCGGAAACGAACGCCGGGTCCCCGGCTTGCGGGATGTAATCGTCCTGGCCTTGGGTCCCGCCCTTGAACGGCAGGAAATAGCCGCCGTTGATCGCCGCCTGAAGCCCGAAGCGCGCCACAAACACCGACGGCGTCATCGCAACATATTCGCGTCCGCCTTCAGGGGCGCCAGGCGTGATCATGAGCGACACGCCCGGACGTCGCAGGTCGACCTCCATGACGTGAACGGCCTGCGGTTCATCGCCCAGCGGCGCCGCGCGCCAATACCAGACCCCGTCGAACAGCGCCTTGGCGTCCACCGGCCGCGACGACGCCTCGCTCCGTTGCATCGGCGCCGGGGTCGAGGTCGATGTTGCGCATCCGGCGGCCAGGACGCCGACGAGAGCAAGCCCGGCGAAGCGGATCGGGCTCACGGCTTGAACGCCACGCCGATCCAGTACTGGCGGCCGAAGAAGTTGAGATCGCGGGCCAAGCCTCCGGTCTGATCGTTGCGCCGGCTTTCGTCGGTGGCGTTGCGAACCTCGCCGATCAATTGAATGCGGCCCAAATTGTAGCGCGCCTGCAGATCAAGCTGCTTGAAGGGGCGGTCTGATCGGTTGTTGAGCGCGTTGGTCGCGTCGATCACGGTGAAGTAGTCGCCGGTGTAGGCGTAGGTCGCGCGCGCCTGGAATGGTCCCTGCTCGTAGAACAGCGCCACGTTGCCGAGCTTTTCGGCCTGCTGTTGGAGGCGGCCGAACTTCGTCCCGTTGGGCAACGTCGATTCAGCGTTGAGCAGCGTGTAGTTCGCCGACGCGCCGAACCCTTGGAGGAACCCGGGAAGGAAATCGAAGTTGTTGCGAACGATCTGGAATTCGACGCCGCTCACTTCGCTGCCGCGCAGGTTGGTCGGCTGGGTCACATTGAGCGTCTGCCCGCCGATCACGGTGGTTCCCGCCGCGGCGCTGAAGATGTCGTCCTTGATGTCTTTCTTGAACACGCCGACCGAAACGAGGCCTTGGCCGCGCGGGAAATAATACTCCAGCGCGAGATCGTAATTGTCCGCCTGGCGCGGGCGCAGGTCCGGATTGCCGCGGCTGACCGTGCCGGCGGTGGCGTTGATCGTTTCGTTCGTGCCGAGATCGGACGGATTGGGCCGGCCGATCGCGCGGTAGGCGGCGGCGCGGATCTTGATGTTGTCCGTCGGGCTGAAGATCACGTTCAAGGAGGGCAGCGTCGACGTGTAGCCTCCGCTGCGCGTGAGCGGGCTGATGGCGGTTCCGACGATGCGGTAGCCGCTGACGTCGGTCTCGGTTTCTTCAATCCGGACGCCGCCGATCACAGTCAGTCGCTCGCTGCGGTAGCGTCCCATGAGGTAGGCCGCGCGCACATCTTCCGTGACGACATAATCGTTGACGATCGCGTTGCGCGCGGTGGCGGCGGCGTCCTGAACGATCTGGCCAGGGTTGCCGGCCACGAATTTCTCGAATGCGCGAAAATCGATGAACAATTGGGGATAGCGCGCGGTCGGCGCAAAATAGCGTGCGTTCATCTGGCTTTGCGCCAGCGTCAATGTCGTGGTCGTCGTGCGGTTGAAGACAGCCTGACGGCGATCGAAGTCACGGAGGTTTTCTCGCCACTTCAGCCCGGCGCCGAAGCCGAAACCTTCGTCGGTACGGTTCAGGTTGCGGCTGTACTTGAGCTCCGCCTCGCGGATCTGGTCGTCGCTGTCGTCTTCGTAGGGCGAGTAGTTGTTGAAGACGTAATTGGCGGCGTTGTTGTAAGCGGAGGCGTCGTCGAACTCGAATGTCGGAACCCCGTCGGCCAGGCGATAGGTGTAGGTGCGCTGGGCGACCGGGCTGGTCGTTCCGGCGTTCCAATTGAACACGGTTTCGTTCGAGCTCTCGTTGAATTCCGCTTCCGAATAGGACATCCGGCCTTCGAGCTTGGACTTGTCCTTCGTCCAGGCGACGTCGGCCTGCGCCACAGTCATCGGCTTGCCGATCGGGAAGTCGTTGAAGCGCACGAAGGCCGCAGCCGTAGCCGGAACCGTCGCGCGCGCGACGCCTTGGGTCGGATCGACGGAGGCTGCGATCACCGTGCCGCGATTGAGCTGATGGGTGTGGCGCAGCTCGTTGTCGTCTTGAATATAGTAAGTGTAGGTCAAGCCGGCCTCGATCGCCGCCGTCGGGCGCCAATCGAGCTTCACCGTGCCGCCATAACGGTCGACCGTATTGGGGTACGACGAGGAATTGAACGCCGCCGGGATCGACAGCGCGCTCCCAGCGATCGCCGGAGCGAAGGCGCCGGGCAAAGCGCGTTCCTGATCGCGGCGCTTGCGGCTATAGGCGCCGGTCACCAGCAAGCCGAATTGATCGTTGCGGCCGAATACGATGGAGCCCGTCGCGTCGAAGCGCAGGTTGAGCCCGTCGTCCTGCTCGCGATTGAGACCCTTGCCGGGGATGTCTTGCGAACTGCCCACACCGACGAAAGCGTTCGCGACGAAAAAGCGTCCGTCGGCGTCAAAGGCGCTGCGCGTCACCAGATTGATGGAACCGCCGATGGCGTTGCCTTCCAGATCGGGGGTGCGCGACTTGAAGACTTCGAGGCGCTTCACGGCCGTCGTCGGCACGGCTTCCAGGTTCAACTGGCGATTACCGCGCTCGGCCGTGGCGATGGCCGCGCCGTCGAGCGAGCCAAACGTGAAGTTCGGGTTCAATCCGCGCACGCTGACGTAGCGGCCTTCGTCTTCGTCGAAGATCGTCTGCACGCCGGGAAGCCGCCGGAAACTGTCGGAGATGTTGTAGTCCGGCATCTGGCCGATTTCATCGACCGTCAGGAATTCCGAAATCTGCTCGGCGGCGGCCTTCTGGGCGACGGCTTGCGCGTTCTGCAGGCGGTAGCCAGTGACGACAATTTCCTCGCCGGCTGCGGCAGGAGCGCCGATAGACTCCGACTGCGCCATCGCTTGCGGCGCAATCGCCATTCCAGCCGCACTCAGCAGCAACGCAAAGCGCGTCTGAAGTCGTCCCCGCATGATCCCACTCCCGCAATCGTCACAGGCCCTTCCCCGGGCCCTCGTTTCGCATCCGATCTCCTTAGACAGACCGTGTGACGCGGGCGTAGCGCGCGCGTTAAAGGTCTATGACATCGCCGATGTGAATGCGGCGACTGTCGCCACCACGCGCTTGACGTCCGAAGTTGAAGGGTCGTCGGCTCTCAATTCAGGCGCGCCCGCGCCTGCGCCGTTCCCCTACGGCAAGAAGTCTTCCTCAAGGCGCTTCTGCAGCCGCGCGCGCTGCGCTGGGACTGCACCGCCCAGGAGTGCGAGCGCGCGAACGACGGGCAGGTAGGGCGCCGTCGACGCCGCCAGCGCCTCCGGTGACGTTCCGGCCAAGCCGGCATAGGCCGTCTGCAGCGCCGCATTGACGGCGCGCGGCCGCTCCGGGTCATCGGCGATGTGGGGCGCAAGCTCTGCAAGCATGACGTGCGCGCTTGCAAGATCGAACGCCGCGGGCGCACGCATCGCGGCGATCCAATCGATCAGCCGAGGACCATCACCCGTCAGGATCACGTTGCCGGGGTTGGGATCGCCATGACAGAGCCCGTCTTGCGGCGACAGGCGATCAATCAACGCGAGGACGCTGGCAGCAATCGGCTGCGGTAGGGCGTCGGGGGTGCGTCGAAGGCTGGCTGCCACGTAGTCGCAAAGTTTGGGAACGTCTTGCGGCGGCGGCGTCGCATGAACCGCGAGAAGACGCTCGGCCAGGATTGCTCCGGCCTGCGCGTAGGAGACCGCCTTGCTCTTTGCAGCCTGCATCAGCGTCGGCCCTTCGAGTCGCGCCATCACGAAGCCGGCGCGCGCGTCGACGGTCACCTCTTCGAACACTTCAGGCGCCAATCCGCCCGCCGCAAAAACCGCGCGAGTCATCCGCGCCTCGTGCGCGCTGATGCGATGTGGAAGGCCGGCCTTGAACAACTTGAGCACGCGTCCCGGCGTCCAGTCGTAGACGTCGGCCGTCGCGCCTTCGCCGATCTTGGCTCCCAACGGACGCAGCATCGCGGTCTCCCATCGCAATCTGTCCTAAGAAGCGCTGAAGAGATCGACGCGCGCCCCACGGCATGCTCCCGAACTACACCAAGAGCGCGCCTGATCGGATCCTACGCAGCGTTTCGCTCATTTCGCGCTGACGCGTCTCGCGAAATGTCACGCTGCGGCGACTGCGCGTTCAGGCGAAGAACACCGGCGCGAAGCCGCCGCCCTCGGTGCGAAAATTCGTCGTTTGACCCTGATAGATGCGCGCCGCCGTCAGCAGCGGCGCGCCGGAATAGGTGTACAGGCGCACGTCGACTTTGCGGGGTTCGGGGCGGTCGTCGATGAGCACGAGGCGTTCGCCCGGCGGAGCCAGTTCCTGCGCGATATAGCCGCCTTCGAGGATCTGCGCCCAGGTCCCGCGCGTGAGCTTGTCGCCGCGATAGACCGCCTTGCCGCCATGCCCCGCCCACGGTTTGAAGAAGAGGTTCTTTCGGTCGGCCCACAGCGCCGCCGCATTGGCGGCGTCGACGATCTGCGCGCGCGGGATCGACGCGAGCGTCGCGATCGTCTCGTCGGCGGCGCCGAACGACGCCAGCAGATCGGGATCGCTGAGCCGGACGAGGTTGCGCTTGTCGGCCAGAAGCGCGTGGTGGGCGGGTTCCGGCGTGACGACGACGGCCCCAGCCAGCCAGGCTTGCCGCAAAGCGGCATGGTGGGCGTCGAC
>JBMOIB010000136.1:0-7713 GCA_049317545.1 Caulobacterales bacterium | reverse complement strand
CGCCCGCTGAACGACGGCGACCGCCGGCTCACGAACATCGTGTTCATGGGCATGGGCGAGCCCCTCTACAATCTCGACGAGGTCGCGAGTGCGATCGACATCATCTCCGACGGCGACGGCATTTCGATCGGCAGGCGCCGGATCACGGTCTCGACCGCCGGCGTTGCGCCGCGCATTCCTGAACTTGGCGCGCGCACCGGCGCCATGCTCGCCATCTCGCTGCACGCCACCAACGATCAGCTGCGCAACGAACTCGTGCCGCTGAACAAGAAGTATCCGCTCGAAGAATTGTTCGCCGCGATCCGCCAGTATCCTGGTCTCGGCAACGCCAAGCGCGTCACCTTCGAATACGTCATGCTCAAGGGCGTCAACGACACCCTCGCCGAGGCGCGCGCGCTGGTGAAGCTGCTCGCTGGCGTGCCGGCCAAGATCAACCTCATCCCGTTCAATCCGTGGCCCGCGACCCGCTACGAGTGCTCCGATTGGGCGACCATCGAGGCCTTCGCCGCAGTGCTGAACAAGGCGGGTTACGCTTCGCCAATCCGCACGCCGCGGGGTCGCGATATTCTCGCCGCCTGCGGCCAGTTGCGCAGCGAAAGCGTCAAGGAGCGCGCCAGCGCGCGGCGTGCGCCTGCTGCCGACGCGGACGGCGGGGCGGGGGAATAATGGCGCCAATTCTTGAGATCGGCGCGGCGCGCTTGCGCCCGCTTTCAATGGACGATGCGGCAGCGCTGCATGTCGGCTTCAGCGACCCCGGCCTGATGACCTATTGGTCCTGCGCGCCGCACGCGACGCTCGCCGAGACTGCGGCCGACGTCGCGTGGTGGGTTGAGCGCAACAGCGACGCCGCCTGGGCGATCGAAGAGGGCGGCGCCGTGCTCGGCCGCATCGGTCTGTATGAGATCCGCAAGGGCGTCCGCGAAGTCGGCGTGTTTCTCCTGCGCGAGGGCCAGGGGCGCGGACTTGCGCGCGCCGCGCTGGACGCCATCGTTCAAGATGGCTTCTCGCGCCTTGATCTGTTCCGCATCGCCGCCGACGTCGATCCGGACAACGCACCGTCGATCCGCCTGTTCGAACGCGCCGGTTTCGTGCTCGAGGGGCGGCTGAAAGCCAATTGGCGCACCCACCTCGGTCTGCGCGATTCCCTCATCTACGCTCGGTTTCCGCAGTAAATGGATCCGTTGAGGTGCGCGGGGCGTAGTACGTCCATGAGCAGATTAATTGCGGCCGCGCTTGCGGCGTTCGTCGTCGTGGTTTTCACCGCGGGAGGTCCGGCCATGGCCGTCGAAGAACCGCCACACACGGTCGTCGAGAAGGAGGGCGCCTTCGAAATCCGGCGCTACGAGCCGACCGTGGTCGCCGAAGTCGTAGAGAAGGGCGACCGAACCGCCGCGGCGAACGCCGGGTTCCGCACGCTCGCCGGCTACATCTTCGGCGCCAACGCACCCAAGACGAAAATCGCCATGACCGCGCCGGTCACGCAAACGCCCGGTGAAAAAATCGCCATGACGGCGCCGGTGACGCAGACGAACGCAGGCGAAGGCTGGGTGATCGGCTTTGTCATGCCGAAAGGCTCGACGCTCGCAGCCATGCCCGCGCCGCGCGACCCCAGCATCAAGCTGCGCGAAGTGCCCGGGCGCACGGTCGCGGCCCTGCGGTTCTCCGGCTTTGCGCCGGCCGATACGCTCGCCGCCAAAACCGAAACGTTCGCCGCGCAGGTGCGCGCCCGCGGCTACACGCTCGCCGGTCCGGTCAGCTACGGTTTTTACGACCCGCCTTGGACGCTGCCCTTCATGCGCCGCAACGAGGTGATGGCGGACGTGCGCAAGGCGGACTAGCGCCCCCGTTTGCGGCGCCGCTGCGACGGGTTCGCGCTAGCGTCCAGAATCGCTCTAGACACTGCTCCATGGAACAGCTCGGCCAGGGCGCAGCCCTCGTCTTCGCCGGCTTTGCGCTCGGCTGGACAGCGCATTTCTCCTTCATGGTGGCGCCGCAGGCGTATCGCGACCTGGACCAGGGCCGCGCCAACAGGTTCGTCCGCAACGCCATGCGCAACGGCCATCCGGCTGTGTCCGGGGTGAGCGTCATCGCCGCCGTGGCGGCCGTGATCGGCGGCGCGGTGGCCGGCGCCGCGGTCATGGCGATCGCGGCCGCGATGTTCCTCTTGGCGCGGTGGGCGCTCGCGCCCCGCGAGGACGACGGTCCGCCGCCGGGCGGCAAACGCAAGCTCGGCACGGCCCGGATCGTCGCCTCGGCCTTGACCGCGATGATTATGCTGGTCGTGCTCGCTGGCATCGTCCTGATCGCCCTGAAGATCTAAGTACGTTGAGTTCTGCTGACGTTTGCGTGCAGGGCATCTGGATGTACGAACGCCGCGGCTTGGTCTAACGAAGGCGTTCAATAGGCCGCGATCGGACGGCTGCAGGCATCTGGGACTGGCGCGCAATGGCTAAAGTGCGGTTCGGAATCATCGGAACGGGCATGATGGGCGTGGAGCACATCATGAACCTGCGGTTGATGCCGGAGGTCGAAATCACCGCGATCGCCGACCCCACGCCCACTTCGCTCGACTGGGCCAAAACCGCGCTCGGCGGCGCGCCGGTCGCGACGTTCGCCGACGCCGACGCGCTCGTGCGCAGCGGCCTGGTCGACGCCGTCGTGGTCGCCTCGCCGAACCATACCCATCGCCAGGTGCTCGACGCCGTGTTCCGGTCGGACCTGCATGTCCTGTGCGAAAAGCCTTTGTGCTCCGATCCCGAGCACGCCGCCGAGATCGCGGGCAGGGCGGCGGCGCACAAGGGCGTCTTCTGGGTCGGGATGGAGTACCGCTTCATGCCGCCGGCGTCGCGCTTCATCGCCGACGTTCACGCCGGCCGGGTCGGGCGCCTCGTGATGCTGGCGCTGCGCGAGCACCGCTTCCCATTCCTGTCCAAGGTCGGCGACTGGAACCGCTTCGCCCGCAATACCGGCGGCACCATGGTGGAGAAGTGCTGCCACTTCTTCGATCTCATGCGCTGCATCACGCGCGCCGAACCGGTGCGGGTCTTTTGCTCGGGCGGGATGGACGTAAACCATCTCGACGAGCGTTATGGCGGCGAGCGTCCCGACATTCTCGACAACAGCTACACCGTGGTCGATTTCGACAACGGCGCCCGCGCGCTGCTCGATCTGTCGATGTTCGCGGACGGCTCGGAGGAGCAGGAGGAAATCTGCGCGGTCGGCGACAAGGCCAAGCTCGAAGTGTTCGTTCCGGGCTCGGAGCTCGTGTTCAGCCCGCGCGTCGGCTTCGGCGCGCCCAAGAAGGTCGAGCGGGAAAAAATCGGCGTCGACGAGATCGCGCTCAAGGCCGGGAGCCATCACGGCGCCACCTATTATCAGCATCGCGCCTTCCTCGACGCGATCCTGAACGGCGCTCCCGTCCAGGTCACGGCCTTGGACGGCTGGATGGCGGTTGCTATGGGGGCCGCCGCCGAGCGCAGCGCCCGCGAAAAGCGGGTCGTGGAGATGTCCGAGATTCTGGCGCCGGCCCGCGTTCATTTCGCCGCCGCCGGAGCCTGACCGCCGCCGGGCGCGGCCCGGGCGTTGCATGAGGTCGCGCGCGGCAAGGCGCCGCTCCACTACTGGGCGTACGCGTGACCTTCATGACCCTGAGTTCTCCCCTGATCGCCGACGTGGTTAATTCGACCCGGTCGCGGTTCGTCGCGCATGCCGCGCTGGCGGCGTTTGCGATCGCCCTGATCGCGCGCGCGGTCGCTGCGCTGATGTTCGCGGATATCGATCCGGCCACGGCGCAATTGTGGGAATACGGCGAGCAGGCGCGCTGCGCGGTCCTCAACAATGCGCCGTTGTGCCTTTACAAATTCGCCGGGGCCCACGCTCAGCCCTATCCGTCGGCCTTCATGCCGCCGCTGCTGTCCTACCTCTGGTGGGGGCTCTTCACGGTGCTCGGCGTGACCTCCGCTGCGATCGCGGCCTTCCTCGCGATCAACGTCGTCGTCGGCGCCGCGTGCGCGCCGCTGGTCTACCGTCTCACGCGCCAACTTGGCCTCTCCGCCGAAGCGGGCTTCGCCGCCGCCCTGGCGCTGGCGCTCTATCCGAGCTTCATCTTCATCGCTTCGACGACGCACAACACCAATTTCGCGGTGTTCTTCTTCCTCGCCTTGGCCTCTCTGGCGGCCGACCTCGCCAGGCGTCCCAATTTGGCGCGCGCGGCCCTGTTTGGCCTCGCCGCCGGCCTCGCTACGTTGAACCGTTCCGAGATGCTGATTATCGCGCCGGCGCTCGCCATCGCAGCAGGCGCGTTCGCCCGGCAGGTCCGCACGCCGCTCCTGGCGATCGCCTGCATGGCGGTGGTCATTGCGCCCTGGGCCGCCCGCAATGAGGCCCTGTTCGGCGCGCCGATCCCCACCGCCCAAAGCGCCGGCTATAATCTCTGGAAAGGATTTGCGCCGGGATCAGACGGTTCCGGTGAAGCCACCGAAGCCGATCCGACATTCACCGCCGCGCGCGCCGCGGTGCGCGCCGAAACGCCCGTCGGACCGACCTTCGAAAAGGATGTCGACGCCGCCTATATGGCCAAGGCGCGCGCCGCCCTCGCCGACATGACGCCGCTCGATCACGCGCGGCTCGCGGCCTTGAAAGTCGCGAAGCTCTGGACGCTCGAATGGTCCGATCCCGTCACGATGCAGCCGCTCTACATCGCGCCCTGGCTGCTGGCCAATCTGCTCGCGCTGATCGGTCTGGCGAGCCTCTGGCGCCAGCGCGCCGCGGTGGATTTGGCGACGCTCGCCATGATCGTTCTGGTGCTGGGCGGATTGACCGGCGCGCACGCCGCCACGTTCGTTCACGCCCGGTATCGGATGCACATCGAGCCGTTCCTGTTCATCCTCGCCGGCGCCGCGCTCGCTGATCTTTACCGGCGTTTCGTCACGCGCCAGCAGCGACGCCACGTTCCAGTCTAATCGGCCTTGATCGCCGGCTTCGGCGGCGGCCGGTCGAAGAGCGCCTGGTAAATCGGCGCCTTCCAGGATTCGGTCGCCAAATCGTACACATGTCCGGACACCACGAATTGCCAGGCCGTCCAGCCCATGCCGTGGGCTTCGGCGGCTTTGCGCACGGTGCGAATCCAGGGCGCGCGCTGCGCATCGGGGATCGTGTTGATCACGCCGAACTCGCCCAGAAGGACCGGCATGCCCAGGGGGCGGGCGCGCTGGGCGGCGAGCGCGATGTCGGCTTGGACTTTGCGGATGTCGGCTGTGGTCCCCCATGTCACGCCCATGCGCGGCGACTGGTTCTTGTCCCACCAGGCGCCTTGATGGGTGAAATTGCCCGGTGCGTAATAATGGAACGTGGCGATCGAATAGGGATCGTCGATCCCCACGAGGGCCGGCAGGCCGATGCTGTTGCCCCATCGATCGCCCGACAGAACGACCGGGCGCGTCGGATTGAGGGGCCGAATCTCGGCCAGCACCGCGCGATACATTTTCCTCAGCCGCTCGCCAATCAGCAGGCCGCGCGGCTCATTGAGCACTTCGAAGATGATCGAGTTGGGCATATGCGCGTAGCGCGCAGAAAGCTGGCGCCAGATCGCGACGAGGCGCGGCTCGTGGAGGTCCGGGCGTTCGCTGATGCCGTCGAAATGGTGAACGTCGATGACGCACTGCAGGCCGATCTCGATCATCCAGGTCAGGATTTCGTCGAGCCTCGTCAGGAGGCGAGGGTCGATCGTAAACGGCGGGCGGTCGCCGATGTAGATCGAGAATTTAACCGGCAGGCGCACATGGTCGAACCCGGCGTTGCGGATCGCCTTGAGGTGCCGACGTTGGATCTTGTAGCCCCATTCGCCCTCATAACTGGCTTCCAGGGCGTTGCCGATCGCGATCCCGCGACGCAGGCTGAGCGGCCGCTTGGCGGGCAGGGTGCGCGGCGATTGGGCGTCCGCGCCCGTGAAGGCGACCGCGGTTCCCGCAGCGCCGGCGGCGAAGGTGCGTCTCGTCAGTCCCACCTGCGTCTCCTTCGACTGGCGCACACGCCATTTGGGCCGCCGCCCTCTGCGCCCAGTTTGGCCCAGCGTTTGCACGCGTGCGGCGAGATGCGCCCGGACGCGTCCGATCCGGCTCTACCGCCGTTCGCGCCCCTCGGGAATGCTGGAGCCTAGCGTGGTCAATCGCCGTCAAGTCATGGACGCCATCGACCTCGCGATGATGGTCTTTTGGTTCTTCGCCGCGTCATCCCAGTTTTCCTACACCGCACAGCTCCTCATGGCGGGACTGGGCTATTTCGTGGTGCGCATCGCCTTCCATTGGCGCACGGTTCTGCGCTCGTTCTGCTCGTCCTTTGCGATCTGGCTCGTGCCGGCGATCGCGCTCGCCTCGGTCGTGTGGTCGACGGACCCAAATTTGTCGCTGCGCGCCGCGCTGCAGCTGGCGGCGACGGCCCTGATCGCCTGCTATTTCGCGACGCGAATGAAACTCGTTTACATCGTCGGCGGCTTCGGCCTCGCCGCCGCCATCATCCTCGCCATGAACGCCCAGGGCGTTTTGACCTCCGGCGAAGGCCAGATGTTCCGCGGCGGGTTCGACCAGAAGAATTTCTTCGCCTCGCGCGTGACGCCGGCCCTGATCGTTGCGGCAGCCTTCCTCGCCTATCTGCGCGGCCCGCTTTGGCTGCGCGCCGTCGTGGCGCCCGTTCTTGCCGTGATCGCCGCGGTTGGCGCGTTGGCGATCTTCAAGGCCGAAAGCGCGACCGCGATGGTGGCTGCCGGCGCCGCCGTTCTGGCCATCATCGGCGCCTGGGTCTTTGCGACGCGGTCGGTCGCCGCGCGCGGCCTCTTCCTGTCGGCGGCGTTCGCTCTGGTCGCGGGGACGGCCGCAACGTACGTCGCCGTCGAGCAGCGCGATCCGGTCGATGTGGCGCTGTCGGCGCTCGGCAAGGACCGCTCCTTGACCGGACGAACCCAGATCTGGGCCGCCGCCGACCGGGCCATCGCTCAGCGCCCGATCCTCGGCCACGGCTACCAGGCGTTCTGGTGGACCCGCCAAGGGATCCTGGTGAAGCAGCGCCAGTTCGTCCGGCCCGACCAGCCCTTCTATTTCCACAACACGTTCCTGGAGCACCGCGTGGCGATGGGAACACTTGGTCTTATTGCGGTGATCGCCAGCATGCTCGCGACGGTCATGGCGATCGGGCGCGCCGTCCTCGCGCGCGCCGACCTCGTGACGGCCTTCTTCCTGGGGCTGACCGTCTACGCCGCCTTGCGCGCTTATGTGGAGGTCGACCTCTACCGGCCGTTCGAGCCGCTGCAGACGATGTTCTGGGTCGCCTGCGCCGCGCTGCCTGGTTACGTGGCCGCACGCTACGCCCCGCGCACCGCCGCCAGGCCAGTCGCCGTTCCGGCCTGACCTGTCCGAAAGGGCGCCTTGGGCCGCGCGCCGAAAAGGTTTGAAAAAATCCCGCAGACGCGCCAAAGAGGCGGCCCGTCGCAGCGCCGAGCCACCCGCTGCAATCGCACGGCCCCCGGAGAGGTGCTGGAGTGGCTGAACAGGCCGGTCTCGAAAACCGGAATACTCGCAAGGGTATCGAGGGTTCGAATCCCTCCCTCTCCGCCATCGCCCTTCGCCGCAACTGCGCCTTGGGCGAGGCCGGAAAATCCCGGAATATTAAAGGGTTCCCCGAACTGGCTCCGCACTGCGCTTGCCAGGAAACGGCCGATTC
>JBMOIB010000135.1:0-7861 GCA_049317545.1 Caulobacterales bacterium | reverse complement strand
CCGGGGCCGCTCGTCGCGCTGGAGGGCGCGCATGCGCGCTTCGACCTTGCAGGCGTGCGCGTCACGGCGCTCGCGGAAGGGGCCTTGTGGATCGAGGCGGCGCGGACGCTCGTCGTGTCGGACCTCCATCTGGAGAAGGGCGCGGCCTTCGCCCGCCGCGGCCAGTTCCTGCCGCCGTACGACACGCGCGCCACCATCGCGCGGCTCGCCGCGCTGATCGATGCCCACGCGCCGGACTGCGTGGTGTCGCTGGGCGACAGCTTCCATGACGCGCACGGTCCGGCCGGCATGGCGCCGGAGGATGCGTCAGCGCTCGCCGCCCTCGTGCAGCGCACGCCGCGCTTCGTGTGGATCGAGGGCAATCACGATCCGCACCCGCCCGCTTCGCTCGGCGGCGAGGTGCGCGCGGAACTCGCGATCGAGAGCCTGTTGTTGCGCCATGAGCCGGGGCCGGAGGCGGGCGTCATCGCCGGCCATTTGCATCCCTGCGCCAAGGTCGCGGCCCGCGGTCGCGCCGTGCGCGCGCGCTGTTTCGCCACCGACGGCGTGCGTCTCGTGATGCCGGCGTTCGGCGCCTATACGGGCGGGCTCAACGTGTGCGACGCCGCTTTCGCGTCCGTATTCGGCGGGACGCCGACGGCCCTGATCCTCGGACGCGCGCGCATCCATCCCGCCGCCGCAGATCGGCTCATCCCCGACGCCTTCGCCTAGAGGGATAAATGCAGCGCTGTCCGCGGGCGTCGCCGCCGGGCGCATGATCGTTCGCGGAGGCTCGATCATGTCCGACGCGACGACCAATCTGGAACTGCCCTTTCTCGCACCCGCCCAGGCGCAAAAGCACGTGACGGTGAACGAGGCGCTGCTGCGGCTCGACGCGCTCGTCCAGCTCAACGTCGCCTCGCGCACTTTGGCCGCTCAACCGTCCATGGCCCCCGACGGAACGATTCACATCCTGCCGCCCGGCAAGACGGGCGCGGACTGGGGGCCGATGGCGAACGGTGCGCTCGCCTATCGGCGCGATGGGGTCTGGGAGGCGTTGGCGCCCAAACCCGGCTGGAGCGCCTTCGTACGCGACGAAGGCCGGCGTCTCGTCTTTCGCGACGGCGGCTGGCGCAGCGAGGCGCCGGCGGGCCTGATCGCACTCGCGGCGACGGTTCCGGTCGGATGGCTGGTCTGCGATGGGCGCCTCGTGGCGCGTGCGGCCTACCCGACGCTCTTTACAGCCATCGGCGCAGCCTATGGCGCGGGCGACGGCGCGACGAGTTTCGCCTTGCCGGACCTGCGGCCGCGCAACGTCGGTCTGCCGGCCGGCGTGGCGCACGTGATCGCGACGGGCGATTGAGGCTGCATCACTTCAGCTTCGGCGCATCCGGGGCGGGCAGACAGTCGAGCGCGCCCTGGGCGCCGGCGCGCGCGCACGCCGCCACAGGCTTGGCGCCCGTCGGCGGGTTTTTCCGGGCCGCTGCGGCGTCGAAGATCCGCTGGTTGCGCCCGCCCACTGCGCCGAGTTCCGGCGCCCCGCGCGCGCCCGCCCATCGGCGGCGATTGCAGGCGGCGCGTTCGTCCTCGCTCAGGCGCACATCGTCGGGGTTCGCGCAGCCGACCGGTTCGCCGAGGCCATCGACCGTAATGCCGCGAATGGCGGCGCGGACGCCGCCGCCAGCCGCGGGCGCGCCGCCGCCTCCGCTTGCGCCGCCGCCTGCGGGAGGGGGTAGGGCCGAGCCGGCTGCGATCGGCGCGTCGCCGCGGTCGGCCTTGGGGGCGTTGAGCGCCGCCTGTCGCCGGGCCTCGTCTTCGGCGCGTTTTTTGGCCTCGTCAGGCGGCGTCTCGGTCGAGGCGAATTGCACCTCCTCGGGCGCGGCCTTCGCAGCCGAAAGCTCGCGCGGCGCGACTTGTGGGGCGGGGCCGGGCAATTGGTCGACGCGCTCGGCGGCAGCGCCGATCCAGGGGGCGTCCTCCTGCGCGGCCGCGAGCGGAGCTTCCTTGGCGGTTGCTGCGCGCAGGTCGTCGGCGCGCTCGACGGGGGCCGCCATGAAGGGGGCGTTGTCGTCCGCGTCCGCGACTTTCGCGGCGACCGCAGAGGCGGCGGCCAGTTTCGGCGCGCGCGCGGCGAGCGGCAGCGGAAGGAGGGGCTCGGCGTCGGCCGGGGCCTGGGGGCGCGGCTTGACGGGCGGTTGAGGGGCGCGCGCGCGCCGTTTGGGTTCGGGCGGCGGCGGGGGCGGTTCGACGACCGGCGGCGGCACGACCTCGATCCGCACGACCTGCGGCTCATGGGGCGCTGTGACCCTGGGAAGCGCCAAAAGCGCAGCGCCGAGAACGACATGCATCGCAAGAGACGCGGCGCGCCCGGGCGTCGCGTGAAGGGCCAGCAACCTGGCGCGCGAAGCCTCGATCGGCGCGGCGGTCACGTCATCCTCGTCCCAGGATCCTTGCGAAGGGTAGGATCACACAGGCGAGTACTACGCCCGAAGTTAAGATTTGCCGCAGGTTGGGATACCACGATGGCGCGAGGCGCTCCCGCCCCGCGGCGGCGTCCCAAACGTATTGGACGGCGAATAGCGCCGCAAAACCGCCAGCGAGGCCCGGCGCGAAGGGATAGGCCATAGCGGCGATCGCCAAGGCCCAGCCCGCGATCGACGGGGCGACCGAAAACGCCAGCCGCCGCAGCGACGGGGCGTCCCCGGCGCGGGCGAGCTCGAGGCCCCATCGCGCGCCGCCCAGGAACGAGAGAATGACCGCGGCGTAAATCGCAAAGCTCGCGAGCGCGAGCCGGGCGATCGCGGGGTCGGGCGCGGCGGCGGCGAGGGCTGCGGCGTAGAACGGGATGAGCCCCGCCAAGCCGAGCCAGAGCGCGGCGGGCGGGATCGGGGCGGGCGTGGACATTTCAGCTCCGTCTGAAGACGAGCGCCGCCAACCACCCGGCCGACAGCGCGATCGCGACGACGAACAGGCCATAGGCGAACGGCCGCTCATGGGCGAGGGCGTAGACGGTCTGCTCGATCCCCTGCCGGGAAATCAGGATCGTCGCGGTCTCGGTCGCCTGAAGGCGGTTGTTGCGGAACAGATAGACGTCCGCCTTGTAGGCCCCCGGCGGCGCGTTGGCCGGCAGGGCGACCTGCGCCTTGAACAGGCCGCCTGGGCGCACCACAAGACCGCGCGGCAATTCCTGGTAGAGGCCGCGCGCCCGCTGCAGGCGCACGAGGCCCTGGCGATAATCGCTCGGATCGGCGTCGGCGGGCGTCGGGCTCGTCAGACGCGCCTGGGCCGCCGGATCGAGGCCAAGGCTCCAGATGTCGCGCGTCGAGGCGATCTGCACCAAGGGGCGCGCGCTGACGACGGCGTGGAAGGAAGGCGCGTCGGCGAACTCGACGGCGTCGCGGTTGAGCCACAATGGCCCCGTGCGCCGCTTGCGCATCACCGTAATGGGGCCGCCGGGGCCGCGGATCGCGACGACGACGTCGCCGGCCATGCGCCGCGACGGAGTCGCCCCGAACACCGTGATCCGCGCGCCGCGAAAGTCGGACGTCACGGCGATCTCGTCGTCGGTCACCGCCGCGGCGAGACCGGTCGTGGATTGCGCCGCCGCTGGCGCAGCCGCCGCCCACAGAAGCGCAAAGAGGGTGAGGAGCAGCCTCATCGCTGCGATCCAAGCACGAACATTTCCTGCGGCTCCACCACGAGATCGAAGGCGAGCTTCAGGCCCGTGCCAAGCACCAGCACCGCGAGAATGGCGCGCAGGCGCTCGGCCGACAGTTTGGCCCCGGCGCGGACGCCAAACTGGGCGCCGATGACCCCGCCGACGATCAGCAGGCTCGCCAACACGAGATCGACGGTCATCGTCTGCGTCGCCTGCAGGACGACGACCATAGCCGTCACGATCAGGACCTGGACGAGCGAGGTGCCGACCACGACCTGCGTCGGCATGCGCAACAGATAGATCATCGCCGGCACGAGAATGAACCCGCCGCCGACGCCCATGACGGCGGCGATGACGCCGACGCAGAAGCCGATGGCGAGCGGCGGCAGGACCGAGATGTAGAGCCCGGAGGCCGGGAAGCGCATCCGCAGCGGGAGCATGTGCGCCAGGGTTCGATCGCGCTTGCGGCGCGGCGGCGGCGCGCCTCGTCCCTTGCGCCGGAGCGCTCCGACGCTCTCCCACAGCATCAGCCCGCCGATGACGCTGAGAAAGAAGACGTAGGAGAGCGTGATCAGGAGATCGACCTGGCCGATCGCCTTCATCGCCGCGAACAGCCGCACGCCCACGACCGACCCGAGAACGCCGGCGATCGTCAGCAGGATACCCATGCGCCAATCCACCAGGCGCCGGCGCCAATAGGCGAGCACGCCCGACACCGACGTCGACGTGATTTGGGCCGCTTCGGTGGCGGCGGCGACCGCTGGCGGAATGCCGAGGAACATGAGCAGCGGGGTCATCAGGAAGCCGCCCCCAACGCCGACCAGACCGGACACGAATCCGACGGCGCCGCTGGTCATGAGAATGACCAGCGCGTTCACCGGCGTCTCGGCGATCGGCAGATAGATGGACATCATGAGCGGGGGTCCCGGCGCGCACTATGGTCGCCCCCGGGAGCGCCGGCAATCGCCGCCCGATCAATTCTGTTTGGGAATCAGGTGCGCGACGGATCGCCTGCGCCAGCGCCTGCTTTGGGCCATGGCAACGGACCGAAATCGCCGTTGGCGCGTGGGTTCATCAGCTTGGGGCGGAAGGCTGCGGCGCGCGCCCGGATCTGCGCCGCGACGGCAGGCGTGAGCCGCTGTTCGATGGCCGCGGCGCGCGCTCGCGCATCGGAATCGTCGGCGGCGGAGGCGACGGCGAACCAGAACAGCGCTTCCGATTGGTCCGCGGCGACGCCGCGGCCGGTCTGATACAGGACGCCCAGATTGTATTGGCTGTTGGTCATGCCGAGGTCAGCGGCCTGGCGGAACCAGCGATAGGCCTGCGCTTCGTTGAGCGGCGCGCCTTCGCCGCGCGCGAAGTACACGCCGAGATTATGCATGGCGCTGCGATTGCCGCCCATGGCGGCGCGTTCGGTCCATTGGCGGGCAGCTGCAATGTCGGCGGGGACGCCTTCGCCGCGTTCGTACAGCTTGGCGAGGCGGTGCTGAGCGGCGGCGAGGCCCTTGTCGGCGGCTTTCCGCATAAGCGCGAAGCCTTCATCCGCAGCGCCGCCGGCCAACTTCTGACGCGCCAATTCAAAGGTGGCGACGGCGTCGCCGCGCTGCACGGCCTGGTCGAGCGTTTCCTTGGGCGCTTCAGCGACCACGGCGGGCGCCTCGGCCTGCTTGGCGGCAGCCTCTGCGATCGATCCCGGGGGGCCAGACAAGGTCGCCGCGTGCGGCGGCGGCGCCGGCGGCTGTTCGGTGGGCGCGTCAGACGGCCTGAGCATGAAGGCCACGCCGCCGGCTGCGGCGGCGGTTGCGCCGAGCGCCCCAACGATCAGCACACGCGGCGAAAGTCGCGGGCGGCCGCCGCGCGTTTTCGACGGTGTTGCGGCCGCCATCGCCGCGCGGCGGGCGTCGGAGAGATAGGCGTTCTTGCTTTTGGGTTGGGCGGGCGGCGGCTCGGCCTCGAGCACGTCGAGATCCGGATCGGTATCGAGCAAAGCGGGTTCGCGACGAGCGGCCGGCGCATCGACCTCGTCGTTGTCCGGCAAGAGCGATTGGCGGGACCTCGTCGCCGGTTCGGGAGCCAAGCTTTCGTCCTCGAACGCGGCGTCCAATTCGGCGGTATCGTCCGGAAGGGCCCATTCGTCGACGGGCGAGGCGGAGGCGTCCGTAGCGCCCAGAGGCTCGGCCGGCGCGCGTCGGCGCAGGGACTCGAATGCGAGGAAGTCGTCGTCCTCGGAATCGTATTCCGCGATGTGCCGGGGCTCGTCGACGACGAGCGCGCTGGCGGCTAAGGCGGGCTCATCGACGATCTCGAGGTCTTCATCCTGCTCCGGTCCCCAAACGCCGCGCCGCGGCGGGGCGGGGGCGACGTCAACCGGCTCTTCAGGCGGCGCAGCAGCGAATGCGGGCGCGATTGCGAGCGGCGCTGCAATGGGGCTCGCAGATCGGATCCCCAGCTCCGGCGCTTCGCGCGCGCGGGCATGCTCGATCGCCGAAAGGCGCGCGTCGACCTCGTCGAGGGCGCCGTCCAGTCGGGAATGCAGCCTGGTTTCGAGGTCCGACGCGACGGCGCCGACCTGACGCGCGAGTTCGGCCCGGGCGGCCGCAAGATCTGATCCCAGCGTATCGAGCCGCGCAGAGAGCGCGGCCGCCGCTTCGAGCGCGCGCGCATCGGCGGCGGCGTAGCGTTGTTCGGACTGGGCCTGCAGCTTTTCGACCAGCCGCGGCAGTTCCGCCTTTTGGTGGGTTTCCTCGAGCACCCGCATGCGGCGATCGAAGGCTTCGGACAGACGCTTGATTTCCACCGAAACGGCTTCGACCGTTTGGGACTGACGCCCCTCGGCCGCGCTCATTCGGCGCTGCACGTCAATCAGCGCGTTGTTGAGATCCGCCGGCCGCAGCGTTTCGACCACATCGTCGACGGCGGCCTGCAGCGTGCCGACAGAGGCGGCGAGCGCGCCGACGCGGTCGTCGATCGCGGCGTCGAGGTCGGTCTTGAGGTTCGAAAGCGCGTCTGCGGCGCTGGCTTGCGCGGCGTCGATCCGGGCGCCGAGCGCCTGCACGGACCCAGCAAGCGCGCGGGCTGCGGTTTCGGCGGCGTCCTCGGCCGCGGCGGCGCGCGCCGAGGCGCGCTCCACATTGGCGCGCAGATCGGCAAGGGCGTCGGCGACGCGCTGATCGAGCGCCTCGAGTTCGGTTTTGGCCGCTTCGCCGGCGCGGCGCTCGGCGTCGGCTGCGCGCTGCTCGCCGGCGGCGTTCAGTTGGGCGATCCGCGCCTGCACATCGGCCGAAACCTGGTCGATGCGGGCGTCGCTGGCGGCCTGACTTTGCGTTGTCTCCGCCGCAAACTCGGCCAGGTGGACGCCCAGATCTTCGAGGCGCGCGAAGGCCGCCTGGTGGGTTTCTGCGAGGCGGCCGCCCAGGCGCGCATCGACGTCTTCCACCGCCGCGCGAAGGGCAAGTTCGACGTCGTGCAGCGCGTCCTGCGCGTGTTCGCGCTGGGTTTCGAAGGCCGTCAATCGATGATCGACCGCGTCCAGTCGGGCGTCGCGATGCGCAAGCGAGGCCTCGGCGTCGTCGCGGACGGCGGCGATCGAGGCCGCAACCGCATCGCCCGTCCCGTCCAGGCGTTCCGCCAACCGCGCCAGATCGCCCTCCAGGCGATAGGCGAGGCGGGTCAATTCCGCGTCGATGCGCTCTACGGCGCGCTTGACGCTTCCAATGCGCTCTTCGCTCTCGGCGCTCGCCAGCCGGTCGATCAGCGATTCCTGCGCGGATTTCAGTTCGCCGACCAATGCGAACAGCCGCAGCGCCTCTTCGCGGGCCCCAACCTCGGTGTCGTCGATCCGCGACGCCAGCCCGACGACCGTGCGGTCCAGGCCCACCACCGCCAGCGAGGCGCGTTGTTCGGCGGTCTCTATCCTTTGCGCGAGGCGCTCCAACGCATCGGCGATCCGACGACCGGCGGCGCGGCTGACGTCGGCGTCTTCGACATCGAGCTGCGGCATGGGGTCTTTGTCGTCGTGCGCCTGCAAGGCGTCGCCGAGCCAGCCGCCAAGCTGCAGGCCATGCCGCCGCGCGGCCTCGAGCGCGGCCTCGCGCACTCGCGGATCAATCGCGCGGCCGCCCCAGGTTCCAGCGCTCATGCCGTTCCACCTCGCTCCGATCGCCGACGCGCCGGCGACGAATCGCCGACTCGCAAGTCGACACTCTGATCGACAACACGGTTCGC
>JBMOIB010000134.1:0-7947 GCA_049317545.1 Caulobacterales bacterium | reverse complement strand
CCTTCTCCCCTTGTGGGAGAAGGTGGCCCGAAGGGCCGGATGAGGGGTGAACCGCCGACGTGGCAGAACGCGTCGCCCGATCAGCCCTTCACCAGCGCCAGCTGGATCACGTCCGTCCGCTCGGTCCGGAATCCCGCTTCGCAATAGCTCAGGTAGAATTGCCAAAGCCGCTTGAAGCGCTCGTCGAAGCCCTGGGTGCGGATGTCGCCCCAGGCGCCGCGGAAACGCTGGCCCCATTCGGCGAGCGTGGCGGCGTAATCCTGTCCGAATGCGCGGGCGCCGTCCCAGCCGAGGCCGGCGCGTGCGGTCTCTTCGCGCAGCCGCGCCTCGCTCGCGAGCATGCCGCCCGGGAACACGTAGCGCTGGATGAAATCGGCGCGCTTGCGATAATCCTCGAACAGATTGTCGGCGATGGTGATGATCTGCAGCGCGGCGCGGCCGCCCGGGCGCAAGACCTCAGAGACCTTGCCGAAATAGACGGGCCAATAGCGTTCGCCGACGGCCTCGAACATTTCGATCGAAGCGACCTTGTCGAACGGGCCCTGCACGTCGCGATAGTCCTGCAGGCGGATGTCGACCTTGTCGGAAAGGCCCTGACGCGCCATGCGGGCGACGGCGTAATCGTGCTGTTCGTTGGAGAGCGTGAGGCCGGTGACGTGCGCGCCGTACTCGCGCGCGGCGATCTCCGCGAAGCCGCCCCAGCCGCATCCGATTTCCAGCACCCGATCGCCCGGTTTCAGCTCGAGCGCGTCGGCGATGCCGCGATACTTGGCGAGCTGCGCCGCTTCCAGATTTTGTCCGGGCGCTTCGAACAGCGCCGAGGAATAGGTCATCGTCGCATCGAGCCAGCGCTCGTAGAAGGCGTTGCCGAGATCGTAGTGCGCGACGATGTTTTTCTTCGATCCGGTCTTGGTGTTCTCGCGCGACCAGTGGCGGAAGAGATGGGTGATGCGCGCGACCGGATTGCCTTTCAGTAGGCGGGCCGTGCGCTCGATGTTCATCGAGAACAGGGTGAGCAGCGCCGAGAGGTCCGGCGTCTCCCATTCGCCGGCCATGTAGCCTTCCGCAAAGCCGATGTCGCCGTCAGTTAACGCGCGCCGCGCGAAGCGCCAGTCGCGCGCGATGATGTGGGCATGGACGGGCGCGTCGGACTCGCCGAAGGCAAGGGACCGGCCGTCCGGCAGTTCGATCAGGAGCGAACCGCCGCGCAGGTTAAGGCAGATCGCTCCGGCGGCGCGAAGGCTCGCGGGCAGCCCGGGCATCAAGGCCAGGGTCGCGGCGGTGGCGCGGGCCGGCGGGTAGGCGCGGTCGCGGGTAGGGGTTACGGCATCCATCAGGTCACCTGGATCGCAGGGGGCTCGTGCGCACCATCGCGCGTCAGCGGGAGAGAAGAAACTGGCTGCGCCGATCGGGCGAGGCTGAACGGCGCGGCGGGCGGCGCGGGCTTGCGGCGATAGCCGGCGCCGCGCATCCACAGGAACAGCGCCTCCCAATGGATCGCGGCGATCACCTGCAGCGTCATGAACGGCAGTCGCAGGAAGAGCCCCGCGAGGCGTGCGGCGGTCATGTCGCTGCGCCGCCCGCGGAGCGTGGCGAGGTGGGTGCGCGCGCCCGCTTCGAGCGTCTCGATAGTGAGCGACATCGCCTCATCCGGCGCCCGCATGGTGAATTTGTAGCGGCCAGTCACATCGAAGAACGGCGAGACGTGAAGGGCCTTGTCGGCCTCGTGCGTAGCGCTGGCGCGCGCGACGTAGGCGTGCGTTTCGCCGAACGTGTTGTTCACTTCGTAAATGATGCCGCGCAATTCGCCCGCTGGGCTGTAGCCGAAAAAGACGGACAGCGGATTGAAAACGTAGCCGAGCACGCGCGGGAAGCAGAGCAGCCGCACCGGGCCATTTTCGAGCGTGATGCCGGCGCCGGCGAACAGACGCTCCGCCCACGCGCGCAGCGGCGCGCCGGATCGATCGCCGTGGTCGCGATCGTAGAAGGCGAACAGGCCTGGCCGGTTGTAGGCGAACAGCGGATTGCCGCGCGTTTCCGCGCCGATCCGGTCAACGTCGAGATACACCTGCGCGACGCGATAGGAGAAGCGCCGCTCGAATGGCGTCGAGCGGATGTGGACCGTGCGAGCGTCGTACAGGGCAGGAGTCATGCGGCGGCGGCGCTCAGACGTTCGAGGCTGTCGCGGGGTGCGGGAGCTGCCCAGGGCGGCGCCGCGCCGAGGGCGGCGGCCGCCGCCAGGCCCGAAGAAAGTCCGTCCTCGTGGAAGCCGTAGCCGAGCCAGGCGCCGGCGAACGAGACGCCGCGCCGCACGCCCATCGATCGGATCGCCTTTTGCGCAGCGATGGCGGGCAGATCGAATTGCGGATGCGCGTAGTCGAACGCGCCGAACGTCAGCTCCGGGCGCGGCGGGGCCGGGGGGTTGAGCGTCACGAACAGCGGGCGCGTCGGATCGAGGTCCTGCAGGAGGTTCATCCAATAGGTGACGCACACCTTGTCGGACGCCTTGGGATCTGGCGCGCGCAGATAATTCCAGGACGCCCAGGCCGCGCGCCGGCGCGGCATCAGGCTTTCATCGCGATGCAGATAGGCGATGTTGGGCGCATAGCGCACCGCCTGGAGCGCGGCGCGCTCTTCGGCATCTGCGTCTGCGAGGATCGCCAAGGCTTCATCGGAATGGCAGGCGAGGATGACGTGGTCGAAGCGCTCATCGCGCCCCGAAGCCGTGCGCACCTGAACGCCGCCGGTCGGCGTGCGGCGCACCTCGGTCACGGCGTCGCCAGCCTGGACCGCCGCGCCGAGGCGCTGTGCGCAGGCTGCGACGTAGGTGCGGCTGCCGCCGCGGATCGACCGCCAGCTCGGGCGCTTGGCGTGCAGGAGGCGGTGGTTGTCGCAGAAGCGCAGGAAGGTCTCGGCGGGATAGTCGAGCACATCGTCTTCCGGCGTCGACCAGATGGCCGCGCCCATCGGCAGCAGGTAATGGCTCAGGAAGGTGCGCGAGAGCCCGAGCCTTGCGACGTAGTCCTTCAGCGACCCAGGCCCGACGCGATCCGCCGCGAGGTCCGTGCGCGCGCGGGCGCAGAAGCGCACGATGTCGTTCAGCATGCCCAGATAGGCGGGGCGGGCGAGATTGCGCTTCCAGGCGAACAGGCCGGCGACCCCGTTGCTCGACCATTCATAGCCGTTCGGGTCGGATACCGCGAAGCTCATGTCGCTCTCGAAGGTCTCGACCTTCAGATGCGCGAGCATGGCGACGAGGTTTGGATAGTTCAAACCATTGAAGACGATGAAGCCGGTGTCGACGGGCATCGACGCCCCGTCGTAGTCGACCGTCACCGTATGGGCGTGGCCGCCCAGGCGGGCGTCCTTTTCGAACAGTGCGACATCTACGCCGCTCGCCTGGAGCGCGAGCGCTGCGCCGAAACCGGAAATGCCCGCACCAATGACCGCTACCCGCATCCGCTTCTCCTGCGCCCCACTTCTCAAGCCCGACTGCCGCTCTTGGGCAAGCCTTCGAACGCCGACAACGCCCGCGCCCGGGCGAAAGCGTGGTCGACGATCGGGCGCGGATAGGTCTCGCCGAGCTTAACGCCAGCGGCCGACAATTCGTCGGAGCCCGCTTCCCAGGGACGATGGATGCGCTCGGGCCGCAGTTTCGCCAGTTCCGGAACCCAACGGCGCACATAGGCCCCGTCTGGATCATACGTCTCGCCCTGCGTCGTCGGATTGAAAATCCTGAAATAGGGCGCAGCGTCCGCCCCCGAGCCCGCCACCCATTGCCAGGAGGCGGCGTTGTTGGCGAGGTCGGCGTCGACCAGGGTGTCCCAGAACCAGTCCTGGCCGCGCCGCCAGTCGATCAGGAGGTGCTTGATCAGGAACGAGGCCGTGATCATGCGCACGCGGTTGTGCATCCAGCCGGTCGCCCAAAGCTCGCGCATGCCGGCGTCGACGATCGGATAACCCGTGCGGCCGCGCCGCCAAGCCTTCAGCCCCGAAGGATCATCCGCCCACGGAAACTGATCGAACGGCGCGCGCCAAGCCCGCTCCGGAAGCTCGGGAAAATCGGCGAGCAGGTGGTGGGAGAATTCCCGCCAGCCCAATTCAGCCAGGAATTTCTCGCAATCCTTGCCCGTCAGGCCGCGGCCCTCGAACGCCCGCCAGATCTGCAAGGGGCCGATCTCGCCGAACCGCAGATGCGGCGACAGCGCTGAGGTCGTCGCCCGGCCGGGGATGTTGCGGTCTCGCGCGTAGCCGTCGAGCGCGGCCTCCAGGAACGAACCCAGGCGGGCGTGCGCACCCGCCTCGCCAGGCGTCCAGGCGGCGCGTAGGCCGCCGGCCCAGTCGGGCTTGGTCGGGGCAAGGCCCCACGAGTCCAGATCGGCGCTCGCCAGCGCCGGCCCCGGCGTCAGTCGCGCGGGGGTAGGGGCGAGCGCGCGCGCCGGACCTTGCTTCAGCGCGGCGCGCCAGAACGGCGAATAGACCTTGAACGCGCCGCCCTGGCCGGTGCGCAACTCCCACGGCTCGAACAGGAGCGCGCTGTTGAAGCTCTTGGCTTCGACGCCGGCGGCCTTGAACCCAGCCTTCAGCGTGGCGTCGACTGCCGCGGCCGCGGGCTCGTAGCGCCGGTTCCAATAGATCGCCGCCGCGCCCGCCTCGCGCACGAAGGCGGGGATCGCTTCGGCTGCGGCGCCGGCGCGCAAAATCAGCCGCCCCCCAAGCCCGGCAAGGGTACCCGCCAAGGCCGCGAGGCTCTGGCCTAGCCACCAGCGCGCCGCACCGCCCAGTCGCCAGCGGCCGGGCGAGACGTCGTCGAGGAGGTAGAGGCACACCACCGGGCGGCCGGTCGCCGCCGCCGCGGCCAGCGCCGGATTGTCGGCGAGGCGCAGGTCCTGGCGGAACCAGACGACGATGGGGGCGGAAGCGGGCGGAGCGACGGAGGCGGTCACGGTGTCGTCATTACGCTTACGGCCAATCCATGGATCATGCGAGATAGAAAACGATCGGCGCCGGAAGCCGGGCTGCGCGAACCGTGCGCCCTTGCCTTCCCCTGCGCACCCCCGGATATGTCGCGCCATGATCATCGTCACCGGCGGCGCCGGCTTCATCGGGTCCAACATCGCCGCCCGCCTGGCTGAGGCGGGCGCGGACGTCGTCGTCGTCGATCGGTTCGGGACGGCCGACCTTGGCAAGTGGCGCAACCTGCGCATGGCCGACGTCGCCGACCTCATCGACCCCGTCGACCTCTTCACGTTCCTGGACAAGGCGTGGCGCAACGTCGAGGCCGTCGTCCACATGGGCGCCATCTCCTCGACCACCGAGACCGACGTCGACGCCGTTGTCGAGGCGAACTTCCGCCTGTCGCGCGACATCTGGGACTGGTGTGCGGCGCGGCAGCGCCCCCTGGTCTACGCCTCCTCGGCGGCGACCTATGGCGACGGGGCGCTCGGGTTCAGCGATTCAAACGAGCGCGACGCTCTGCGCAGCCTCAAGCCGCTCAACGCCTACGGCTGGTCCAAGAAGGCGTTCGATCTCTACGCCGCGCGCAAGGCCGCCGCGGGGCACGCGCCGCCGCGCTGGAACGGGCTCAAATTCTTCAACGTCTACGGCCCCAACGAGCAGCACAAAGGCGGGCAGAAAAGCGTCGTCGCCCACATGCATCCGGTCGCCGTGCGCGGTGAGCCGGTGCGGCTCTTCAAATCGCACCATCCCGACTATGCCGACGGCGGGCAGCTGCGCGATTTCGTCTACGTCCGCGATTGCGTGGATGTTGTGGCCTGGCTGCTCGAGAAGGACGTGCAGGGCGGCGTTTTGAACGTCGGCTCCGGCAAGGCGCGCTCCTTCGCCGACCTCGCCGGCGCCTTGTTCGCCGCGCTCGGAAAAAAGCCCGCGATCACCTATGTCGATACGCCCGTCGAGATCCGCGACAAGTATCAGTACTTCACGCAGGCCGACATGACGCGTCTGCGCGCGCTCGGCTACGAACGACCCTTCACCGCTATCGAGACCGGCGTCGCCGATTATGTCGCAACGAGCCTCGCCCACACCGAGTGAAACCGCCGCCGCGGCCGGCGCCTTGCTGCGCCAGTACGGCGACGATGCGGCCGTGATCGCGACCTTGCGCGCAGCGGAGGAAGCCGCGGCCGGCGATCTCGAAGCCAGCGACTACTGGATGGCGATCGCAGCGCTTTTGGACGCGCCGTGAGCCGGCGCTAGAGTGGCGACAAAGACATATAAAGGGAGCGGAGACGAACATGGTCGGCATCACTGGTTACGGGGCCTATGTGCCGCGGCTGCGGTTGCAACGGGCGGCGGCCGCCAAGGCCAATGCGTGGCTGGCGCCGAACCTGATGGGCAAAGCCAAGGGCGAGCGCGCCATGGCGAATTGGGACGAGGATGCGATCACCATGGCCGTCGAAGCGGTCCGCGACGCGCTCGGCCCCGCCGACGATCGCGCCTACGTCAAGACGCTGCTGTTCGCCACCACCACGGCCCCATTCTCCGACCGCCTCAACGCCGGGATCGTCTCGGCCGCGCTCACGCTTGAGCGCAGCGCCGGCGCCGCCGACGTGACCGGTTCTCAAAAAGCCGGCGTGACCGCGCTCTCCACCGCGCTCGCGACGGCGTCCGGCCTGCCGCCCGGCGGCCATGCTCTGGTCTGCGCCGCCGACAAGCGCCGCGCCCGCGCGGCGTCCGCCCAGGAGCTCGACTTCGGCGACGCCGGCGCCGCCTTCCTGATCGGCGGCGAGGACGTCCTTGCTGATTGGATCGGCGGCGCCGTCACGACCGCCGATTTCGTCGACCACTTCCGCGGCGAAGGCGAAGAGTTCGATTATTCCTGGGAAGAGCGTTGGATCCGCGACGAGGGCTTCGCCAAGCTCGTGCCGCCGACGATCGAACGCGCGCTGAAATCCGCCAAGGTCGCCGGCGGCGACGTCACGCACTTCATCCTGCCGTCGGTATTCAAGGGCGTGCCCGAAAGCATCGCCAAGAAGCTCGGCGTGAAACCCGAGGCCGTGCGCGATTCCATGTCCGCGACGATCGGCGAGGCCGGCTGCGCGCACGCGCTCTTGATGTTTGCGCACGCGCTCGAGACCGCGAAGGAGGGCGATGTTTTCGTCGTCGCGCAATTCGGCCAAGGCTGCGAAGCGAACGTCTTCCGCGCGACGAAGAAGGTCGAGACCTGGAAACCGCAACGCGGCGTCTCCGGTTGGCTCGCCAACCGCAAGGAAGAGACCAATTACATGAAGTTCCTCGTGTTCAACGATCTCGTGGAATGGGATCGCGGAATGCGCGCGGAGAAAGACAACAAGACCGCGCTGACGACGCTCTATCGCGCCAACGACCAGATCCTTGGTCTCGTCGGCGGCCGCTGCAGAGAGACGGGCACGGTGCAATTCCCGCGAACCCGCATCAGCGTCAATCCGAACGCGCCGACGGTCGATACGCAGGAGCCGTACAAATTCGCCGAGCGCGCCGCGAGCGTGCTGACCTGGTCAGCGGATTATCTCACCTACGCGATGAGCCCGCCCAACCATTACGGCATGATCACCTTCGAAGGCGGCGGACGCATCTTTATGGACATCACCGACGTCGAGCCCGGCGACGTCGACAGCGGCGTCGGCGTGCGCATGGCTTTCCGCGTGAAGGAAAAGGACGAGCGCCGCGGCTTCACGCGCTACTTCTGGAAGGCCGTACCGGTGCGGTGAAGGGGGCTACCCGTTCGTCATCCCGGACGGCGCGTAGCGCCGATCCGGGACCTCGTGCCGAGTGCACATCCAGAACAAGGTCCCCGATCTCCGTGGCTCGCGCGCTCCGTCGGGGATGACGAGGGGGGGCGTCGGCGGGGAGAAGCGCGAACTTATCCCCACCCCCAAAAGCCCATGCCATCATCCCCCCGTCGCTGCGGCCAGGGCGGGTCGCGAACGTCACGAACGCGCAGCGGATCGA
>JBMOIB010000133.1:0-7959 GCA_049317545.1 Caulobacterales bacterium | reverse complement strand
GGTTGACCAAACCGGCGCGTCGAGCAAGGCGGAGCGGCGAAAGCCGATCACCCAAACCAAAACTAAATTCGGCCGAGGGCTGAGCTGCTCCGCCTTGTCCCTAACTGAACCCGCAGACGCGCAGCGTCGTGCGGCTATCGGCGCATCAGAGATCGTTGATGCTCATGTCGGGCCGGCGCCACCAGCCTTGCGCGGCGAGCCCGCAATCGCCTGGATCGAAGCCCTCGCGCGTCAACAGGACGGCATTGGTCGGCGTTTCCTCGACGCGGATCGCCGTGACGACGTAGGGCAGATCGTCCGCCGCCAGGAAGGCTTCGAGCTTGCACCAGAACAGCGCCGCCAGAACCTCCGTGGTCGGATCGCCGGGCGCCACCAGAAGACGCGCCAATCGATGGGGCTCGTGCGCCCGGAAAAAGTCGATCAAGGGATCGGCGGCATTGACCTGGAACGCATGATCGACGGCCCCGTCGATCCAGGCGGACCAGCGCGCCTTCACCGCGGCGAAGGGCGTGGTCATGTTCGCGCCCCCGAACCGGACGGGCGCGGTCGGCGCGACGCGGATGGCGACGAATTCATTATGACCGTGCGGCGTCGCGCATTTGTCGTGCGGATCGGCGATCAGGCGGTGCGCCATCGCGTAGCGGCGGGTGAATTCCAAAGCGGCCATGGTGGCGCGGACATGCCCATCGCGCGTCGCCGCGTCAACCAGGCGCGCCGATTAGAACCAGCGCCGCCAGCGCGCGATCGCCAAAAGCCCGAACGCCGCGCCTGCCATCAGCCCAAAGGCGACATTCGGCCCCCATGGCGCCTGAAACCAAGTCAGACGCTCGAAATTCATCCCGAAAATCGAGGCGATCAGGGTCGGCGGGGCGAACACGATGGTGGCGATCGAGATCGCCCGCAGGGAATTGTTCTGCGCCGCGCCGACGAGGCCGAGCGTCGCATCGAGGAGAAAGGTCAATTGCTCCTGTTGCGCCTCGCAGACCCGCTCCAATTGCTCCACGTCGCGCTGCAGCGCGGTCATGCGTTCTGGATCGACGCCATAGGGACCGCACACGTGCGACGCGAAGGCCGCCAGCCTCTGCAGGCTCGCGAGCGAATCGTGGGCCATTGCGGAGAGGGCGCCGAGCCGACCGATCGTGCGCAGTTCGACGGGCAGATGCGGCGCGGCGTCGGGCTTGAACACGCGGGCCGAAAGCTCCGTCGCGTGCTTGGAATTCTCCTGCAGAAGATCGGCGACGCGCTCGACGACCCCTTCCAGAAGGGCGGTCAGCGCGGCGGCGCCGTCCATCGACGCTTCGATCCGGGCGGACGCGCGCGACTTGCCGATGTCGAACGCCCGCGGATTGACGGCGCGCACGGTGATCAACGTCTTGCCCGTAAGAATGAAGGTCACGGGTCCCGAGATGAAGGCGCCCTCGGTGCGTCGCCCGAGCAGGGTGGCCGTGAGCACCAGCGCGCCGCGCTCCTCGTAGAAGCGCGAGGATTCCTCAAGCGCAGCGCGTTCGAGCGGCGTCGGCGCGTCAACGCCGTAAGCGGCCTCGACGGTGCGTTCTTCCTCGGGCGTCGGCTCGAAGAGATCGACCCAGACCGCCTCAGGGCCCAGCGCGTCGCGCGGCGCCGGGGCGGTGATGACTTTGCCGTCCGGCCCGTTGAGATAGACAGTGATCATGCGAGAGGCATGAACCGACGCTCAGCTCCGCGCAATCGATCAGCGGACATCCTTGGCGATCACGCCGCGCGCCATCACGAACTTCACGTTCGTCAGCACCGTCACGTCCTTCAGGGGATCGCCATCCACCGCGATGAGGTCCGCCGCGAGCCCGGGCGCGATCCGACCTGTCTCAGTGGAGAGGCGCAGGTGTTCGGCGGCGTCGATCGTGGCGGACTTGATCGCTTCGGCGGGCGTGAAGCCGGCCTGGACCATGAGCGCGAATTCGCGGGCGTTGTCGCCATGCTTCGAAACCCCGGTATCGGTGCCGAAGGCGATCCGCACGCCGGCCTTGCGCGCTTCACGGGCCGTCGCGATAGCGGTGTCGGCGACCTGCAGCGCCTTTTCCTGGACGGGCTTCGGCATCCAGGTGCCGGGCTTTTGGGCCTCTTCCTTCACCGTGACGCCGGCGAGCAGGGTCGGCACGTACCAGGCGCCGGACTGCTTGTAGAGCTTGAAGCTCGCGGCATCGCCGTAGGTGCCATGCTCGATGCCGTCGATCCCGGCGCGCAGGGCGGCGTCGATGCCGTCCTTGCCGTGGGCGTGCGCGACGGCGATGCGGCCCATCGAATGGGCAGTCTCGACGATCGCCTTCAATTCGTCGTCGGTCAGCTGCTGGGCGAGGCCGGCTCTCGTGTTGGACAGCACGCCGCCGGTCGCGGTGATCTTGATGAGGTCGGCGCCGGCCTGGATCATTTCGCGCGTGGCTCGGCGGCAATCGTCGGCGCCGTTGCAGCGATTGTTGCGCCGCAGGGCTGCAATGACGTCCGGCGAGAAGCCGTTGACGTCGCCGTGGCCGCCGCTCGGGGTGATGGCTGTGCCGGCGGCGAGGATTCGCGGGCCGGGAACCTTGCCAGCGGCGATCGCATCGCGCAGGGCGAACACGGCCTCCGGGTCGGCGCCGAGATCGGCGACGGTGGTGAAACCGGCTTCGAGCGTCCGTTTCGCGTAGACGGCGCCATCGAACGCGCGGTCGGCGGACGTTTTCGTCACGGCGTCGAAGCGCCGGTTCGGGCCCTGTTCGCTGGTGATGTGGACGTGGCTGTCGATCAGGCCCGGAAGCAGCGTGCGGCTCTTCTGATCGATCACCGCCGCGCAGCCCGCCGCCTGGGCGCCGGGAACGAGATCGACGATGCGTCCGGCCTTGATGCGGACCGTCTGTGCCGACAGCGCGGGTGCGCCGGGCGTTGCGAGCACCGCGCCGGCCTGCACGCAGACGTCAAAGCTCGGCGCTTGGGCGAATGCAGGGGCGGCGAACGCCAGGGCGAGCGCCGCGGCGGCGCATTTGATCCGGATCATGACTTTTTCCCCCGCATGTTCGAGGCGGATAGGGGAGCTTCCAACCACCTGGAAGTCAAGCGCGTCGACGCCGGCCGCCTAGCCCGCCAAGCCGGCCTTTTGGGCGAAACCAAAGGCCCCCGACGCCAGGATCGGGACGCGTTCGGACATCAAGAGGGCCTGCGGCGACGAGGCCGTGCCATCGCGCACGCGACCAACGATGCCCTGGCAGATGGCCGCGAGGCGGAACAGATTGTAGGCGAAATACCAATCCGTCTGCGGAATGCCGGGCCGTCCGGTGGCCTCGCAATAGCGCGCGACCGTTTCCTCGATGGAGGGGATGCCCATCGCCTTGAGATCGGCGCCGGCGAGCCCGCCGCGCTGCTCGGACGGCATGACCCAATTCATCAGGAAATAGGTGAAATCGGCGAGCGGATTGCCGAGCGTGGAGAGCTCCCAGTCGAGCACGGCGATGACCCGCGGCTCGGTCGGATGCAGGATCATGTTGTCGAGGCGGTAGTCGCCGTGGACTACAGAGGTCACGTCGTCGGCCGGCACGGTCTTCGGCAGCCAATCGATCAGCTTGTCCATGGTCTCGATCTTGACCGTCTCCGACGCCAGATACTGCTTCGTCCAGCGGTCGATCTGGCGCGCGAAATAATTGCCGGGCTTGCCGAAATCAGAAAGGCCGACGGCGTCGACCTTGGTCGCGTGGAGCGCGGCGAGCGTATCGGTTTCGGCGAGATAGATGGCCCGTCGCTCTTCGGGGCTGTAATCGGGCAGCATCCCATCCCACAGAATGCGGCCTTCGACGTTCTCCATCACGTAGAACATCGTGCCGATCACGCTTTCGTCCGTGCACAGACCATAGGGGCGGGCGACGGGGAAGCCGGTCGGATAGAGCGCCGAAATGACCTTGAACTCGCGGTCGACGGCGTGCGCCGACGGCAGGAGCTTGCCCGGCGGCTTGCGGCGCAGGACGTATTTCCGCTCGGGTGTGACGAGCTGATAGGTCGGGTTCGATTGGCCGCCCTTGAACTGGCGCACTTCGAGCGGGCCGCGATACCCCTCGACATGGGCTTCAAGCCAGGCCGCCAGGGCGGTTTCGTCGATGCGGTGACGCTCCTCGACGGGCTTGGTCCCCGAAAAGGTGTCCTGCGCGCTCGGTTGGGCCTCAGTCATGGGCATTTCCCCGTTGTGTTTTGTCGTTCAGGTTTGAGAGATCGCGCGCCCGAGAGCAAGACCGTTTGCCCCGGCGCGTCGGCCGCCCCACATGGGGGGCAGGAGATGTCGCAGCGTCATGCCGAGGCCATTGCGGAACCAACCGAAGGTCGTGCTCGGCCTCGCGCTAGTGATCGTGCTGGCCCACGTCGGCCGGTTGTTCCTCAGCAGCGACGACGTCGAGGGCCTGTTTGCCGCCTTCGCCATCATTCCGGAACGCTACGACCCGGGCGCAGACGCCTATCGGGGGCCGCTTGCTGCTGCGGCGCCGCTTGCGATGCACGTTTTCCTGCATGGGGGGTGGCTGCATCTGGCGATGAACCTCCTGGTTTACTTCCAGGCTGCGGATCTCGTCGCCGATCGCCTCGAAGAGCGCGAGCCCGGCGGTCTTCGGTTCCTGGCGCTGTTTTTCGGCTCCGCGATCGGAGCCGCGGCGGCCTACATCTGGCTCAATCCCCATTCGGGCATGCCGGCGGTCGGCGCATCGGGGGCGATCTGCGGCCTGTTCGCGGCCTACCTCCTGGCCGTGCGGCGCGATTGGCGCACGGCGATCGCGGACCCGGAGGTGCGGCGCTCTGCGTTCTGGTTCCTGCTCATCAATGTCGGGCTCGCCGCGGCGGCGCGGGTGAGCGGGGTGTTGCCGATCGCCTGGGAGGCCCACCTGGGCGGCTTCGTCGCCGGCGCATGTCTCTACCCGCTTCTTGCTCCAAAGCCGCAGCCCTATCGCTCGCCCTGGGACGCCTGAGCGCCAGGAAAGGCTCACCAGCGCGTTTCAATCCGCCGGCCGTCGATCTCAACGCCCTTGATCAGGGTTCCGCCGTCGGCGGCCAGCGACAGGATCGCTCGGACCCGCGGCGCCGCGCCGGTCGGCGCGTCAACGGTGCGGCGGGCCGCCTCTTCGACCGCGAGGGCTTCGGTCTGGTCGAGATAAATCCGGTCGGGGCCCCAGGCGAAGTCGACGCGCGCCAACCCGCCGGTTGCGGACTCTTGCGGCACGACGCTGGTCACCCTGACGGCGACGACGATGGCGCCGGCGCCGGCCCGCGGTCGTTCCGACGAGATCGCGGTCGCGCGCCAATCGCCCGGCGCGCCTGCCGGCTCCAGCGTCACGAACGCGCGCGCATTCGGCTTCAGAGCGCTCGTCGCTGCAGCGGGCGCGTCGATCGCCGCCGGTTGCAGAGCAAGGCGGGCGAAATGCCCGGTGAGCAGCGCGCGCGGATCCACCGCTTCGGAATTGACCAGGATGTCGCGCCCGCCGGCGAGCCGCGCCTGATGGGCTGCGGCGGACCCGATCAAAATCGCGGCCATAAGGGTCCCGAGGGCGGCGAGGGCGATCTGACGGCGGGTCATGAGGCGCTCCGTGCGGCTTTGGCGGCCGCGCCGCGGCGGGCCATGGCGAAGGCGGCGCCGAGCGCGCCGACGGCGAGGACCAGGAACAGTCCGGCGGCCACCATTAGGTCAAGGCCGAGGTCCGCCAGGGCGACGGCGATCCCCCCGAGTGTCCCGACGATGCCGGCAGCAAGCACCCATCCTTGACGATCCGTCCGCCCCAGCGCGAGCAGCACGAGGCCCACGACGATCGCCGCCGCACGATGGGCAAGGCCGAGTTCGGCGACGACCCCCCAGATCCAGAAGGAGGAGAGCGCGAACCAGGCGCCGTACCCGTAGAGGGTCTTGGCCCCAGGCCGCGGCGCAAACCGGCCCCAGGCCGCCGCTGCGCCCCAGGCGACCATGCTGACCACGGCGGCGATCGATGCGCCCTGGGCCGTGCCCTCGAGCAGGCGCGCGAGGACGGCGAACAGCGTGAACGCCGCAAACCAGATGGCGATATGGATCAGCGGCTTCTTGCGCTGAGTCAGCGCCAGCGCTGCAACCGCTCCGAAGGCGACGACCAGCGCCGCCTCGCCGGGGCCGAGGTCATGCCCGCCGCTGCCTTGGAATGCGCCATAGGCGCACGCCGCCAGCACGGCGCCGGCGATGCCGGGTGCAGCTTTGTCCCCTGCGGCTGACAAGGCCAGTCCGGCCCCGGCCGCAAGCGCCAGCGCAACCCAGGGCTCGCCCGGGATGTTGTACATCTGGCCGACCAGTCCAGCGCCGGCCGCGAAAAACAGCGCTGCGAGGAGCAGCAGAGCGCCTTGCGTCTGGGGGCGCTTGCCCTCGGCCCAGATAGCGCCGCCCATTGTCGCGGCGATCAGGGCGACGATCAGGCCAAGGCGGCCGAACCGGGGCAGGCCGTCCCAATTGGCCATGACGAACGCGATCGCCGCCACGCCGAGAAGGCCAGCGCCGGCGAACCCGAGCGCCGTAGACGCCGAAAGCCCTGGATTTGGCGGCGGCAGGCTCGCGAGGATGCGCGGCCCGCCGTCGGGGGCGATCCAGCCGGCCTGCGTCCATCTTTCGAGGTCGCGCTCCAACCGGCGTCGGTAGGCGTCGTCATTCATCGCGGGTCTCCACCAGCAGCGATCCTAACATGGCGGATAGGGCGAGGGATGGGGCGAAACGCGGCGCAGGCGGGGCGTCGTCGAGCGGCGTTCATCGAGACTTGCCTCGCGCGGGAACGAGGCGCATCGTCGCAAATCTGACAAGACCAATCGGGGAGGAACGGCATGCTGATCGCCAACATCCTGCGCGACAAGGGCGGCGCGGTGCACATAGTGGACGCCGCCGCGACTTTGGCGGCTGCGGCCGTCGAACTGCATCAGAGACGCGTCGGCGCTATGGTCGTCGTCGATTCCGGCGGTGGGCTGGCGGGCGTATTGTCCGAGCGCGACATCGTGCGCGAGGTCGCCCGCCGCGGGGCCGATGCGCTGAAGGACGTGGTCGCCAACGCGATGACCCGTGACGTGATCACCGCCTCGCCGCATGAAACCGTCGATGACTGCCTCGGCCGCATGACCGATCGGCGCATCCGCCACCTGCCAGTGCTCGAAAGTCGTCGCTTGGTCGGGATCGTCTCGATTGGCGACTTGGTGGCGCGGAAAATCGAAGCGGCGCAAGCCGAAGCGGCGGCTATGCGCGCCTACATCACGGCTGGCTGATCGGGAGGACGCGCACAAAAAACGTCGCAGAGGTGAAAAAGAGCTTGATCAGCGCCCGCTTAGGGCCTATCCCGCCGCCTCCGCTCGGCGTCGCCAAAGAAAACGGCGTCGCGGGGCGGAAATTCCGGCGAATTTGGCTTGCCATTAACCATTCAAGCCTCTATGTTCGTCGGCCTTGCGATGTGGATTTTTGAGCGTCGGAATGCCGCTCTGATCCGATCCCGGGCCTTCAATGTGCTGAATGAATTAGGGTTTTCCCCGATTCGCAGGTGCTGTGAAGAACTCGTGAAACATCGTTGACACATAAAACTGAGGCGCATATACCCCGCGCCTCTCCGCGGTCGGGGTCCGGTGACGGGCCGAAATCGCGGGGGAGATAGGGGAGGGGCTTTCTGTTCCTCATCGTCTCCTGGATCTTTGACATCGTTGGTTAAGAGAAAGGAAACGCAGGCGGCGACGTCCTGTGCCAGGGTAATGCCCTGGCGATGACGACGACGGTTTGCGTTTTCTAGGAAGACTGTTCATGACCGTCGGGTCCTTCGGGCCCCGGCGGAGTGACGGTCTCCCGTCAAATCACGCAAATATGCTTTGCAGCTTGCCGATCGCCCTTCGGGTCGATCGGTCGTCAGAAGTCAACTCAACGTGAGAGTTTGATTCTGGCTCAGAACGAACGCTGGCGGCAGGCCTAACACATGCAAGTCGAACGCCCCG
>JBMOIB010000132.1:0-7964 GCA_049317545.1 Caulobacterales bacterium | reverse complement strand
GGCAATCCGTCTTCGGACTGGTGGAGCGGGAGCGACATGCTGGGCTGGCCCGTCGCGTTGAAGATGCCAGTGAAGGGCGAAAAGGGCGTCACGGCGCGGAAAAAATCTTCCAAGCGATCAGGAGAAAGACCGAGGAGGCCGAGCGGCGGCGGCGGCGTGGCGATCGTGGGCGAAAGGATGACGTCGTAGCGCTCCATGAACGCCGCCATTTTGATCGCGGCGGTCTGCATGACCACGTTGGCGCGCGCCCAGTCTGTCGCCTTGAAGGTCAGGCCCTGGTCGTGAAAGGCCAAGGTGACGCGTTCGATGCTGTCCAGGTCGGCGCGCACGCCAAGCTCGGCTGCGCGGTCTTCGACGTCGGCGGCGACTGAAGATGCGATCATGACGAAGGAGGCCCTGCCGATTGCGGGGAAATCGAGCGGCGGTGTGGCGTCTTCGACGACATGCCCGAGGTTCTGCAGAAGCCGCGCCGCCGAATCGACGGCGGCGCGGCACTCGGCCGCGATCGGCGTTCCTGCCGGCGGCGTCGCCCAAAGGGCCACGCGGAGCTTTCCAGGCGGGCGGGAGACCTCTTCGACATACGATCGCGTTGGCGTCGGCGCGGCGTAGCGCCCGCCCGGCTCCGGACCTGCGACCGCATCGAGAAGCGCCGCGCTGTCGCGAACGGAAACCGTCACTGCGTGATGGGCGGAGAGGCCGCCCCATCCTTCCGTGCGCGGTGGGCCCATGGGGGTGCGGCCGCGGCTCGGCTTCAAGCCGAACAGGCCGCAGCACGACGCGGGAATGCGAATCGAGCCGCCGCCATCGGTGGCGTGTGCAGCGGGAACCACACGCGCAGCGACGGCCGCCGCCGCACCGCCCGACGAGCCGCCCGAACTGCGGGCGCGATTCCACGGATTGCGCGTCAAACCGGCGGCCTTTGATTCCGTCGTTCCCGTGAGGCCGAACTCCGGGCTCGTGGTTTTTCCGAAGATCGTCAGACCGGCGGCCTCGTAGCGGCGGACGATCTCCGATGTCGCGCTGGCCCGATAGTCTGCGTACAGGCGGCTCCCTTGGCCGGTCCGCTCGCCGGCGATGTGGGTGTTCAAATCCTTCACTAGGAACGGCGCTCCCGCGAACGGGCCTGTGGGGCGAGGATTGGCCTCAAGCTGGCGGCGCGCTCTGTCGTAGAGCGGCTGGGCGATGAAGTTGAGTTCCGGGTTCGTGCGCTCGCACGCCGAGATCGCCGCGTCGAGCGCTTCGCGGGGGGAGATTTTTCGGGTGCGGATGAGTTTGGCCAGCCCGGTCAAATCGGCGCCGTCGAACAGGTCCGCCGCCGATCCGCGCGGGCGCGACGCCGCTGGCGTCGCGGCGGCGACGCCAGCGGCGATGAGAAGGGCGGCGCTGCGCCGGGTGGGGTCACTCATGCGGTCGGCTCCACGTCTTGCGCAAGCGCGGGCCGCTTAGGCCGCCTCGCCGTTGGCTTTCGGATAGTCGGTGTAGCCGCGCGCGGCGCCGGTGTAGAGCGTCGCGCGGTCGACGCGCGCCCATTGAGCACCGGTCTTGATGCGGTCCACGAGATCGGGGTTGGCGATGAAGCCGCGGCCAAAAGACACCGCCTGCGCGACACCGTCGGTGATCAGCGCGCTCGCACGATCCGGCGTCAGATTGTTGTTTGCGATCACCGCGCCACGCCAATTGCTGCGAATGAAGCCGAGAACATCGAAACCGGGCGGCGCGACGTCGACGACGTGCAGATAGGCGAGGCCGAGCGCATCGGCGCCGCGCAGGAGCGGCGTGAAGGCGCCCAACAGATCGGGCTCTTCCATGTCGTTGTACGAATTTCCCGGCGAAATGCGGAACCCGACGCGATCGGCGCCGATGGCGTCGGCCATCGCCGAGAGCGTCTCAAGTGCGAAACGGGCGCGCGCCTGCGCGGAGCCGCCGTACCCGTCCGTGCGCTGGTTGCTCGAGGCGTTGAGGAATTGGTTCGGCAGATAGCCGCTTGCGCAGTGCAGTTCGACGCCGTCGAGGCCGGCATTGCGCGCATTCAGCGCTGCACGGGCAAAGGCGGCGATAACGGCCGGAATCTCTTCGAGGTCGAGCGCGCGCGGCAAGGGAGGCGGTTGTGGAGCGCCGTCCGGACCCGGGATCGAAGTACGACAGGCGATGGCGGAGGGCGCGATGATGTCGGCGGCGTACTCGCGATTGTCCGGCAGCGCGGCGCGACCGCAATGCATGATCTGCATCACGATGCGTCCGCCGCGCGCGTGCACGTCGGCGGCGACGCGGCGCCAGCCTTCGATTTGCGCGTCCGTGTAGATGCCAGGCGTCCGCCAATAGCCCTTGCCATCGGGCGAGGGCTGCACGCCTTCCGTGACGATCAGGCCAGCGCTCGCTCGCTGCCGGTAGTAAGTCGCGACGAGATCGTCCGGCACGTCGCCCGGCGCCGCGCGGTCGCGGGTCATCGGGGCCATGACGATGCGGTTGGAAAGACTGATGGCGCCTAGGGCCGTCGAGGCAAATAGATTATCCACGGACGACGGCATTATGCATTCCCCGCACGACCCCGCTCTTTGAGCGTTGTTTGCGTTGTGAGGATAGGGCAGAACTACGCAAAGAACAACGATTGGGAGGGTCCGATGGACCTGGGAATGCGCGGCGCCTGCGCCGTCGTGACGGGCGCAGCGGGTGGAATCGGGCGCGCCTCTGCGCTCGCATTTTCGGCTGAAGGCGCGAGCGTCGTCGTATCCGACATCAACGAGCAGGGCGCCCGCGAGACGGCGGCGCTGATCACCGATGCGGGCGGGCGCGCGGTGGCGCAAACCTGCGACGTCGCCAAAGCCGCTGAGATCGACGCCCTGATGCAGCGCGCGCTATCGGAGTTCGGTCGCCTGGATTTCGCGCACAACAACGCGGGCATCAATTCTCCGCGCGCGGACGAATGGGACCAGGAGGTGTTTGAGCGCAGCCTCGCGGTGAATCTCACCAGCGTCATGTTGTGCATGAAGGCCGAGGCGCAGATCATGTTGGCCGCCGGCGGCGGCGCGATCGTCAACACCGCTTCGATCAACGGCCTCGTGGGAAATCCGGCGCAGCCCGGTTACGTTTCAAGCAAGCATGGCGTCGTCGGGCTTACGCGGTCGGCGGCGCTGAAGTGGGCGCGGCAGTCGATCCGCGTGAACTGCGTGTGCCCCGGCGTCATCGACACGGCGATGGTCGCCTCGGTCGTCGCCAACCCCCAATACCGCGCCGCGATCGAGCAGATGACGCCAATGGGCCGGATGGGTACGGCCGAAGAGGTCGCGCACGCGGTGGTCTGGTTGTGTTCGCCGCGCGCGAGCTTCGTGACCGGGCACGCCATGGTGATCGACGGCGGCGCCACCGCGATCTAGCTGCGGTCAGGCGGGGCGAACGCGCAATTCCGTCTTCAGGACTTTGCCGGCGGCGTTCTTGGGCAGATCGGAGACGATCTCGACGTAACGTGGCGCCTTGTAGTTCGCCATTGCGTCGCGCGCCCATGCGATCAACGCGGCGCCGTCGAGGCTCGCGCCCGGCCGCAGGACGACGAACGCCATGCCGACTTCACCGAGTCGCTCGTCCGGAACGCCGACCACCGCCACCGCTTCGATGGACGGATGTGCGCTGAGCAACTTTTCGATCTCTGCAGGGTAGCAGTTGAAGCCGCCGGAAATGTACATGTCCTTCTTGCGGTCCGTGATGCGCAGGTAGCCGCCGGCGTCGAGGCGCCCGACATCGCCCGTATGGAGCCAGCCGTCCGCGTCGATCGTCTCGGACGTGGCTTTCGGGTCGTCGAGATAGCCCTTCATGACGCCGAAGCCGCGGACGCAGATTTCCCCGGTTTGGCCTGAGTCAATAGTCACGCCGGCTTCGTCGATGCACTTGATCTCGATGCCGGGCATCGCGCGCCCGCAGGTCTGGCTCACCCGGTCGATATCGTCGCCGGCCCGGCACATCGAGATCGTTCCGCATTCCGTCATTCCATAGCCGGTAAGGACGGTGGCGAATCCAAGCTCATCGCGCATGCGCTCGATCAGGGTGGGCGGAACCACGGCGGCGCCCGTCACCGCCGTGCGCAATGTCGTGACGCCCTCGTTCGTGCGCGCCCGCTCCGCCAGCAGCGATTGGTAGAGCGTCGGCGGGCCGGGAACGAACGTCACGCTTTCGCGTCGGATCGTCTCGAACGCCGCCTGCGCGTCGAACACCGCCATCGGGTGCATTCGGGCGCCCGCGATCAGGCAGGCCAGCCAACCGGCCTTGTAGCCGAACGTGTGGAAGAACGGATTGACGATCAGGCACCGATCCTCGGCGGTGAGGTTGACCGCATCGACCCAGCCGCGAAACAGGCGCACGGTCGCCGCATGGGTGTTGAGCGCACCCTTCGGCGCGCCCGTGGTGCCGGATGTGAACATGATGTCGCTGACATCGTCCGCGCCGATGGCGGACAGCGCGGCGTCGATGCGCGGATCGTTGGCGTCGTTGGCGGCGAACGCCGCTGAATCGTCAATCGAGACGATCGATTGGAGATCCGGCAATGGGTGCGGCGCGATCATCGCCGGATAGTCGGCGCCGAGGAACGAGCGGACGGTCATGAGGATTTTGGTCCGCGTACGGCGGAGAATGTCGGCAGCTTCAACGCCCTTCAGCCGCGTATTGAGAGGCACGATCGCCGCCCCTGCGATCTGCGATCCGATCGCCGCGGAAATCCAGGCGCGGCTGTTTGGCGCCCAGATCGCGATGCGATCGCCACGGTTCACGCCCGCTTCGATGAAGAATGCGGCGGCGCGGCGCGCGTCGATCCAAAGACCGTCGAATGTTAAGGCGCCGTGCTCGTCGACGAGCGCGATCCTGTCTCCCCAGCGCGCCGCCGCCGCGGCGGCGACGTGCGGGATCGAGTGCGGGCCGGTCATGACGCCTCGGGAAGGTAGCGGCTGATCGTGTCGACGACGCAGGCCGGGCGTTCCTGACCCTCGATCTCGACGTGAATCCGCACCACGACCTGGACGGCGCCGTTCTTGACAGTCTCCACCCGAACGATCTGGCCGCGTCCGCGAATGCGCGACCCCGCTGGAACGGGGGAGAGGAACCGCAATCCATCTGCGCCGATGTTGACGCCCGCGGAGACACGCTGAACGCTGAGCAATTCGGGCAGGAACATGTTGACGAGGCTCAGCGTCAAATAGCCGTGCGCGATGGCGCCGCCGAACGGGCCGGACTTCGCGCGCTCCGGATCGACGTGGATCCATTGCTTGTCGCCGGTAACTTCAGCGAAACCGTCGATGCGCGCCTGGTCGACCAAGATCCACGCGCTCACGCCGAGGTCGGCGCCGTCCATCGACAAGAGTTCGTGAGGGCTTTCGGCGACGACAGGCATGGATCAGGCTCTCTGGCTCGAAACGGAGACGATCTCGCCGGTCATGTAAGAACTGAGATCGCTGGCGAGAAAGATCATCACGTTCGCGACTTCCCAAACCTCTGCTGGGCGTCCGAACGCCTCCTGCGCCGAGAGCTGCGCGAGGCGCTCCGGCGTCGTCGATTTCGCGAGGAAGGGATGCATGGCGAGGGAGGGCGCCACGGCGTTGACGCGAACGCCATAGGGTGCGGATTCGGTCGCGGCGCACCGCGTGAACGCCATGACGCCCGCTTTTGCCGCCGCGTAATGCGCCTGGCCGTCCTGCGCGCGCCAGCCGAGGACGGACGCGTTGTTCACCACTACGCCCGAACGCCGTGCATACATCGTCGGAAGAAATGCGCGGCACATGCGAAATACGCTCGTCAGGGAAACGTCGAGCACGCGCGACCATTGGGCGTCGGTCATGTCGACGATAGCGGCCTCGCCGCCGAGGCCAGCATTGTTGACGAGCCCGTCAACGCGTCCGAACGCGGCGATGGCCTCGTCGCGAAGGCGCTGCACGTCGGCCTCGTTCGTGACGTCGCATATCGTCGTGATCGGGCGTCGCCCGGTTTCCTGAGCGATGCGGTCGGCGGCCTCGTTGAGGCGGCGCTCATGGACGTCGCTGATCAAAACCTCCGCGCCCTCTTCGATCGCGCGGCGGGCGGTCGAATAGCCGATGCCGGCGCCGGCCGCCGCTGTGATGACGACAGACTTGCCGGCGAGGAGGTTGCGGGGCGGGGGATAGGCGGGAGCGCTCATGATTGGCCCCGCGGTTCGCGCGGCAGTCCGAGCGCGCGTTCGGCGACGATGTTGCGTTGAATCTGGTTCGTCCCGCCGTAGATTGTGTCGGCGCGGGAGGAGAGGAACACGTCGGTCAGCAGACTGAACTCACCGGTCTCGGCGTCGGCGATTTCGCCCGCTTGGCCCGCGACTTCGATTGCAAGCTCGCCAAGCGCGCGCCGCCATGATGCCCATTGCAGCTTATAGGTCAGCGCGGCGCCGTCGGGCCTTGCCGGGTCGCTGTTGCTGAGCATGCGCAGCGCGCCGTAGCGCATCAGGTGCAACCCGATCTCCGCCTGGACGATCCGCTGCCGGATCAGAGGATCGGCGACCGTTCCGTTCGCCTTCGCCGCGGCGATCACCGCCTCGAGTTCGTTGCGGAAGGCGAGCTGCTGGGCGAGCGTAGAGACGCCTCGCTCGAAGGCGAGCAGGCCCATGGCCACGCTCCATCCTTCTCCGGGCGCGCCGACGAGGTTTTCAGCAGGCGTTCGGGCGCCGTCGAACCAGGTTTCGTTGAACTCCGCGGCGCCATTCATCTGGCGTATGGGTCTGATCGTCACGCCGGCTTGCGCGAGCGGAACGAGCAGCATCGTGAGGCCTTTGGGGCCGCGTGAGCCGGGCTCGGTTCGCGCCAGGACGAAGATCCAGTCGGCGATGTGGGCGAGGCTCGTCCAGATCTTTTGACCGTCGATCACCCATTCGCCGCCCTCGAGGCGCGCCTTGGTCGCGACATTGGCGAGGTCGGAACCCGCGTTCGGTTCGGAATATCCCTGGCACCAGATCGTTTCGCCGCGCGCGATGCCGGGCAGGAACGCCTGCTTCTGCGCCTGCGTGCCAAAGTTCAGGATGGTCGGGCCGATGAGTTCGACGCCAAGGTGTCCGATGCGTCCGGGCGCGCCGGCGCGCGCATATTCTTCGGCGAAGATCACCTGCTGCATGAGGCTTGCGCCCCGACCGCCCCATTCCTCGGGCCAGCCGATGCAGCACCAGCGGTCCTCCGCCAGCCTGCGCTCCCAGACTTTGCGGCGTTCGGATTTCGCCGTCAGCGACGTGATATGGCGAATGTCCGCGAATGGACCTTCCATCTCTCGGCGGACCCACGCGCGCGCCTCAAGGCGAAACGCTTCGTCCTCGGGCGAAAAGCCGAGCTTCATCGGGAGGCTCCAAGTCCAATCATTTGGGCGATGCGCTCGCGGTGCCACGCACCGGTTCCAAGCGCGGTCTGGATTGCGCGGGCGCGCTTGAAATAGAGGTGGGCGTCGTGTTCCCAGGTGAAGCCTATCCCGCCATGGAGCTGGATCATGTCGGCGGCGCACCGGAAGAAAGCGTCGGCCGCAAAGCTCTTGGCGGCGTGCGCCGCGAACAGCGTATCGGCGGCGCCCTCGTCGGCCGCGCAGGCCGCCCAATAAACCGCGGAGCGCGCCTGTTCGACGTCGACCATGCGATCGGCGAGACGGTGCTTGTAGGCCTGGAAGCTCCCGATCGGGCGGCCGAATTGGTGCCTCGTCTTGGCATAGGCGACAGTATGGTCGAGGCACGCCTGGGCGCCGCCGAGCGCTTCGGCGGCGAGGCAGATCCAGCCCGCGCGTCGCGCAGCCTCTACGCCGCTTGACGATTCTGGCAGCGGTTCGGCCGGCGCATTCGCGAAGGTGACGCGCGCGAACGGCCGCGTCTGGTCGAGAGTCGCGAGCGCTTCGACCAGAACGCCCGGCGCGTCAGCCGCAACGATCCAGGCGCGGTCGCCGTCGACGGCGACGAAATGCGACGCGCCTGCGCCGTGCATGACCAT
>JBMOIB010000131.1:0-8027 GCA_049317545.1 Caulobacterales bacterium | reverse complement strand
GGGCGTGATGGCGCACACATGCGGCCGCGCCACATTGGTCGCGTCGAGGCGACCGCCGAGGCCCACCTCCAGGATCGTGACGTCGGCTTTTGTCTCGGCGAACAGCAGAAAAGCCGCGGCGGTGATCGCCTCGAAATAGGTCACGACGCAGCCGGTCGCGGCGATCCTGTCGAGCGCGGCGAGCAAAGCGGCGTCGCTGGCGAGCGTTCCAGCCAGGCGCACGCGCTCATTGGGCGCCACGAGATGGGGCGAGGTGAAGACGTGCGCGCGCCAGCCGGCCGCCTCTGCGATCGCGCGCGCAAAGGCGCAAGTCGAACCTTTGCCGTTGGTGCCGGCGACGTGCAGGACAGGCGGGACGTGAAGGTGGGGATCGCCGAGCGCTGCGAGCACGGCCTCGATGCGAGAAAGGTCGAGCGCCAGCCCATGGTCGAATTCGGCGCCGATCTCGGCGAGGCGGAGAGCGACCGGCCCCTGGCCGAAGTTCACTCCGCCGCCTTGGCCCGCGGCGCGCGCGAAGCGCTTTGGCGCGTCGGCCGCACGAGATGTTGGACGGATGCGCCAGGCTTTTCGACTGGAGCGGCCTTCGGCGCAGCGGCGTCGCCGACGTCTTCGCGATTGGCGAGGAGGATCGACAACAGCGCCGTCAGCGTCTGCTTCAATTGGCGACGATCGACGACCATGTCGACCATGCCCTTCTCGAGCAGATATTCGGCGCGCTGGAAGCCGTCCGGCAGCTTCTGGCGGATCGTCTGTTCAATGACGCGCGGTCCCGCAAAGCCGATCAGCGCGCCGGGTTCGGCGATGTGGATGTCGCCGAGCATGGCGTAGCTCGCAGTGACGCCGCCGGTCGTCGGATCGGTCAGCACGACGATGTAGGGCAGCCGTGCAGCCTTGAGCTCCTGGATGGCGAGCGTCGTGCGCGGCATCTGCATCAGCGAGAGGATGCCTTCCTGCATGCGCGCGCCGCCGGCGGCGGCGAAGCAGACCAGCGCGCACTGCGCCTTCACCGCGTGCTGTGCGGCGGTGATGAAGGCTTCGCCGGCGGCCATGCCTAGCGAGCCGCCCATGAATTCGAAGTCCTGCACAAGCACGACCGCGGGCGAGCCGCCGATCAGACCCTCACTGGCCGCCATGCAATCGTCGCGCTCGACTTTGGCGCGCGCCGCGCGCAGCCGGTCGACGTAGCGTTTGTCGTCCTTGAAACGCAGCGGATCGCGCGGCACGTCCGGCAGCGCGATCGGCGCGCCGGCGCCGTCATCGAACACCTGCTTGAAGCGCTGCGCCGGGCCGATGCGCATATGGAAGCCCGCAGGCGTCACCCAATTGGCGGCTTCGAGATCCTGCTGGAAGATCAGCTCGCCGGTGATCGGGCATTTGATCCACAGGCCGTCAGGCGTCTCGCGCTTGCCGTCCCGCGCGGGGGCGGCGCCGGGCTTTTTCTCGTCGCCCTTTTTCTTGAGGCCAGGGCGAGTGAGGTTCGTCCACCAATTGCTCATCGGAGGGCTCCGGAGGGAAGACGGGCTTGGCGTACCGCTGCGGCGAGCGCGCCGACCTTGTCGGCGACCCGCTGCGGTGCGGTTTCGGGCGGGCCATCGGCGATGGCGTCGACGATTGCCGATCCCACGACGACGGCGTCGGCGGAACGTGCGATGGCGGCGGCGACGTCAGGGTCGCGCACGCCGAAGCCCACGGCGACGGGAAGGTCGGTCGCGGCCTTGAGGCGAACCGCGGCGGCGCGGGCGGCTTCCACGCCGACCGCCTGCACACCGGTCACACCGGTCAAGGACACGTAGTAGAGAAATCCAGACACGCCATCGAGAACGGTGGGCAGGCGTTTTTCATCCGTAGTCGGCGTCGCTAATCGTATGAGCGACAGATTTCGCGGCGCGAAGGCGGCCCGCAGCTCGAAATCCTCTTCCGGCGGCAGGTCGACCACGATGGCGCCGTCCATGCCGGCCGTGGCGGCCCGCTCAGCGAAGGCGTCCAGCCCCATCCGTTCAATGGGGTTCGAATAGCCCATGAGGATTAGCGGCGTGTCGGCATCTTCGGCGCGGAAACGGGCGACGAGATCGAGCACGCGGGCGAGCGTGGTTCCCGAAGCGAGCGCACGCAGCGCGGCCCGTTGGATCGTGGGGCCATCCGCCATCGGATCGGTGAACGGAAATCCAAGCTCGATCACATCGGCGCCCGCCGCCACGGCGGCGCGCAGGATCGGCAGGGTCGTTTCAAGGTCGGGATCACCGGCCATGACGTAGGCGATCAATCCGGCCCGGTCGGCCGCCTTGAGCGCGGCGAAGCGCGCGGAGAGGCGCGGCGAGCCGGTCACGCTACGTCCGCGCCAAGGGCGGCGGCGACCGTGAACACGTCCTTGTCGCCGCGGCCGCAGAGATTCATCAACAGGATGCCGTCCTTGCCGAGTTCGCGCGCGATTTCGCCGGTGCGGGCGAGCGCATGGGCCGGTTCGAGAGCCGGGATGATGCCTTCCAGTTGCGTGCAGAGCTTGAAGGCTTCGAGCGCTTCTTCGTCCGTACACGACAGATAGGTCGCGCGGCCGGTGTCCTTGAGCCAGGAATGTTCAGGACCGACGCCGGGATAGTCGAGCCCCGCAGAGATCGAATGCGCGTCAGTGATCTGGCCGTCGTCGTCCTGCAGGAGATAGGTGCGGTTGCCGTGCAGCACGCCCGGTACGCCACCGGTGAGCGCGGCGGCGTGCATGCCCGTCGCGACGCCATGGCCAGCCGCTTCGACGCCGTACAGCTTGACGCTCGCATCGCCGAGGAAGGGGTGGAACAGGCCGATCGCGTTGGAGCCGCCGCCGACGCAGGCGACGATCGCATCAGGCAGTCGGCCTTCGCGCTCGAGGATCTGGGCGCGGGCCTCGCGGCCGATCACGCTTTGGAAGTCGCGCACCATCATTGGATACGGATGCGGACCGGCCGCGGTGCCGATGATGTAGAAGGTGTCGCGCACGTTCGTGACCCAATCGCGCAGGGCCTCGTTCATGGCGTCCTTGAGCGTACCCGTGCCCGACGTCACCGGGCGCACTTCAGCGCCGAGCAGTTTCATGCGGAACACGTTGGGCTTTTGCCGCTCGACGTCCGTCGCGCCCATGAACACCGTGCAGGGAAGGCCGAACCGCGCCGCAACAGTGGCGGCGGCGACGCCGTGCTGGCCGGCGCCCGTCTCGGCGATGATGCGGGTCTTGCCCATGCGCTTGGCGAGCAGGATCTGGCCGAGGCAATTGTTGATCTTGTGCGAGCCGGTGTGGTTGAGCTCGTCACGCTTGAAGTAGATTTTCGCGCCGCCGAAATGCTCGGTCAGGCGCTCCGCCAGATACAGCGGGCTTGGCCTGCCGACGTAATCCCGCGCCCATGAGTCTATCTCAGCCTGGAAGGCCGGGTCGTTTTTGGCGACCTCGTAGGCGCGCTCCAGGTCCAGGACCAGCGGCATCAGGGTTTCTGCAACGAAGCGCCCGCCGAACGCGCCGAAGCGGCCGCGGGCGTCGGGCAGGGTTTCATCGTTGCGGCGGGGGGAGTCGGTGTGCGTGAGCGTCGCGTCCATAGGTCTCAGCCAGGTCTTTGCCCGCACTTGATGTTCAACAGAGGCTTCAGCCATGAGGGGCTGAGGCCGCGGCCAAAAAAGCCGCAATCCGATCCGGGTCCTTTACGCCGGGCGCGCGTTCGACGCCAGAGGACACATCGACATAAGCGGCGCCAGTGGCGGCGATCGCCTGATTGACGTTGCCGGGATCGAGCCCGCCGGACAGGAACCAGGGCTTGGGCGATGGCCGGCCGGCGAGCAGGGACCAGTCGAACGCCGCGCCATTCCCTCCAGGGAGGTCTGCGCCCTTGGGGGCCTTGGCGTCAAAGAGGATCATGTCGGCGGTCTCCGCATGGGCGGCGACGGCGGCGAAATCCTCCGCCGCAGCGATTGGAGCCGCGCGGATGGCCCCGCGGCGCGCGAAGCGGCGGGCCTCGAGGCTGCGGGCCGGCGGTTCTTTGCCATGCAGCTGAATCCAATCGGGCGCCACGCGCTCGGCGATCCGTGCGAGCAGCGCATCGGGCGCATCGACGGTCACAGCGACGATATCGGCCCGTCCGCGGGCCGCCGCCGCCAGCGCCGCGGCGCCGTCAAGGTCGATGTTGCGGGGGCTTTTCTCGAAGAACACGAAGCCGACGAAGCGCGCGCCCCCGACCAGCGCCGCATCAAGCCCGGCGCGATCGGAGAGACCGCATATTTTCGCTAGCGCCATGGCCTAAAGGTAGGGCGCGGCCGGCGTTGAAGCAATCAGCCTCACTTCTTCAAGGCGTCGCGGATCTCGCGCAGGAGCAGGATGTCTTCCGGCGGGGCTGCGGGCGCCTCGGCGGCCGGCTTTTCCTGGGCCTTCAGCACGTTCATCGCCTTCACGAGCAGGAAAACCACCCAGGCGACAATGACGAAGCTGATGACGGCGTTGATGAATTTGCCGATGGCTACGGCGACGGCCGGAACGACCGTTCCGTCGGCCAGGGTGCGCTCCGGCGCGATCGGGATGACGAGCTTGGCGAAGTCGATCCCGCCGATCAGATAGCCGATGGGCGGCATGATGACGTCGTTGACGAGCGAGGTGACGATCGAGCCGAACGCGGCCCCGATGATCACGCCGACGGCCAAGTCGACGACGTTGCCTCGCATGGCGAAGTCACGGAATTCCTTGAGCATTGTCGCAGCCCCTGATCAGCCTATGCCGCGCATAGGCGCCCGGTTCGCGGCTGGCGTCAATCTGAGCGCACAGTTTCGGGGCCGACATTGACCTTGTGGCGCAATTCCTTGCCCGCCTTGAAGAAGGGGACGCGCTTGGCGCCGACGTCGACGGAGACGCCGGTGCGGGGATTGCGGCCCTGGCGGGCGTCGCGCTCGCGCACGGAAAAGGCGCCGAAGCCGCGCAGTTCGACCCGGTCGCCGCGCTCGAGCGCCAGGCTGATCGACTCGAAGACGATATCCACCATCGCCTCGATTTGGGCGGGACGGATGTCAGGGTTCTTGTTGCGGAGCTCCCGCACGAGCTCGGACCGCAGCATGGTTCAGGTTCCCGTTTTCGCGCTCTAAGCGAATGGAAACAGACACTTCGCCTCGCAGTCAAGGGCAAGCGCCGCCCCGGTCCAAAACGACGCGGAGCCGCCGCAAACGAAAACGGCCGGGGCGCGAGGCCCCGGCCGTGCTCGCCAACGCTTTGGAAAGCGTCAGGACTTCTTGTCGCCGCGGAGAGCCGCGCCGAGGATGTCGCCCAAGGATGCGCCGGAATCGGACGATCCGAACTGGGCGATCGCTTCTTTTTCTTCAGCCATTTCCATGGCCTTCACCGAGAGCGAAACCCGCCGCAGCGTGCGTTCGAAATTGGTGACCATGGCGTCCATGCGCTGACCGACTTCGAAGCGCTCGGGGCGCTGCTCGGAACGATCGCGCGACAGGTCGGATTTGCGGATGAAGCTGCGCAGCGCGTTGTCTTCGCCGAACGCCACTTCGATGCCGCCGGACGTGACTTCCACGACCTCGACGGTCAGCACCTGACCGCGGCGATATTCCGACGTCGACAAAGGATCGCTGCGCACCTGCTTGATGCCGAGCGAAATGCGTTCCTTCTCAACGTCAACGTCGAGCAGCTTGGCTTGCACCACGTCGCCCTTGTTGTAGCGCGACAGCGCCTCTTCGCCCTGGGCTTCCCAGGAAATGTCGGAGAGGTGAACCATGCCGTCGAGTTCCGGCGTGAGGCCGATGAACAGACCGAACTCGGTGATGTTGCGCACCTCGCCCTCGATCGTCGAACCGATCGGATGATCGCGCACGAACTGGTCCCACGGATTTTCCATGACCTGCTTGAGACCCAAGGAAATACGGCGCTTTTCGGCGTCGACGTCGAGGACCATGACCTCGACTTCCTGGCTCTGGCTGATCAGCTTGCCCGGGTGGACGTTCTTTTTCGTCCAGCTCATTTCCGAAACGTGCACGAGGCCTTCGACGCCGGCTTCCAGTTCAACGAACGCGCCGTAATCGGTGAGGTTCGTGACGCGGCCGGTGAACTTGCCGCCGAGCGGGTACTTCTTGTCGACGCCGTCCCACGGATCCGACTGCAGTTGCTTCATGCCGAGGCTGATGCGCTGCGTGTCCGGATTGATCTTGACGATCTGCACGCGGACCGTGTCGCCCACGTTGAGCACCTGGCTCGGATGGTTGACGCGCTTCCAGCTCATGTCGGTGACGTGCAGCAGGCCGTCGATGCCGCCGAGGTCCACGAACGCGCCGTAATCGGTGATGTTTTTCACGACGCCGTCGCGGATTTCGCCTTCCTGCAACTGGCCGACGATTTCGCTGCGCTCAGCGGCGCGCGTTTCTTCGAGCACGGCGCGGCGCGAGACCACGATGTTGCCGCGCGCGCGGTCCATTTTCAGGATCGCAAACGGCTGAACGATGTTCATCAGCGGGCCGACGTCGCGGACCGGGCGGATGTCCACCTGGCTGCCCGGCAAGAAGGCGTTGGCGCCGCCGAGATCGACGGTGAAGCCGCCCTTGACGCGGCCGACGAGGGCGCCGTTGACGCTCTCGCCCTTGGCGAAACTTTTTTCCAGGCGGGTCCAGGCTTCCTCGCGGCGGGCCTTCTCGCGCGAAAGGACGGCATCGCCCAAAGCGTTTTCAATGCGGTCGAGGTAGACTTCGACGATCTCGCCGACCGCCGGGCCGCCGCCTTCGCCGTCCACCAGGAATTCGCGCAGCGGGATGCGCCCCTCGGTCTTCAGGCCGACGTCGACGACGACGAAGTCGTGTTCGACGGCGACGACGGTGGCGGCGACGACGCGCCCCTCCACCATGCCGCGCCCTTCGAGGCTTTCCTCAAGAAGGGCTGCGAAATCATCTCGAGAGGGGGTCATCGTATCAAGGGACAAATGTCTGCTCCGTGGATCGATAAGGGCCAGCCGGTTGGCTCCGGCGGTCTAGGCGGACCATTCCGCCCAGGATTGAGGTTCAGCTGCGCCCGCCGCTCACCCGCCCCGAACGCCGGGGCGATCCGACCAAAACGCAATGCGCCCGCCGGCTTTTGGGCCGGAGGGCGAAGGCGTCAGGGCCGATTGAGCGCCGCATCGATGATCGCGAATGCGCGCGCCGCCGCCTCCTCTATAGGCAGGGCGGTGGTGTCGAGCAAGTGCGCGTCGTGCGCCTGGCGCAGAGGCGCGACGGGACGGTTCATATCGCGGGCGTCGCGCGCCTCTATTTGGGCGGCGACCGCTTCGAGTGTGACTGAGTCGCCGCGGGCCGCCAATTCCGCATGCCGGCGCTGCGCCCGGGCGGCGAGGCTTGCGGTCACGAACAGCTTCACGTTGGCGTCCGGGCAAACGACCGTGGCGATGTCGCGTCCGTCCAGCACCGCCCCGCCGGGCCGCCGCGCGAAGGCCCGCTGGGCGTCGAGCAGAATGGCGCGCACGCCGGGGAGGGCCGCCACGATCGAGGCCGCCTGGCCGACGGCGTCGCTGCGGATGCGGGCGTCGTCGATGGCGGAAAGATCAAGGGCGGCGGCGGCGGCCTCCGCGGCGGCGGCATCGGCGGGATCGGCCCCTACGTCCAGCACGGCGAGCGCCACGCCGCGATAAATCGCCCCCGTATCCAGCACGGCGAGCCCGTAGCGGGCGCCGATGCGGCGCGCCAGCGTGCCCTTTCCCGAGGCGGTCGGTCCGTCGACGGCAATGATCATCGCCCGCTTCTAGGACGCCCAAGCCCTCGTCGCCAGCGCCCCCATCCCCCCTCTCGTCATCCCGGGCGAGCGAACGCGAGACCCGGGACCTCGTCCCAGGCGCGCACACTGAACAAGGTCCCCGCTCTCGCTGCGCTCGGCGGGGATGACGAGGGAGCGCGTGGGGACAAGCGCGAACTTATCCCCACCCCCAAAAACCCATGCCATCATCGCCTCGTCGCTGCGGCCAGGGCGGTCGCGAACGTCACGAACGCGCAGCGAATCGACGAACGGACAGGGTGGGTGAGACGCCCCACCATGTTGC
>JBMOIB010000130.1:0-8129 GCA_049317545.1 Caulobacterales bacterium | reverse complement strand
CCCTGGCAGCCCGTAGGGGAGTCGAACCCCTCTTTTCAGGTTGAAAACCTGACGTCCTAACCGATAGACGAACGGGCCATCTGCGGGGAGACGCGGATATATCGACGCCCGCCGATGCGCGCAAGGGCGAAGCGTCAGCCGTTTACGGCGCGGACGCGACGGCCGCGTCCACCAGCTCGATCTCGGCCTTTTCGCCGCCGCCGAAAGTGTTGCGCTTGGCGCGCACGGCGGCGTGGATCAAGGCGCCCTTCTGCAGGAGAACATCGCCGAGCGGCTGTCCGCCGGCGCGGAAGGCGATGCCGCGGACTTTGCGGCCGCCCGCGTCTTCCAGAACGAATCGCACGTGCTCACCGCCTTTGACCGGCGCGGAATAGGACACGCGCACTTCGGCGAGACCGAAGATCGGCTCCGGGTGGCCGGCGCCATAGGGGCCGATGCGGTCCATGGCGTCGAGCAGCGGCAGGTCGATCGCGCCGGGCGCGGCGGCGGCGTCGATCCACAAGGTGCGCGCTTCGTCGGCGGCGGCGGCGATTTCGACGCCCATGCTCTCAACGAGGAAGGCGCGCAGATCCTCGACGCGGTCCCAGGCGATGGTGAGGCCCGCCGCCATGGCGTGCCCGCCGCCCGCAAGCGCGATGCCTTCGCGGGCGGCGGCGGCGACGGCGCGACCGAGATTGACGCCCGTAACGGAGCGTCCCGAGCCCTTGGCGGGTTCGCCCTCCCCGCCGCCGCCGAGCACGATGGTGGGCTTCAGCGTGCGCTCCTTGAGGCGGCCGGCGGCGATGCCGATCACGCCCGGATGCCAGTGAGGCTGGCCGACGACCAGGACAGGATTCTGGTCGGCCTCGGCGGCGGCGATGGCCTCGGAGAGCATGTCGGCTTCGCGCGTGCGGCGCTCGGCGTTGAGGGCCTCCAGTTCGGCGGCGATCGAGGCGGCCTCCGCCGGATCGTCGGTGGAGAGCAGCCGCGCGGCGAGCGAAGAATCGCCCACGCGCCCGCCGGCGTTGAGCCTGGGGCCGAGAATGAATCCGAGATCATAGACCTGGCCGACGCTCTCGCGGCCGGCCCCGGCGGCGAGCGCCTTGAGCCCCGGGTTTTCCTGGCGGGCGAGCACCTTGAGGCCCTGGGCGACGATGGCGCGGTTGAACCCGGTGAGCGGGGCGACGTCGCACACGGTGCCGAGCGCCGAGAGGTCGAGGAGTTGCAGGATGTCCGGCAAATGATTGGAGCCGATCGAGCCGCGCTTGCGCGCCTCGCGGTTGAGCGCGGCGAGCGCCACGAGCACGACGCCGGCGGCGGTCAACGCCCCCTGCCCGGACGGGCAATCGGGTCGATTGGGATTGACGCACGCCAAGGACGGCGGCGGCGGGCCGCTCATGAGGTGGTGGTCGAACACCAACACATCGAGCCCGAGCGCGGCGGCGGCCTCGAGCGGCTCATGCGCGGCCGCCCCGCAATCGACGGTGACGACGAGGTCCATGCCCATAGCCTTGAGGCGTTCGAAGGCGAGCGCCGAAGGGCCATAGCCCTCCTTCATGCGGTCGGGCACGTAGATTGTCAGCTCGCGACCACGGGCGCGGAAATAGCGAACCAGGAGCGCGGCGGACGTGCCGCCGTCGACGTCGTAATCGGCGAACACTGCGACCTTGCGGCCGTCGATGATCGCGTCCTCGAGGATCGCCGCCGCCTTGTCCATGTCGGCGAAGGTCGAGGGATCGGGAAAGAACCGCCGCAGCGTCGGATCGAGAAAGCCGGCGGCGTCCTGCGCGGTCACGCCGCGCGCGGCGAGCAGGCGCGCGGCCACTTCCGGCAATTGCAGCTTGCGGCGGTGGCTCTCGACGAGCGCCAGATCAGCGAGCCGCTCGCGCCAATACTTGCCGCTCAAGGACCGGGCGACGCCCAGAAACGGGCGCGGCGCGAGCGAACCGTCGGCGCCTGCCACCGGTTCAGCGCGGATACTTGGCGGCGATTTCCAGGACCGCGCCCGTCGCCGAATTCATCACCAGCGAATGCGTGCGTACATGTCCGTTCATGGTCTTCACGCCCCGCAGCAGCGCGCCGTTGGTGACGCCTGTCGCTGCGAAGATGGCGTGAGTCGCGACCAGTTCGTGCAGGGAATAGCGGCGCTTGAAATCGCTGATCCCGGTGCGCTCGGCGCGGGCGCGCTCGTCGTCGTTGCGGAACACCAGCCGCCCCTGGAATTGGCCGCCGACGCATTTGAGCGCCGCGGCGGCGAGCACGCCCTCCGGCGCGCCGCCCTGGCCGACGTACATGTCGATCCCGGTCTCCGGGTCGGTCGTATAGATGACGCCGGCGACGTCGCCGTCGGAAATCAAATGCACGCGCGCGCCGATCGCGCGCAGGGAATCGATGATCGCCTGGTGGCGGGGGCGATCGAGCACGCACACGCCGATCTCCGACGGCGCGACGCCCTTGGCCTTGGCGAGCGCCAGGGCGTTTTCGCCGGCCGGCGCGTCGAGGTCGACGACGCCTTCGGCGTAGCCCGGGCCGATGGCGAGCTTGTCCATGTAGGTGTCGGGCGCATGCAGGAGGCCGCCGCGCGGCGCCACCGCGATCACCGCCAGCGCATTCGACATCGCCTTGGCGGTCAACGTCGTGCCCTCGAGCGGATCGAGCGCGATGTCGAGCGCGGGGCCAGCCCCAGAGCCGACCTCTTCGCCGATGTAGAGCATGGGCGCCTCGTCGCGCTCGCCCTCGCCGATGACGATGCGGCCCTGCATCGGTAGAGCGTTGAGCGCGGTGCGCATCGCGTCCACGGCGGCCTGATCGGCGAGCTTCTCATCTCCGCGCCCGGCAACCTTGGCGGCGGCGATCGCGGCGATGGACGTGACCTTCGCGAACGCGGCGGCAAGTTCGTCGGTCATGATTTCGGCGGACATGTTCTGCTCCCGGTTCGTTGCATTTCAGCCCTTCTCCCCTTGTGGGAGAAGGTGGCGCGGTATGCGCCGGATGAGGGGTGAACCACTGCCCCGTCCGCGCCCGCACCTCTCACCCGTCTCGGCGCGTTCCGCGCCGATCCACCCTCTCCCCCACGGGGAGAGGGACATTCAGCTCCCGCGATCCTCGATGCGCATGACGCGCGGCGGCTCGGTCATCGCGTCGAGCGCGGCGATTTCAGCGACGGCGCGGTCGAGTGCGGCGCGCGCGCAGGCCTGGGTCGTGAGCACGATCGGCACGGCGTCCGCGCCGGGCGTCGGCTGCTGCAGAATGCTCTCGATCGACACGCTGGCGCGCCCGAGGCGATCGGAGACCGCCGCGATCACGCCGGGGCGATCCTTCACCAATAGACGCAGGTAATAGCGGCCGGTTTCGTGGACGCGATCGACGGATTCGAAGCGATCCAAAGCGTCGATCGGGCGCCCGAATACCGGGCGGCGAACGCCGAAGGCGAGGTCGATCAGATCGGCGGCGACGGCGGCCGCGGTCGGCCCCTCCCCGGCGCCGCGCCCGACGAAGGTGAGGCGGCCGACGGGATCAGCGTCGACGACGGCGGCGTTGAGCGCGCCGTCCACGCGCGCCAGAGGATGGTCGAACGCCAAAAGGCGCGGCGCGACCGAGACGTCGACGCCGCCGCCCTGGCGCTCAGCTTTGGCGATCAGCTTGATGCGATAGCCGAGCTTGCCGGCGAGACGGATGTCGGTGAGCGTGACGTTCTCGACGCCCTCGATGTCGACGGCGTCGAAGTCCGGCGCCGCGCCGAAGCCGATCGCCGCCAGGAGCGCGATCTTGTGGCCGGCGTCGAAACCGCCGACGTCGGTGGTCGGATCGGCTTCGGCGTAGCCGAGGCGCTGGGCGTCGGCGAGCACGTCGGCGAAGCTGCGGCCGCTCGCTTCCATTTCGGTGAGCAGGTAATTGCAGGTGCCATTGAGCACGCCGGCGATGGCGTGCACCGCGCAGCCCGCGAGGCTTTCGCGCACGGCCTTGACGATCGGCATGCCGCCGCCGACGGCGGCTTCGAACGCGATCTGTCCGCCGGTTTCCTCCGACAGCCGCGCGAGTTCGGCGCCGTGCATGGCGAGCAGCGCCTTGTTGGCGGTGACGACGTGCGCGCCGCGACCGAGCGCCACTTCCACGGCGCGCTTGGCTGGGCCGTCCGAGCCGCCGATCAGTTCGACGAAAATGTCGATCGATGGGTCCGCCGCAAGGGCGACCGGATCGTCGAACCAAGCGTAGCGGGAAATGTCCACGTCGCGTTTGCGCGAGCGATTGCGCGCCGACACGGCGACGACTTCAAGCGGACGCTCGCCGCCGCGCGCGCCGCGCTCGGCCAACAGTTTCAACAGCCCGCCGCCGACCGTGCCGAGCCCCGCAACGCCGATTTTCAAAGCCCCCGCTCCCCCGCTCATTCGGCTGCCTGCGTCGCGCTGTTGGTCTGCAGGAACTTCTTCAGATTGCGCGCGGCCTGACGGATGCGCGCTTCGTTCTCGACGAAGGCGAGGCGGACGTATTGGTCGCCGTATTCGCCGAAGCCGGCGCCCGGCGCGACCGCGAACTCCGCGCCTTCCATCAGGCGTTTGGAGAATTCGACGCTGCCGAGATGGCGGAACGGCTCCGGGATCAAGGTCCAGGCGAACATCGAAGCCGACGGCTTCGGGATCGTCCACCCGGCCTTGGCGAAGCTGTCGATCAGCACGTCGCGGCGCGCCTTGTAGGTCTGGCGCATCTCCTCGACGCATTCCTGCGGTCCATTGAGCGCCGCAGCGGCGGCCACCTGGATCGGCGTATAGGCGCCGTAGTCGAGATAGGATTTGACGCGCGCGAGCGCCGCGATCAGGCGCTCGTTGCCGAGCGCGAAACCGACGCGGAAGCCCGCCATCGAATAGGTCTTGGAGAGCGTGTTGACTTCAACCGCCACATCCAGCGCGCCCGGGACCTGCAGCACCGACGGCGGCGGGTCGCCTTCGAAATAGACTTCCGAATAGGCCATGTCGGAGAGCAGGAACATGCCGTGCTTTTTCGCGAGCGCGACGGCTTCCTTGTAGAAGTCGAGATCGACGACTTGCGCCGTCGGATTGGCCGGATAGCAGACGATCATGGCGATCGGCGGCGGCACGGAATGGCGCACCGCGCGGTCGATGCCGGCGAGATATTGTTCGGGGCTGTGGGCTTCGATCGAGCGGATCACGCCGCCGGCCATGATGAAGCCGAACGCGTGGATCGGATAGGACGGGTTCGGCGCGATGATCACGTCGCCGGGCGCGGTGATCGCCTGGGCGAGGTTGGCGAAGCCTTCCTTGGAGCCGAGGGTCGCGACGATCTGGGTGTCGGGATTGAGCGAGACGCCGAAGCGCCGCTCGTAATAGCCGGCCATGGCTTTGCGCAGGCCCGGAATGCCGCGCGAGGCGGAATAGCGGTTGGTGCGCGGCTTCTGGGCAGCCTCGACGAGCTTTTCCACGATGTGCGGCGGCACCGGCAGATCGGGATTGCCCATGCCGAAATCGACGATGTCGACGCCTTTGGCGCGCAATTGCGCCTTCAGCTTGTTGACGCTTTCGAAGACATATGGCGGCAAACGGCGAATTTTATAGAAATCGGTCATGACGGCGGATCGGTCCGTTGACGGGTCGCTGGCCTTACGGGCGCGACCGCGGGCGGTTTCAGGGGGTCGGCGCCGGCGTGCGGGTCAGGGGCGTCCCCAACGCCGGCGGCGGCGTAACGGATTTGCGGGCCTCAGCCTCGAACGATTCGAGGTCCTTGAGATCAGCCGGGACATTCCGAGGCGAGGCCAGCACCACGTCGCCTTCCGCGCGAATGTCGGCGGCGAGCGTCGACCAGTGCGCGTCGGATTGCCCCGGCCCGCTAGCTCGCGGCACCCTGGAGAGGTCTGGAAAACCTTTGGCGTCCAGCGCCTTGGAACGTTCCGCGAACCAATCGGGACGGACGACGACCGTCACAGGGTCCGCCGCAGCCCAAGCGCCGCCTGCCGTCGCCAGCGCGATTGTCGCGGCGGCGAAGGCATGCCGAATGTGCGCCCGATGGGGCCAAGCCAAGGCTGGCACGCGCTGCTCCCTCGTTTGAAGCGACCGTCCTATACCAGCGCTCAGGCCTGTGCCACCATCCGCGTGCATTGATCGTCATGGAATCGGCCCTCAAGAGGCGATCCGGACGCGTGTGGGAGACGTCGATGACCGGCCGCAGCCGAAAATCCGCCAGCGCTCAAAAGGCCGCCGCCGCCCGCAAGGCCGAAGGCGCGACACCGACGCGCGCCAAGCCGCCCGAAGCCGCCGCGGCCGCTCCCGCCGAAACCAGTCCAGCCCCGAAGCCTGCGGCAAAGCCCGCCGCGCCGCCGCCCGCGGGCAAACCGGTCTCGGTGCGCGACCTGATGGCGAGCCAGACGCGCGAAACGCTCGAGCGCCTGTCGGCCAATCTGGCCGACGCCATGACGCGCGCGAACAACGTGTTCTCGACCGCCTTCCAGGACCAAAGCGCCAACGCCGCGCCGATGCGGGCCGATCCGTTCGACGTGAACGCCGCGGTCTCGTCGGTCTGGCGCGATCTGGCGCAGAAGCCGGAAACGCTGCGCGCCGCGCACGCCGACCTCTGGCGCCAGTTTGGCGAGATCTGGCAATCGCACGCCATGCGCTACATGCAGGGCCCGGGCGCTATCGAACCGGCGGCGATCAAGGATCGCCGGTTCAAAGATCCGGAATGGCAGACCGATCCATTCTTCAGCCTGATGCGCGAGACCTATCTCGCCACCGCGGGTTGGATTTCCAACCTCGTCGAGCAGGCCGACGGCGTCGACGCCCAGTCAAAGCGCAAAGCGGCGTTCTTCATCAAGCAGGCGGTCGACGCGGCCTCGCCGTCGAACTTCCTGCTGACCAATCCGACGATCCTGCGCGCGACGCTCGAGCAGTCTGGCGAGAACCTGCGGCGCGGCCTCGATAACCTCTCCGGCGACCTGAAGCGCGGCAAAGGCTTTCTTTCGATCAGCCAGGCGGACGCCAACGCCTTCGAAGTGGGAGTCAATCTCGCGACGACGCCGGGCAAGGTCGTGTTCCGCAATCGGATCATCGAGATCCTGCAGTACACGCCGACGACGACCGAGGTGCTGAAGACGCCGCTGCTGATCTTCCCGCCGTGGATCAACAAATTCTACATCATGGATCTGCAGCCGAAGAATTCCATGATCCGCTGGCTGCTCTCGAAGGGGCACACGGTGTTCCTGGCGTCATGGGTGAACCCCGACGAACAGATGGCTGAAAAGACGTTCGAGGATTACATGCAGGAGGGCGTTTACGCCGCCGTGCAGGCCGTCCAGGACGCGACCGGCGAAGACCGGATGAACACCGTCGGCTATTGCATCGGCGGCACGCTGCTCGCCTCGACGCTCGCTTACATGGCCAAGCACGGCGACGCGCGCATCCAGAGCGCCACCTTCTTCGCGTCGCAGACCGACTTCGAATTGTCCGGCGATCTGATGATCTTCAGCGACGCTCCGGGCGTCAGCTATCTGCGCGAACGGATGGAAGCCAAGGGCGGGCTGCTGGACGCGCAGGCCATGGCCGACACGTTCAATTCGCTGCGCTCCAACGACTTGATTTGGAACTACGTCGTCGACAATTACTACCTCGGGAACCAGCCGCCGCCGTTCGATCTGCTCTATTGGAACAGCGATCAGACGCGCATGCCGCGCGCGCTGCATCTCTTCTATCTGACGACCTTTTATCAAGCCAACGCGCTCGCCAAAGGCGAGCTTTCGCTGCTCGGCGAACCCGTCTCGCTCGGCGACGTGAAGATCCCAATCTATATGCAATCGTCGCGCGAAGATCACATCGCGCCCTATCCGAGCGTCTATCGCGGCGCCAAACGGTTCGGCGGCCCGGTGCGCTTCATGATGGCGGGCTCCGGCCATATCGCCGGCGTGATCAATCATCCGGACGCGAACAAATACCAGCACTGGATCAATCCCGAGCTGCCCAGCTCGATCGAGGAATGGGTCGCCGGCGCACAGGAAACGCCGGGCTCGTGGTGGCCCGATTGGCACGCCTGGCTCACCGCCATGTCCGGCCCCATGGTCCCTGCGCGCACACCCGGCGAAGGCGCGCTGCAAGTGCTCGGCGACGCGCCCGGCGAGTATGTGAAAGTGAAGTCGATTACGGGCTGAG
>JBMOIB010000129.1:0-8185 GCA_049317545.1 Caulobacterales bacterium | reverse complement strand
CGCCGCCGCCAATGGCCGCCGGCGCCGACGACCGGAATGGAGCGACCCTGCCCCGATCGGCCGCAAGCCGCCGAAGGGCGGGACCTCGCCGGAAGCTGCCGTTCGACGGTGAAGCAGACTGCGTCGCATGGCTGAAGAGAACAGCTATCGCTGCGTGCACAAAGTCAGCTGTCCTCCGGCTTACCGGGGCGGTTCACCCTCTTCCCGTTCGTCAGTTTGCGTCGATTACTGGATCAGGGAAAAGAGCGCCAGTTGAGCCGCGCCGAAGTGCGTAAATGTTCCCCAGACGCTTTTCCAAATCCCTCTGCTCCCCCGAGTAGGAGGCCCGCTCGATACAGAGGTCGAGTTGTTGTCTTGCGCTAAGCCCGACAAACGATCCATTGGGCCTTGTTGTCTGAGTATAGGTCTTGCGTTGGCAGACGTTGACCGCCTCCTGGTACAATTCTCTCAAGACCGCCTTCCGGCGATCTATTTCCACCTTGAACAGCTCGACCGCCTTGTCCGATCCGGCCATCGCGAGCGCTTCATAAACGCTCAAGATGCCGTCTGACGCGCGTGTTTTGTCGGGCGCCTCCTTGCGCTTCAACTCAACGAGCTTAAAGCCTGAAGCGATGTCTCCATAAATCAGCGCCAACCAGTATTTGTCTTGGGCGCCTTTGCTGTCGCCTTTGGCGAGCTTCGCATCTCCGGATTGCACGGCCTTGCGAATAATCTGGGCGATTTCGGCGTCGACCTGGATCAGGGCAGCGGCGCAGCGTGGGTTCAAGGTTGCACACTTGCGGTATTGGAACCTGGCTTCGTTTGGCTTGCGACGTCCTTCGTCAAAGCCATTTTCCAAGATCTGGCCTATATAGTAGAAAGCTTCAGCCTCCCGCTCCAGGTTCCCCGCAGACGTGTCCATGTAGCGGTTCACGGCGCGACACGTTGTCAGAGTGGCGGCGAAAGACGCCGCATCGGTCGCAGTCTTGAAGGCAGACCGACACCGCTCAAGTTGATCACTCGGCTTCCAACTCGAAAAGCCAGCCGGGCAGTTGGCTCGGGTCACGACGGTTTCTAGCCCTCGCGACGTAAAGCTGCAGTATGAACCATCGTAAACGATAGTATAATCCTGAGCTGAAATGGGCGATTTTGCTCGGTAATAAAAATATGTGTTCTGCTCGCTGAACGTTTTCGCGCCAAGAATATTGTTTAAAAAGGCGATCTCGGATTCGCCAAGTCTTCCACTGCCATCCAGATTGATTTTCACCTCCAGCGGCGGGGTTTCGCGGCCGATATTGTCCCGCACGACTACGATCGTGCCCTGGCCCTTGTAGATAGCGACATCCTCAGATGCCCAGAATCGACGGGCAAAATTTTGCGGGCCGAGCCCGATCTGCATGGGCCATGCTTTTGAGAGCGGAGTTTCGTTCACCATACTTAATTGAAATGCGCGAATTGCCCCTGGATGTCCAAAAACCTCCGGAGCAAATCCAACCAAGTCGCCTCCGGCCAGCATGACGGAATAAAGTACTTTTCGGCCGTCAGCCTTCGTTGCCACGGCGTCAAACGCAGGATAACTTGTTCCGCCATAGTTAATGAACGGCGGACGAGGTTTAAGCGTCAGAGCTGACGTTTCCTGCTCCAATTTATTGTAGTGGGCTTCGGTTAGGGTTCCAGAAAACCCGCCAGAGGTCTTGGACAGGCGAATTTCTCTGCCAATCGTATAGTCCCATCGTCTCCAGACGCCCGATATGTCGCCAGCCGCCAATGCAGCGCGCATCTGTTCAGCACTGCGCGGAGTCCCCGGGGTTTGCGCAGCTGCTACTGCACTCCCGAGGACCGCCTGGAGTAAAGCCAAGGCTAGAACGACGATCAGCTTCAATCCCATACCACCCACCCTCAAGCGATCCACTGCTAGATGAAACAATAACGCCAACCGCGAGTTTTCCAAGGTCGGAGCGGCCTTGGCTATACAAACTGCCAAGTGAATTGTGCTCCCTCGTGACGGCCCAGTAAGCGACGATCAGAAAATGGATACCGCCGTGCCATGCGCTTTCACGGCCATCACCAGCATGGCGGTCCCGTCAAAGGGTGCTGTTAAATGGCGTCACTGACCTGCACCCTGGATTTTCGAACCAAGCGCATTGCGATCGGCAGCTTCGGGCCAGATCGCGCCAGTTGACTGGCGAACGCAAACGTCTGCTCGGGATCAAGCCTGCTGTTCGCATTGCCGCAAAGTCAGGCAGAATTTCGCCGATTCTTGCTATTCGAAGCCGAAGCAGACTGCGTCGTCTCGATCGAGAAGAACAGCTGTCGTTGCACACTCACAGTCAACTGACCTCAGGGCTTGCCGGGGGCGGCTCCTGACGCCCCATGCCTTCCATAGCGAGACCTTAACGTTGCGTGCCAAAACATCCCAACGACGACCTCAGGCGTGAGATGCGTTCCAGCAATCTGCCTTCTCAACCCTGTCGGAATAAATAACAAAGGGCAGATCGTTTCAACGCGGACTGATCCTAACCTGCGTCCGAAACCGAAGATGCTCATCGGCTGCAGGCATATCTTGCTTGGGTTCGCGCGTAGATAATCGACTCCTGAGTATAAACGCTGAGCTTGGCCGCTGACCAATCGGTCGCGACCCTTTTCGCGGAACAGGCGCAGACTTTCTTCGGGTCCTTGCCGTCCATCAAGCCCCCCATACTGCTCGCTCCCTCCAGACAACTCGCAAGCTCGTCCTGGTAGATTCCCTCTGACACCCGGCACATTGCCTTCCCGGACGAGCCGAACTCCAGCAAGACTTCTTCCTTGCCGATAGATGCGGGATCAACCTTTTCCGGCGCCGCCCGAATCTGGCGTTCGAGCTCTGCGATTCTTTCGTCGGCTCGTTTGATTTGCTGCGGAGTCGTCGCCTTCGATCGGCCTTCCTTGGCCGATTTCAAATAGAGCTCTGCCCGAGGAACGTAAGCGATATTGTGAGCTCGCCTCGTCTCCGCAAGTTCAGCCCTGATCGAAGGGATGACACCTTCGACACATCCGCAGTCGTAGAGTTTGCTCATGAGCCTGTCGCCGTAGCAGTGTTGGACGACAGGATCCTTTGAGCTCGACGCCAGCTGACTGGGCTTGCTTGCGATCTGGGATGTTGACGACGTTGAGCTCGCCTTTGCCGGCGACGTTGCGGGGGAGGATTTGTCCTTAGAGGATCCGCCCGCGCCCGACATCATCGCGTTATAGCCGTCCACGCATTCACGTTCACTCTCAGATCCAGGTCCGTAACCAGGACTATGCGAGGCGGCAAGCGAGCACGAATTGAAGCATTTGGCGCCCCCTTCCTTGCAAGCTTTGGCAAGACTCCTTAGCTTTATTTTGTATTCCCGGCCGTCTTTGGGGAAATCATCGGCTGATACAAACTGCTTCACCGAGCCTTTCGGCGCATCTGTCGGCGTCTCTGACTTTTTCTGATCTTCTGTTTTTTCTGGGCTTGATGCTTTTTCCGGGCTGGCCTCCGGCTTGTCCGGAGTAGATTTCGTTAGCTTATCAACCTCCTTCACGACTCTTTCTTCCGCCGCCCGCTTTGCTTTTTCCAAAAGGCCGCCCAGGGGTGACTGGGCGCTGGCTGGAAGCGCAATGAGCGCCAGTCCGAGGAGTACTGCCGGAAACATCGTTCTCATTTGCCGCTTGCCCCTCAACTGAATCGTTCTGGTGATCATGAGCTTTTCTCGCTAGGGGATCGTGTGGCAGCCAGCCTGAAGGCACGGCCCCCGGACACGCGGGTCCCGCCATGTAGAGCGTTCAGCAGGCGCAAACTGGCTCACGGCCTCCCGAAAAAAACCGTGCAGCCCGCACTCACGCGGCAAGGCGGGTCGTTCGGGCTGGCAGATCGACGCTGCGCGCTCTCGGGAGGCTTCAGCGATTGGCCGTGTACAGAGCGTAGACGGCGACGCCCATTATTCCAATGAGGGCCAAAACCTTGACCGCCTTTCGAAACTGCCAGGCCAGCCCGGCGCCTGCGACGCACAGGACAAGGATCGCCCAGCCGTTTCCCGGGGCATGTTGGATGCCGAAATAGAGGCCGAGAGCGGCGCCGGCGACAGCGATCCAGACGTCGATCGGGCTCGACGCGCCCGAGGATTGAGACGCCGCCGCTGAGGTTGCATTCGATGACGCAGACATGGACGAGGCCGAGGGAGCCGCGGCCGGCTTCAGCGGGGAACGAGGTGATCGTCGCGCTGGCTCCTGCTCGACATAGGTGTTCAGCTTGCCACACCCCCGGCACGGGCCCTGGGGGACGAAATCAATCTGATATCCGCACTGATAGCATCTGTAGCCCAAATTGACCTCCCGCGACCCGAGCGCCGAGCTCTCACACAATAGGAAGCGCTCCCGGAGGGGGTTCTGGCTCATCAGCCGCATGAATTCTTAGTCGACGACGAGGTCGCATCGTCAGCGCTGGCAAAGCAGAGCCTTGCGAACGCACCCTCACCCGGCACGTCGACACGGACGACGACGACCCAAATCTGGAACGCTTGAGTGAGGCTGTCACCACGACCGTAGCCCAAGACTTGTGCTCGGACGTGACCAGAACCGCCCCGGATGCGTACGGCCTGCCTGTGGTTCAGTTTCCAGCAGGCGGACAAGAACCGACTATGTCGTCAAGCCAGTCTCTCTCCCCGGCCAATTGCGTCTGCAAACTCGGACTCAGTCGTTCAAACACCTCGATGCCGCGACGCGCATGACGGCAGGACGCCGTCACATCTCCGATCTGGCGGCGCAGATCAACGACGACGGTTAACGCGTTCAGCGCATCGCGCAAAGCGGCCATGTTCTTCGGGTACAATTGAAGATAGGCAAGCCTCGTTTTGACCGCCTCTTCTCCAGTGCGCACCGCCTCGTCGACTCGGCCGCCGACTTGGAAGCAGTAGACTTGTTGTGTGGTGATATGCCCGAGGCGTTCACGCAGCGAGTCGTTGCCAGGCTCATCGCGCTGCATGGCTTGGGCGAGTTGCTTCGCTTCGCGCAAATCCTCCAAGCCGCCGGACACGCGGTCTGGAATGTCACAAACCGTGTTGGCGCGTTTCAAAAGTCCGGTGACAAGATGTAGCCTGTTCAAGGGATGAGGTGCGGGTGCGGCGTTGGCCTCGCGCAGCATTTCGACTCCGCGATCAAATGCGAGCGCCGCGTCCGCATAGTCGAACCTTTCCGTCGCGGTCGCCTCGCGTGAAATCGCCTCGCCCAAGGACACCGTCGCCCAGCCCAGCAGACCCTTCCATTCCTCGCTAACCCGCGATGGCTCGGCGCTCAGCAACTCAAGAAGTTCAATCCCGTCATTGATCGAGGCGCGCGCCTCGGCAAATCGCTCTCTCGCGCCAAGTATCTGGCCGTTCTGCACCTTGAGTTGCGCCAGCAGTTTTCGGTCGGCGGTTGTGAAACCATCACCTCTCATCAGCTGTTCGCCAAGGCTGATCGCCTTTCCGAACAGCATCAACGCGGCGTCCTGTTCGCCGGCGCCAAACGCCAGCAATCCCGCCTGCTTTCCGACAATCTGAAACCGCGCGCGCAGCGCAGCCGCCGATCCCGCTTCCTGTGCAGGCAACTGGCCCAGTATCGCCTCGGCCTTTGCAAGCAGCGCCTTGGCCTGGTCGCGGTCGCCAAGATTGAGAGTCGCGGGATTGCCGGCGATATCGGACAGGCGCACATAACCCAGCGCGAGTTCGATCGTCAGCTGCGGCGATGGATCGGACGTCAGCGCCAACGCGTCCAGGTAGGCCAGAGAGCGCGTATACAGGTTGCGGCGCGCTTGCAGCGAATTGTCGAGCTGCGAGACATCATCTGCAAGATCGAACATCATGAAGCTCGCAATGCCGCGCACCTCATCGAACCGTTTCACTGCTTCGGCTTCGGCCCGGTCCGCCCTCAGGTAAAACAACGAGGAGACGACGCTGGCGCCGATGATTGCGACGAGCGCAAGTCCACCGGCGAGACTCGCGATAGGACGGCGGCCTATGGCGCGCGACAACGCATAGATGGTTCCGCCATTAACGGCTTCGACCAGTCTACCCTCAGAATAGGCGCGCAGGTCTGCCGACAAGGCCTCTGCAGTCTGGTAGCGCGCCTCGGGAGCTGACGCACACGCCTTGGCGGCGATCGCGTCGAGGTCGCGGCGCCTGGGCGCCGAAATGCCGGCGGTCAGTTCGGAAAGAACGACCCCGAGCGAATAGATGTCGGTCACCGTCGAGGCGAGCGCAACCTCGATACGTTCGGGCGCTGCATAGCGAGCAGTATTGGTGTGGCGGGGCAAAGCAGTGCCCAGATCGCCACGGTCGCTGATGTCATGGGAGATGCCGAAGTCGATCAGCTTGGCGCGCCCATCATCGTTTACGATGATGTTGGCGGGGGAGATATCCCGGTGAATGATCAGGTTGCGGTGCGCGTAAGCCACGGCCTCGCAGACTTCCTGGAAGATGCGAAGCCGCTCCGGGAGCGACACATCCTTGGAGGACAGATACGCGCCCAGCGGCAGGCCAGGCACGAACTCCATCACGATGTAGGGCAAACCATCGGCGGTCTCACCGCCATCATAGAACTGGGCGATGTGGGCGTGCTTCAGGCGCGCTAGCGTACGCCGTTCAACGCGCAAGCGTTCCGTGAGGCGGTCTGAAGTCCGCTCCATCGGAACGATCTTGATCGCCACGACATGGTCGAATTCGGGGTTGGTGCTGCGTCCGCGATAGACAATGCCCATGCCGCCTGCATCGATGATGTCTTCGATGAGATAGCTCCCGATCCGGTCGGGTCTGTCGACTTTTCCCGCCCAGATGGACGCGCCGCCAGTCCGCAGGAAATCGTCCTTCGGCCTTGCGGCCAAAATTGACTGCGCGCGTGAACGGATGCGCTCGTCATCGCCGCTCTGTCGGCTCAGAAAGCTTTGACGCTCGGCCTCCGGCAGCTCCAGGGCTTCAGCTGCGAGTTCCAGAGCGCGGCGTTCGATGCCCAATTCCTCACTCATCGTCGGCCATGATAGCGTCAAACAGCCAGGCGCGCGCCAAGGTCCAGTCCCTCGTCACAGTTGATGGTGAGCTCCCCAGAAACTCGGCGGCTTCGTGTTTGCTGAAGCCAAAAACGTGGCGCAGTACGGCGACGTTGTACAAACGTGTGTTGACCGCCTTCAGTCGGATCAGCGATTCCTGAACCCTGAGACCGTCCTCATCGACGGTCACCTGAGAGGTTTCGCTCAGCGTTGTCCGTACACCCCGGCGGCTGCGGTTTCTGGCGAGATCGGTCATTACATGGGTCATCACGCGTTTCGTCAGGGCGACGAGATGCGCGCGGTCGTTCAACGAGAGCCTGTCATACTTCAGTACGCGGAGGAGCGCCTCGTTTGCGAGGTCTCCCGTCGCGAGCGAGACTGGCCGTTGCTCGCGCCGAACAAGATTATGAGCATAGCGCAAGAGCTCAGGGTACACTTCGGCGAAAAGCGCTGCACCGGTCGCGTCATCTCCGCGACGCCAATCCTCGAACAAGGGATCTGCTTCTTGCATTGAGGAGGTCGGTTCCTGACGCACGGCTCGTTTAATCCTCAAGGCCCTGTTGCAGTCAATCTTTGTCGCGGCACAGGTGAACTTACCAAGGATTGTCAGGCCTCCCCAAGCTTGTCTGACGAACGGCAATTATGGGCCAAAACGCGCCCGACGTGCGCGCCAGCGCGAATGTCCCATTTGGGGCTCAGCTGCCGTTGCATCACAGCACAGCCCATTGTCCCTTCTGGCTTGCTTATATATCCGCGCTGCGGACCAGAACGCGAGCGTCGGAGCGCGCGATCGTGGGGACGCGCGTTAACCTGCAACCGCTAAACGCCGACGACTTGCCATTTCCCCTGCGGGCCCACTCGCCGCATCCGCCCTCAGCCCATCCAAGTAATCCGCCCACCACTGCATCAGCGTCACGCGCTCCTCCCAGTGCGCGCCGCGGGCATACGCACGCCTGATCGCATTCGCGTCCTGGTGTCCGAGCGCGCGTTCGATCGTTTCCGACGAGTAGTTCGACCGCTCGTGCAGCAGGGTAGAGGCGAGCGCTCGAAACCCGTGCGCGCTCATCTCCTCCTTGCCGAAGCCCATCGTTCGCAACGCCACGGCGATCGTGTTCTCGCTGATCGGTCGATCCCACGCGCGCTGACCCGGGAAACAGAGCTGGCTGTCGCCGCCGACCCACC
>JBMOIB010000128.1:0-8257 GCA_049317545.1 Caulobacterales bacterium | reverse complement strand
AAACCGGCGCGTCGAACAAGGCGGAGCGGCGAAAGCCTAACCCCCAAACCAAAACTAATTCGGCCGAGGGCCTAGACGCTCCGCCTTGTCCCTATCCGAACCCGCAGACGCCGCGCGTCGTGCGGCTATTGGCGCGCGCTAAGCAGCGGCCCCTGGGGTCGCGCCGGTCGCCGGGTTCGAGACGGTCGCGTGTTCGGCGTCGTGGATGGTCGTACGGGCCGCCGGCGGCAAGGCGAGCACTGAGCCTGCGCCAGCGTCGCGGCCGCCGCGCTCCAGACGCGGATGGATCAGCTGGCCGGCGTCGCCGAACGCATAGACGAGCCGCGCCCAATCGGCGTCTTCGTAGAGGAACGCCGGGCCTTCCGGGTCGAGGTCGGACCAGTCGGCTTCGCGCGGCGCCACCGCCGCCTGCGCCAGCCATTGGCGGGCGGCATTCTCGTCGCCGCGGCCGCGCGAAAGGGCGGCGTAGAGCGCGCAGATGCGCGAAGACGGATTTTCCCGATACGCATGATCGAGCGCGTCCTGGGCCGCGGCCCAATCCATGCGCTCCATCGCCAGTTCGGCCGCGATGATCTTGCTTTCGCGATGCTCGGGCTTGAGTTCGACGAGGCCCGCCATCCGCTTGGCGCGCTCGGGGCGCGGCTCGTCGCTTTTCAGGTCGCGATAGGCGTGGGCGATGGCCGGATGCGGCGCGTGCTCCCAGGCCTCTTCGAGCACGCTCTGCGCCTTCCAGGTCTTGCCCTCGGCGGCGAGCAGGCGGGCGGCCAACGCCGCGGCCGGCGCAAAGCCCGGCGCCAGGCGCAGCGCCTTTTCGGCCATGTCGTCGGCCTTTTCCGGGCGGCGCAGGCGTTCGGCCTGGGCGGCGGCTGCGGTCAACAAAACGGCGCGGCGGCGCGTCGCCACCTTCGGTTCGACGAAGCGCTTGCGCTCGCCGTCCTCGAGCGCATCGAGCGCGCCTTCCCAATCGGCGGCCTGAACGCGCAGTTCGAACAGCGATTTGAACGGCCATTCGGCGCTCTTGGCGATCTTCATCGCAGCTTCGGCGTGCTGCAGGGCCGCCGCGCGATCGCCGCGCTTGAGCGCCGCCTGCAACAAGCCCTTGCGGCCGAGCAGCTCGGTGTCCTCGTGCGTGAGCATGCCGGAATAGGCGCGCTCGGCGGCGGCCGTGTCGCCGGAAACTTCCGCAGCGCGCGCCTCAAGGAGACCCGCGAGCCGCGGCTCCTCGATGAGTTCCGCGCCGCGCGCGGCCTGCTTGCGCGCTTCCTCGAACTCGCCCGCTTCGGCGGCGATCAGGCCGAGCGCCAGGGCCTCTTGGCCGCGCTTGACGCGATTGCGCTCGCTGGCTTTGCCCCACCGGCCCGGCGCATCCATGACGACGCTCAGAAACCGGATCGTCGGCATGAAGACGGCCAAGAAGGCCGCAAACAGGACGGCGCCGAACAGCGCCGTCATCTGGATTTGCCAGCCGCCCCAATCGATCTGGATGCGGCCCTGGTCGCCGATCGACATGACCAGCAGGGCCGCGCCGACGGCGATGAGGATCCCAAGCGCAAGACGGACCATCGCTCAGCTCCCCTGCGCTGCGAGTTGCGCGCGAATCTTGGCGAGCCGGCCGTCGATCTCGAGCCGTGCGCGGGCCTGCGTGAGCCAGGGCGCGGCGATCTTGGCCGCGGCGCCGGTCAGCTTCTCCAGTTCCGCGACGCCGCCGGCGAGGTCCTCGGCGGCGATCCGTTTGGCCGCGCGTTCGACCACCGCCGTCGTCGAGGCGCCGGCGTCGTCCAATCGGCGCACGACGACGAATTGCGCCAACCACGCCTGGAACTGGCCCCAGGCGCCGCCGCCGGTGTCGCTCATGCGCGCCGCGCGGACGATCTCGACTTCCAGGGTGCGGAAATCCTCGCGCAGCTCGCCGGACGTCGGCGCGCCGGATTTGGCGTAGGGGGCGAGCGCGGCGACGTTCGGGTCGCCGGGCAGGAGCACGGCGAGGGCGGCATAGGCCGGCTCGAACGGGCCCGCCGCGCGCGCCGCGTCGGTTGCGGCCGAAACGGCGTAGGCGGCGGCGGCGGCCTTGCTCGCCCGCTCGGCGTCCTTGGCCACCTTCTCGAAGCCGACCTGCAGGCTGATGACCTGCTGCGCGATCATCTGGAGTTCGGCGGCGCTGGCGGCGGAGCCGATTCTGTCCTGGACGTCCTTCAGCCCGGTCTGCAGCGTCTGAATGCGTTGCGTGAGTTGCGCGGGATCGCCGAACGCGGCGGCGGCTTCGAACGCCGCGCCCTTTGAGGTGATCTCCTCGACATTGGCCATCCGGGTCTGCAGCGCCGCGACTGCGCGGCCGACCTGCAGCGGCGTCGCACCTTCGGCCGGCACCGCCTCGATCGCCGCAAGACGCCGGCGGAGCGGCTCAAATTCGGCCGGCCCGCCCGCAAGCAATTGCAGGCCTTGCTCATAGCGGCCGAGCTTCTTCTCGATGTCGGCGAGCGCGGCCTGCGCCGTCGCCATTTCGGCGCGACTGGGCAGCGCGCCCTCGACGCTCGCGGTCTCGACCGACGTGCGTACGCGGGCGAGGTCCGTGCGCAGGGCGCTGAGATTGTCGGGCGCGGCCTGATCGATCAGCGCGGCGACGCCCGGCGCCCGCGGCAGGAGCGCGCCAAGCGCGGCCCCGCTCACTGCGGCGAGGACCGACGCGGTGACCACCGTGCCGAGGCCGACGCCGTCGTTCCTGCGCGCCCCACGCGCCGCTGGCGCAAAATCCGCGTCGATGGGCTCGGCGCGCGCGCGTTCTGCCGAATCGCTGCCGTTCATGAAATCCCCGCTGTCGTCGCTCCGCCGAAGCAGGCGCGACTCGTATGTCTTACTGACAGCCGGGCCTCCGGCTCAACCCTGCGCAGCGGTAAGAACACTCAGCAAAGCCGATTCTTGTGGGCTTTCAGCGATTTCAACAGATTTCCATCGGTGCGCCATGAGCCGCGCCGCGACCGCCGGGCTCAGTGCGAGCGCGCGTGCGCCGCGCAAATCGAGATCGGGCGGGGCGATTCGGCTGAAAATCCCCGCCCCCGCCGGACTGTGGAATAATGCGGCGTGCAGATCCGTGAGCCTCTCGAGCGGCGGCGTTCCGGCGTCTTCGGCGCGATAAACGACGATCGCCGCGGCAGGACGTCCCAGCCGGACGAGATCGCCCGCGACGTCCGCGGCGACCTCTTCGCCGCGCACATGCACGACGACGTCATCGGGGCGCGCCGCCGCCGCGACCAGGCGCACCAGGGCTGCGCCGTCGCCGGCGGCGGAGCGCACGTCGCGAAAGCCGGCTGCGCGCGCGGCGTCCGCCGTGGCGTCGCCAACGCAATACGCGGGCAGGTCGGTGCGCCCGCGCCAATGCCGCGCGCCGGCGGCGCTGGTGAAGGCGAGGGCGCCCGCGCCTTCTGCGGGGCTAGGATCATGCGCAACGGCGGCGATCGTCTGCATTGGGGCCAACACTGGCGCGTAGCCGAGCGCTGCAAGTCGTGCGGCGGTTTGCGCCGCGCCGGGAGCCGCGCGCGTGACGAGCACGCGCCGCATCAGGCGTCGAACGACAGCGCGTCGCCCGCTTCGGCGCGGATCGAGAGCCCTTCGGCATGGCCGATCGCTTCGGCGTCGCGCACCACGCCGGAGGCCTCGCGCCGCCAACGCCGCCGCCCATCGGCGGTCAGCGCCTCGCCGAGGAACGTCAGTTCGCCGCCGCGGACTTCGGCATGCGCGGCGATCGGCGTCCGGCAAGAGCCATCGAGCGCCGAGAGGAACGCGCGCTCCGCCGCCACCGCGGCAAAGGTTGCTGCGTCATTCAAGGCGGCGAGCGCCTCGAGCGTGCGCGCATCGTCGGTCCGCGCGGTGATGGCGAGCGCGCCCTGGCCGGCGGCCGGCGGCATTTCGATCGGATCGACCAGCGAGGTCACATGGCGGGCAAGGCCAAGCCGTTTGAGCCCCGAGAGCGCCAGGAAGGTTGCGTCGACCACGCCCTCTTCGAGCTTGCGCAGGCGCGTGTCGACGTTCCCGCGGAGCGTCTCCACGATCAGGTCCGGGCGCTTGTGCAGCACCTGGGCCTGGCGGCGCAGGCTCGCGGTGCCGACCTTGGCGCCGATCGGCAGATCCTCGATCCGTTCTGCGATACGGCAGATGAACGCGTCGCGCGCGTCTTCACGCGCCGGCGTCGCGACCAGCGCGATTCCGTTCGGCAACTTCGTCGGCAGGTCCTTCAAGGAATGCACGGCGAAGTCGATCCGCCCGTCGAGCAGGGCCTCGTCGAGTTCCTTGGTGAAGAGGCCCTTGCCGCCGGCGTCCTGCAGGCGGCGGTCGGTGATGCGGTCGCCGGTGGTGATGATCGGCTGGATGGGCACGGCGTCGACGCTGACCCCGAGGCTGGCGGCGAGCGCAGCCTGCACAAGGCCGGTTTGCGTCAGCGACAGCGGCGATCCGCGTGCGCCGATCCGAAACATGGTCGTCATGAGCGTTGCTTTTAGTCCGAAAAGGGCGATCTAGCCCGCACGATGGAACACCCTATGCCAAGCCTCGTCGTCCTGGGAATCGAGACGAGCTGCGACGAAACCGCAGCTTCGGTCGTGCGGCTCGGCGGGGACGGCGCGGTCGAGGTCTTGTCGGACGTGGTGTGGTCGCAGATCGAGGCGCATGCGCCGTACCTGGGCGTGGTGCCGGAAATCGCGGCGCGCGCGCACGTCGAGAAGGTCGATCACGCGATCGCGGCGGCGATGGGCGAAGCGGGCCTTGAGTTCGCGGCCCTGGACGGCGTCGCAGCAACCGCCGGCCCCGGGCTGATCGGCGGCGTCATGGTCGGGCTCCTGGCCGGCAAGGCGGTGGCGCTGGCGCACGACAAGCCGTTGATCGCGGTCAACCACCTGGAGGGCCATGCGCTGTCGCCGCGGCTCGCCGGTCCGACGCCGTTTCCCTACTTGCTCCTTTTGGCTTCGGGCGGGCACTGCCAATTCCTGGCCGTCGAGGATGTCGGGCGCTATCGCCGGCTGGGTTCCACGATCGACGATGCGGCCGGCGAGGCGTTCGACAAGACGGCCAAGGTTTTGGGCTTGGGATTTCCCGGCGGTCCCCATGTCGAGGTCGCGGCCCGGCGCGGGGACGCCAGGCGATTTGCGTTGCCGCGTCCGCTGGTCGGAAGGGCGGGCTGCGACCTGAGCTTCGCCGGGCTGAAGACGGCGACGGCCCGGGAAGCCGCGGCGCTGGCGCCGCTCGGGTCGGCCGACGTCGATGATCTGGCGGCCTCGTTTCAAGCTGCGGTCGTCGACATCCTGGTCGATCGGACGCGCGCCGCCATCGCCATGGCCGACGCGCCTGCGCGACTGGTCGTCGCCGGCGGGGTGGCTGCGAACCAGGCCATTCGCGGGGCGCTGGCGGCGCTTGCAGAATCGCATGGCTTGAGCTTCTCGGCGCCGCCATTGCGCTATTGTACCGACAATGCGGCGATGATCGCTCTCGCAGGTGCGGAAAGATTGCGGCGCGGTCTGGTCGATCCCATGGACGCCCCGGCGCGGGCGCGTTGGCCGCTCGATCAGGCGGCGGCGGACGCTCAGCCGATGCACAAGCCCGGTCGCAAAGGCGCGAAGGCCTGAGGTCGCCCGGCGGTGCGCGACCCGTCGTTCAAGGAACGTGATGCATCGCGATTTCGAAGATTTCTGGTTGAGCTTTGCGTGGAGCGCTGAAAACGCGAAGGCCTGATCCTTGCGGACCAGGCCCCCAGACGCACGTCACACTCTTCAGTCGACGATTAGACCATCACTTTCGCGGCCAGCGACAGCATGGGAACCGCGGCTGCGGCGACCAGGACAATCGCGACAGCGATGGTGAACAGACGAAACGTGCCCGTGGGTTGTGAGTTCGGCATGGGAGCCTCCTACATTCTATTGGTCGGTCATTTCGCAGGTGCGAAACAAGACGACCTACAAATGACGCCTCGTCATCCATCCCGCTAGGCCCATTGAGGCAGCCCAGCCATGCAGTATTGCATAGGTAATAGACCAAGAAAAAGGGCGCGGAGGAGACCTCCGCGCCCGTCAGTTTGGCGCCGGGGAGAGAGGCATGGCGCCGTAAGCGAACGTCAAAGAACCAGCTTGGCGACCTCGACCAGCGGCAGGGCGACAAAGCCCAGCGCGGCGATCGCGAGCAGCATGTTGCCGAATTGGTGGAAGGCGCGGGCGGCGGTGCGAGCGGTCATTTCTAGTCTCCGTCAGGCGAAGAGGAAAAAGGGGCGCGGCGAGGGTCAGGCCATCACAGCTTGCGCGAGCGTCAGGACCGGGGCTGACGCCGCGGCGACGATCAGGGCGCCGAGCGCCAGCGCAATCACGCGGAACAGAGGGGAGCGGGCGTCGGTCATGTCTTCATCTCCAGCGGCGAACCCTCGCCATGACCTCCTTATGCCACAGCCCTGATTGGAGTGCAATGAATAAAATGATTTCTATTCAGCAATTCTTCCGCGGGCGCGAAACGACGGCGCGGCGCCCGATGCGGCGCAAGTGCACGGGGGCCGACGCTTCGGCAGCGCAATTCAATCGGGAGGCTGGAGGAGGAGAGCGAAGGGCGCCGCCAGCACAGGCGGCGCGGCGTTCAGGCCGGGCGGGCGAACAGGCCCTGGAACACCAGGTCGAGCACGCCGCTGAGTTCGCGTTCGAGCTTGGCGAGCGTCAGCGACGAGAACAATTGCGGGAAGGAGAACTTCGCGGTGGCGCTTTGCAGCATTTCAGCGACGAACTCGTAGCTTTGCGCCGGCGCGAACAAGCCTTGCTCGGCGCCCTCTTCGAGAAGCGCAGCCAGAAACACGCGCTCGTGCGCAAGTTGTTCGTTGGCGAACAGGGGGCGCTCGATATGGAGCACTTCAGCGACTTCAAGAATCTTTGCGTTTTCAGCAACAAGGTGGAAGTTGTCGCGCATGCGCTTGAAGAGGATCTCGCGCAGACGCTGATCCACCGTCATGTCCTTGCGACGCGCGATCGCCGCCAGTTCGAACTGCTGCTCGGCGTAATGCATCCGCGCCATCGCCTCGGCGATGTCGATCTTGGCTTCGAAGAATCGATAAATGTTGCCGGGACTCATCCCGCAATCGGCGGCGATCTCGGCCATGGTGGTTTTCCCATAGCCGTAGTGCTTGATCCGGTGCATGGCCGCGTGAAGGATGCGTTCGCGGGTGGCGGTCTTCTCGTCCATCTGTTGAGAATAAGCCCTGTCTATTGAACGATCAATGAAGAATTTAGGCGGTTCCACGGCAAAAGTGGCGATCATTGGCGCCGGGGCCTGGGGCACGGCGCTGGCCCAGGTCGCGGCGTCGGGCGGCCTGGATGTCGCGCTGTGGTGCTTCGAGCCGGAGGTCGCCGCCGACATCTCCTCATATAGGGTCAATTCGGCGTTCCTGCCGGATGCGCCGCTTTCGCCCCAGATTCACGCCACGACTGACCTCGCCGCCGCCGCCGCAGACGCCGATGCGGTGCTGATCGCCAATCCCGCACAGCACGTGCGCGCCACGCTGCGCAGGCTTGCGCCGGACCTGCCGGCCGGCGCGCCGGTCGTCCTGTGCGCCAAGGGTGTTGAGCAGGGCAGCCTCGCCTTGATGACGCAGGTGCTGGCGGCCGAAGCGCCGGCCGCGATCGCCGCGGTGCTGTCCGGCCCCGGATTCGCCAAGGACGTCGTGCGCGGTCTGCCGACCGCCACGACGATCGCCTGCGTCGACGCCGACGTCGGCCGCCGGCTCGTCGCGCTCATCGGCCGGCCGCGGTTTCGGCCCTATCTGACCGATGACCTCATCGGGGCCGAGATCGGCGGCGCCGTCAAAAACGTCATCGCCATCGCCTGCGGCATCGCCGAGGGCCGCCGCCTAGGCGACGGCGCGCGCGCCGCGCTCATCACGCGCGGCTTTGCGGAGATGTCGCGGCTCGGCCGCGCGCTCGGCGCCCGCCAGGAGACGCTGAATGGTCTGTGCGGCCTCGGCGACCTCGTTTTGACCTGCGCCAGCCTCGCCTCGCGCAACACGTCGCTTGGCGCCGCGCTCGGCCAGGGCCGCGCCGCCGCCGAAGTTCTGGCCGACCGGCGCAGCGTCGCGGAGGGCGCGTCGAGTGCGCCGGCGATCGTCGCATTGGCCGAGCGGGAAGGCGTCGATATGCCGATCTGCGCGGCGGTCGATGCTGTTTTGGCCGGCGCGCTCAGCGTCGACGATGCAATCGAGGCGCTGCTGTCGCGCCCATTTCGAGAGGAGGGCGCGTGATGGCGC
>JBMOIB010000127.1:0-8318 GCA_049317545.1 Caulobacterales bacterium | reverse complement strand
TGCGGGTATAGCTCAATGGTAGAGCTCTAGTCTTCCAAACTAGTGACAGGGGTTCGATTCCCCTTACCCGCTCCAAGCCCCCCTTTAGCCGATCCAGTCCTGCGCCCCGTAGTCGAAGATCAGATCGACCGCGCCGTCGAGCATCTTGAAAAACATGTCGTCGCCGCGCGGCGTTTGCGTCACGACCATGGCGGCGAAATAGGCGGTCAGGAAGTGCTGGTAGGCGCCGGCGACGTAATGGCGGGTGAAGGACTCACGGTCGTAGGGGCCGCCGCCCTGGCGGGCCAGTTCGGCGAGGTAGAGGTCGATCAATTCATGCTCGTGCGCACGGCGCAGGTCCGGCGCGAGCGCCCCGGCGATGAAATAGCCGACGTCGGACGCCGCAGGTCCATAGGCGAAGGATTGCCAATCGACGATCGTCACGCGTTGCGGGGTCGAACGGTCGTCGAACATCATGTTGTCCGGTCGGAAGTCGCAATGGATCAACGAACGCGGACCGGCGCGCAACGCATCATAGCCTTGAAGGTTCGCCGCCATCGCCGCGCCGATGCGGTGCGCCCTGGGGCTGACGCGCGGGCCGTAGCGGTCGACGAAGCCGGCCCATAGCGTCGCGAGCAGGTCCGGGCTGATGGGGTTCGGCGCGTGCGTCGTGCCGCTCACCCAGGCGTAGGCGTCGAGGCTGTCGTCCGCCCAGAAGGCGGCGTGCAATTTGGCGGCCTCGGTCAGCGCGACCGCGGCAGCCCCCGCGTCCACTCCGGCGAGCTGATCGCCCTGCGACGCCGGCGCCAGATCGTTCATCATCAACACGAAATCGTGGGTGGTCTCGTCCACCGCCGCGAACCAGCAACGCGGGGTCGCGATGCGCGCACGGCTCTGCAACAGCTGATAGAATTTCACTTCGCGATGGTAATTGCCGAGCGATACGCCCGCCGCGCGGCTCTCTTCGCCAGAACTCGGGAATTTGCCGACCAGCGTCGCCGGCGCCCCTGGCGGCGCCGATTGGTAGGCGAGCGTGAAGCGCACACAATCGCCGATCTGGCCGGTGCCGACCTTCTGCGCCGTGAACGACGCGAGGCGGGCCTCGACGCCGCCGGCGGCGAGCACCGCTTCGAGCCAGGGCGCGTCGATTGCGCCGGGAGGACGAATGTCGGGGCTCATGCCGCGCCCGGCAATTGGTGGACGTACACCTCGTTGTAGGTGATCCGGTCCTCCTTGAGCAGGACGAGGTCGAAGCCGCGCATGCGGCCGCTTTCACCGCTGTCGCCGATCGATGCGAACCAGCGGCCGCAGAACCCGCCTTCGATCGCCCAGACGGTCTCCGGCGCATAGGCGATCGGCGGCGTCGCGGCGAACAGCTGGGTGAGATAGGCCTCGAGTGCGGCGCGGCCCTGGATCCCGCCGGCGGTCTGCGGATCCTTGTAGACGGCGTCGTCGGCATAGAAGCCGAGCAGTGCGGGCACATCCTTGCGCGTCCAGGCGGCGAGCCAGTCGGCGTTGAAACGGACGATGTCGATCGCGCTCATCCCACGAGGATCCTTTGACGCTGGGCTTCAGTGAAGGCTTCGGCCGGGGCGTTCTCGGGGCCTGCGAGGATCGCCACGCCGTGCAGGCCGAGCGAGGGATCTACCGCGCTGCGCTCGTGATAGGAGCGCCGGCGCGCCCGCGCCGCATCCCCGAATTCCATGTCGAGCGCGGCCTGGATCTGGCCGGCGAAGCGAAGCCGGCGCATGCGTTCCGCACGCTCCTCCGCGTACGGACGAAAGTCGGGCGCGGCGCCGGGCGCCGTCGCCTTGAGGATGTCGGAGACGATCCGCACATCGCGGTAGGTGATCGACAAGCCGAGGCCGTTGATCGGGTCGTTCCAGCCCGCCGCGTCGCCGACCAGGACGCCGCCCTGCGCATACGGCGCATCGGTCCAGCTGTCGTTGTTGAAATAGGCGTGCAGTGGGCCGGCCGGGACTCCGTCGGCGATCGCTTCGGTGTCGGGCGCGCAGCGGACGCGGAAGGCGTCGAGGAAGCGGCGGGCGCCGTCCGGGCCCAGGAAGCGGCCGCGCTCGGCCAAGGCGTAGCCGCCGTACACGCGCACGCGGTCGCCGCCTTGCGGGAAGGCGAGGAAGCCGAAATCGCCCTCCGTTCCGATCGCCTGACGCGCGGCGTCCCAGTCGCGCACGCCCTCGACGAGGAGACCGGCGAACCAATGGTGCGGCGGGTCCTGGTGAAGTGGAAGGCCCGCGGCTTCGCGCACCGGCGACTGCCGGCCTTCGGCGCCGACGATCAGCCGCGCCGCCGCCGTCTGGCGCACGCCGTCGTGCATGAAGGTGACGTGCGGGCGGTCGCCCAGAGCGACCTCGACGACGTCGACGCCGCGCAGGGTTTCCGCGCCGGCGGCGCGCGCGGCGTCGAACAAGGTCTGGCAATGCAGCGGATGGCCAAGACACAATGGGCCCGGCACGCCCGGCGCAAAGACGTCGAGCGGAATCGTGCGCGCCTGCGAGTCGGACGGCGACCGGCTTTCGTCATAGGTCGTGTGGCGGGCGAGGTGATGGCCTCCGGCGGCCTTGAGCAGATCGTAAATGCCCAGACGCATCGTCTCGGCGACGCCCCAGGGCGCGATCCACTCGCCGCGGACGCGGTCCTCGTAGACGGTCGATTTTTCGAGCAGCAACACCCGAGCGCCGGCGCGCGCCATGGTCAGGGCGAGAGCCGACCCGCCAATGCCGCCGCCGACGATCGCCAGATCGTACATCACTTCGATCCTCCCGCGGTCTTGCGCCGCTTAATGCGGGAAACGCTAAAGCGCGCGCCCGCCGCCGTCCATCGGCGCCGTAGCGGCGCCGGTCAGCCTGCTTTTCCCATCCGTTCCGCGCGCAGCGCTGCGCGACGCACTTTCCCGGCGTCGTCGCGCAAGGGTTCGGCGACATACTCGATGCTGCGCGGAATCTTGTAGCGCACCAGCCGCTCGGCGAGGTGGGCGAGGAACTCAGCCTCGTCCGCCGCGCCCTCGGGCCGGTCGACGATCGCGTGGATGCGATTGCCCAAATCCTCGTCCGGCAGACCGATCACGGCCGAGGAGCGTACGCCGGGGAAGGCGTCGAGCGCGGCCTCGACCTCAGCCGGATAGATGTTGGCGCCGCCGCACAGGATCATGTCGGCGAGGCGATCGGTGAGATAGAGGAAGCCGTCCGCATCCATCCAACCCATGTCGCCGAGGCTTTCCCAGCCGCCGTCGATCGCCTTGGCGGTGGCGCCGATGTAGCGATAGGTCGGTCCGGCGCTCGCGCCGGGCGCCGGGACCGGGCGCATGTAGACCTCACCGATCTCGCCCGGCGGCGCGGTTTCCCCATTCTCCCCGACGATCTTCATTTCGCAGGTCGGCACTGGACGTCCGACCGAGCCGCGCCGCGCGAGCCAATCCGTACCCTGAATGGTGGTCGAGCCCTGGCCCTCGGTGCCGCCGTAGAGCTCCCAGATCTTCTCGGCGCCGAGCCATTCGATGAAGCGCTCCTTGAGCCATTCCGGGCAGGGCGCCGCCAAGTGCCACAGCGCCTTGAGGCTGGAGAGATCGTAGCGCGCGCGGGTCGCCTCCGGCAGCGCCCAGATGCGGCGCATCATGGTCGGCACGGTGTAGATCACGTCGGCGCGGAGGCGTTCGATCTGGGCGAGCGTTTCTTCCGCGTCGAAGCGCGACGTGACGCCAACCGTGCAGCCCTTGAACAGCGCGACCATGGCCCAGAGGAACGGCCCATTGTGATAGAGCGGGCCGGGGATCAGCATGACGCCTTGCGGTGGAATCTCCAGATACGGAACATCCGGATCCCATGCCGCCGGTGCGGCCGAGACGATGAGCTTCGGTCGCCCCGTCGAGCCGCCGGAGGTCATCGCCTTCAGCGAAGTCGCCATGATCTCGGGCAGCGGATCGTCCGATATGGTCGGATCGGGCGCGTACTCTTCCGGCAGACAGGCGCGGCCGGGATAGGCGTCGGGTGCGCATCCGACGACCAGGGCGGGCTGGCCGAGTTCGACGATCTGGTCCCGCTCGAGTTTCGGTAGACGCGAGGAGATCGGTTGCGGCGTGGCGCCGGCCTTCCAGGCGGCGAAACAGGCCTCGAAAAACGCGATCCCGTTCGGCAGGGCGATCGTGACGAAACTGTCGGGCGCGACGCCCAGCGATTGGTAATGGCGCGCGAGGCGATTGGTGCGCGCATCCAGTTCCGCCCACGTGACCTGCGCGCCGTGGTGGTCGATTGCGACGCGGTCGGGCTGCAGCGCGGCCCAATGCGCAAGGATGCGGGCGAGCGGGATCGGGGCCATGCGGGCGTTTCCTTCTGGCGCGTCTGGTGCGCGCTCGTCCCGAATGTCCACGCCGGGCCCGGCGCGGGTCAATGGCCTCTTTCATGCGCGCCCCGAAGCGCTGACACCCCTCATCCGGCGCCAACGCGCCACCTTCTCCCACAAGGGGAGAAGGACCTCCGCCAGACCTTCTCCCCTTGTGGGAGAAGGTGGATCGCGAGCGCAGCTCGCGAGACGGATGAGGGGTGAACCGGCGACGTGAAAGGGAAGCGCAGAAACTCCCCCTACGCGGCCGCCGCCCGCCCAACGTAGCGCGATTGCGGGCGGATCAGCCGGCCGGTCAGGCGTTGCTCGCGCGCATGCGCCAACCATCCCGCCATGCGTCCGGTTGCGAACACCGCGGTGAAGGCGTCGGGCGGAAAGCCCAAGGCCTCAAGAAGGAGGGCGGTATAGAATTCCACGTTCACGTCCAGAGGATGATCCGGCTTGCGTCGGCGCAGGGTATCGAGCGCGGCGCGTTCCACGGCCTCGGCCAGCGCGAGCCGTCCCGGCGCTGGCCCTTGGGTCTTCGAGAGGCGTTGAACGGCGGCTTTCAACGCGTCGGCGCGCGGATCGCGCACTTTGTAGATCCGGTGGCCAAATCCCATCAGCCGTTCGCCGCGATCAAGCGCGGCCTCGATCCACGCAGCGGCGTGCGCCGGCGCGCCGATGCCGTCGAGCATCGCGATGACCGGACCGGGCGCGCCGCCGTGCAACGGACCTTTCAGGGCCGACAAGCCCGCAATCGCAGATGAGCCGAGGCCCGCCCAGGTCGATGCGACGACGCGGGCGGCGAACGTCGAGGCGTTGAGGCCGTGATCGCAGACGGTGACGAGATAAGCGTCGAGCGCCGCGGCGGCCTCGGGCGAGGGCGCGGCGCTGGTCATCATGCGCAGCATATCTGCGGCCTGCCCAGCTTCCGCGTCGGGCGCTAGCGGCTCAAGTCCGCGACGCATCCGTATCAATGCGGGCGTCAGGACCGCTGGGGCGGCGAGCAAGGTCAAGGCGGCGTCGATGTCGTCCCCGTCGGGCAGCCGAGCGATCAGCGCGCGCAGGCCGTCCATCGGGGGCATCGCGGCAAGTTCTGGGACGGCCCGATGCAGCGCCTCGAATACCAGAACGCGGGCGCCGCCGAGCCGCGCGCGCAGTTCGTCCGGTGTCGGACAGAACTCGAACAGGTCTGCAAACAGCCGCGCCGTCACTTCCTCAAACGGAACCAAGCCGGCCAGATCGTCAAGCCGCGCGCCGGCGATGATCAATTCGCCGCGCTGTCCGTCGACGGCCGACAAGCGCGTCTCCGCAGCGATCACGTCGTCTAGTCCGCCGACCGCGCATCCGTCATGAGCCATGGAGGCCTCCTTCGCGAAATACGACTTGAACTCAACGGATGCCACCCGTATCGTCAATCTTGAGCAATATAATCAATATATCGAGACAATGCCCTGGTTGACCGCTGAAGAGGCGATCGCGCGCCTCGGCGTGCGGGCGCAGACGCTCTACGCCTATGTGAGCCGAGGCCGGCTCGAAGCGCGGCCCGACCCGGCCGATCCGCGGCGTTCGCTCTATGACGCCGAAGGGGTTGCTCGCCTCGCGGCGCGCCGCGCCGGGCCACGAAGAGCCGCCGAGGTGGCGTCGGGCTCGATGGATTGGGGCGAGCCTGTCCTGGCGTCGGCCTTGTCCTGCGTGTCGCACGGCCGACTTTTCTATCGGGGGCGGGATGCGGCGCTGTTGGCCGAGCGCGCGACGCTCGAAGAGGCCGCCGCCTGGTTTTGGACTACGCCTGCAGTCGCTCCAAAGCGCGAAGACAGCCTGCAGATCAATGCTGGACCGCGGGCGCCCGGCTCTGCGCGGGCGCGGCTTTTCGCGGCGCTCGCGACGCGCGCCGCGAGCGATCCGTTCGCCCGCGGGCGGGCGCGGGCGGCGCTGGCGGCTGAAGCGGGAGATCTCCTGAATTTGATGGCGGATTCCATCGCTGAACCCGCGCTGCCAGGACCGATCCATGAGCGTCTGGCCGCGACCTGGGGGCTTACCCCAGCGCAGGGCGACCTTATTCGGCGGACGATGGTTCTGCTGCTCGATCACGAACTCAACGCGTCCACTTTCGCCGCGCGGGTCTCCGCATCGACCGGCGGGTCGCTTGCCGCCGCGGCTTTGGCGGGCCTGTCGACCTTGTCCGGGCCCTTGCATGGCGCGGCGGTGGAGGCGGTCATCGCCTTTGTTCGCGATGCGGAACGTCAGGGGCCTTCGGCGGCGATCCGCGCACGGCTCGACGAGGGAAGGTCCATACCCGGGTTCGGCCATCCCCTTTATCCGGCAGGTGACCCGCGCGCGGTCGCGCTCCTCGCGGGGCTGGGCGAAGGTCCGATGATCGCCACCCTGCGGGCGGAGGTGGAACGCGAAACGGGTAAGGCGGCGAACATCGATTTCGCGACCGCGGCCATCGCCGTCCAACTCGCCCTTCCCGAGGATGCGCCGTTTGCGATTTTCGCGGTTGGCCGCGCGGTGGGCTGGCTGGGGCACGCGATGGAGCAGATCGAGACGGATGTGCTGATCCGCCCCCGCGCGCGCTATGTCGGTCCACCATTGGACCCCTGACGGCCGCGCCGCGAACGTGGCCGCCGCGCCGCGTCGCAGCATAGAGTTGGTCAACGTGTCGGGCGGGCCTTGACCTCGCGCGCGCAGATGATAACAGGCGCGACTTTCCACAGACGGCGCGGGCCTTTCGGCGCGGCGCAGGAGATGAAGGCGCTTTTTCCGGCGCTCTGAACGAGGACGACGATGGGCAAGGAAAAGTTCGAGCGGACCAAGCCGCACTGCAATATCGGCACGATCGGCCACGTCGACCACGGCAAGACGACGCTGACGGCGGCGATCACGATCACGCTGGCGAAGGCCGGCGGGGCGAAGGCGATGGCCTATGCCGACATCGACGCGGCTCCGGAAGAGAAGGCGCGCGGCATTACGATCAATACGGCGCACGTCGAGTACGAGACGAAGAACCGCCACTACGCGCACGTCGATTGCCCCGGCCACGCCGACTACGTGAAGAACATGATCACGGGCGCGGCGCAGATGGACGGCGCGATCCTGGTGGTTTCGGCGGCTGACGGCCCGATGCCGCAGACGCGCGAGCACGTTCTTCTGGCGCGCCAGGTCGGCGTTCCGGCGATGGTCGTGTTTCTGAACAAGGTCGACATGGTCGACGATTCCGAGCTTCTCGAACTGGTCGAGATGGAAGTGCGCGAGCTTCTGTCGAACAACAACTTCCCCGGCGACGACATTCCGATCGTGCGCGGTTCTGGCCTCGCGGCCGTTGAAGGCCGCAATCCTGAGATCGGCGAGCAGGCGATCCTGAAGCTGATGGAAGCGGTGGACAGCTATATTCCGCAACCGGATCGTCCGGTCGATCAGCCGTTCCTGATGCCGATCGAAGACGTGTTCTCGATCTCGGGCCGCGGCACGGTGGTGACGGGCCGCGTCGAGCGCGGGATCGTGAAGGTCGGCGAGGAAGTGGAAATCCTCGGCATCCGCGACACCGTGAAGACGACGGTGACGGGCGTTGAAATGTTCCGCAAGCTGCTCGACAGCGGCCAGGCCGGCGACAACATCGGCGCGCTGCTGCGCGGCGTGGATCGCGAAGGCGTGGAGCGCGGCCAGGTGCTCGCCAAGCCCGGCTCGATCAAGCCGCACAAGAAGTTCGAGGCCGAGGCCTACATCCTCACGAAGGAAGAGGGCGGCCGCCACACGCCGTTCTTCACGAACTATCGTCCGCAATTCTATTTCCGCACGACCGACGTGACCGGGATCGTGGAACTGCCGGCGGGCGTGGAAATGGTCATGCCGGGCGACAACGTGAAGATGGTGGTGAGCCTGATCACGCCGATCGCCATGGACCAGGGCCTGCGCTTCGCCATCCGCGAAGGCGGCCGCACGGTCGGCGCCGGCGTCGTCGCGAAGATCGTGGAATAGGTCGGTCAGGCGCCGACTTT
>JBMOIB010000126.1:0-8384 GCA_049317545.1 Caulobacterales bacterium | reverse complement strand
AGCTGAAAAGCGCGGTGTCGGCGGCGCAGATCGTCGTCGTGCGTCCGCCCAAGTCTGAGGGCGTGCTCACATGTGGCGGGGTCGTCATGCTCGGCATGTCCGAGGCCGGATCGGCGGACGCTCCGCAGATTGATGGCGGAGCCTCCGGCGTCCAGGTAGGCAAACGCTACATGGACGAAGATACCGGGCTTGAAGTTCTTGGGGCGAAAGCCGGCCCTGGAGAATTGGCCTTCGCTGGCCGGGCGCTGACGCTCAAGGATGCCAAGAAACTTCCGACCTCGGACTGACGCCGATGCACTTGACGCTGCTGCTTGACATGCTGTGCGAAGCCGACCCCGATCGCGCCGTGATCGGGCCATTGTCGGCGCCAGTGACGGCGTCGATGTTGCGCGACGCGGCGATGGCGGTGGGGAACCATATTCGTGCAACGCCCGCGGAGAATGCTGTTTTCGTCGGCATGAACGGCTGGGAGTTTCCAGCCCTCATTTTCGGCGCGGCGTATGCCGGCCGGCCGATTGCGCCGCTGAACTATCGGCTACCCGAGGCCGATCTGCGCAAACTTCTGGCGCGGACGGCCCCCGCGTTCGGCGTGGTCGACGCCGATATGATGGCGCGTGCCGTGAGCATCGATGGCGTTGACGTGATGGTGCGGGAGGAGTTCGCCGCCCTGTGCTGCGTGCGCGGCGTCCATCTCGACGCACCGGAGGACGAGGACGATCCCATCGCGCTGACGCTGTTCACCAGTGGCACCACGGGCGAGCCGAAGGCTGCGATTCTGCGGCATCGGCACCTCACGTCCTATGTGATCTCAAGCGTCGAGTTCCTCGGAGCCGATGCGGACGAAGCCGCACTCGTCAGCGTTCCGCCCTACCACATCGCCGGCGTTTCGGCGGTACTGAGCAATCTCTACGCGGGCCGGCGGCTCGTCTACATGGCGGCGTTCGATCCACAGGCCTGGGTGGAGACGGCGGCGCGGGAGCGCATCACGCACGCCATGGTCGTGCCGACGATGCTGTCGCGCATCATCGACATCATCGAGTCCAGCGGGGAGCGACTGCCGGCGTTGCGTGCGCTGTCCTATGGCGGCGGGCGCATGCCGGCGGCGACGATCGAGCGCGCACTGCGCGTCCTCCCGCATGTCGACTTCGTCAATGCCTATGGCTTGACGGAGACGAGCTCGACGATCGCGGTGTTGTCGCCAGAGGATCATCGCGAGGCGATTGCGTCGGAGGACAATAACGTGCGTCGGCGGTTGCAGTCGGTTGGACGGCCATTGCCGACGGTGGAGATTGAGATCCGTGACGTCGACGGCCGCGCGGTCTCGGCTAGTGAAGCGGGCGAAATCTACGTGCGCGGCGATCAGGTGGCGGGCGAGTATCGCACAGGGCGTGTAACGGACGCTGAGGGTTGGTTTGCGACGAAGGACGCCGGCTGGCTCGATGCGGACGGGTTCCTGTATATCGATGGGCGGCTGGACGACGTGATCGTTCGGGGCGGCGAAAACATCTCTCCGGGCGAGATCGAAGACGTTCTGCGCACCCACCCGGGCGTGCAGGATGTCGCGGTATTCGGCGTGCACGATCTGCAGTGGGGCGAGAAGGTCGCGGCGGTCGTCGTCCGATCGGATGAGACCGTCACGGAGGCGGGTTTGGCGGACTTCGTCAGGACGCGCTTGCGCTCGACGAAGACCCCGGAGACCTGGGCGTTCCGCAACGAGCTGCCTTATAACGAAACTGGGAAGTTGCTTCGCCGCGTGTTGAAGGCGGAGTTCCAGGCTGTGTCGGCCTGAAGATGGCGCCGGCTGCGCCCCCCGCAACGGCGCAAAGTCTTCCGCGCGCCGTAGATCATCTCGAGGCGATCGGATTTTCGCCGCTCGGGAATACGCCCGTCGTCATCGTCGATCTCGGAGACGCCGCCATCGCTGAAGATGCGCAGGCGCTGCGGGCGAGAACCAGGGCAATCATCGTCGGCGTCCGTCCGGCCGGGGCCAAAGCGTGTGTGGCGCCCGCGTGCGATGTCGTCCTGACCGATGATACGACGCCGCTTCCACACGAAACGCAGCTGCGGGGCGACCTTCACGCCGAAGCGGAGGCGATCGCCACACGGGTCCGTACATTTCCGCACGCGGCGGCGATCTTGTGCCAGACGCTGCGGATCGTCGAGCGCCTGGACGTGTCTGATGGGCTCCATGTGGAATCGTTAGCGTACTCGACCCTGCTGGCCGGCGGCGAGTTTCAGGCTTGGCGGCGGCGGGCACAGGCGGATGCGGCGGAAGTTCCACGAGGTGCGGCAGGACCGATCACTCTTCAGCGCACGGACGATCGACTCGCGATTGTCTTGAACGATCCAGGGGCGCGCAACGCGATGAGCGCGGCGATGCGCGATGCCCTGTTTGAAGCCCTGGCTGCTGCGCTGGACGATCCAACGTGTCCCAGCGTCGAGATTTCAGGCGCCGGGGCGTGCTTTTCCGTCGGCGGCGCCCTGCACGAGTTTGGGACCGCTACGGATCTCGCAATCGCGCATGCCATCCGTACCGAACGCTCGTGCGCGCGCCTCGTGCAGGCGCTCGGGTCGCGGTGCACGGTGCGCTTGCACGGCGCCTGCATCGGCTCGGGGTTCGAGGTCGCCGCGGCGGCGGCGCATCGTTTGGCTGCTCCAGACACATTCGTGCAACTGCCGGAAGTTGGTATGGGGCTTATCCCTGGCGCCGGCGGCGCCGTCATGCTGACCCGTGCGATCGGGCGCCAACGTACAGCGTTTCTGGCGTTGAGCGGGCGTCGTGTCCGGATCACCGCGCCCGTGCTTCGCGGCTTCGCGGCGGTAGCGGCGCCATGAGCGCGATCCCCGAGGCGCTCTTGGAAATCGCCGCGGCTTTCGGTGCGCGGGATGGGCTCCATCCCCGTGCGGCGCTCGGCAGCATCGATCCGTTCGACCGCAGCGACGTTCTCCCGCTCGCGCGTCCCGGGCGCGCCTCCTGCTCGGGCGCAACGCATATTCTTCGGACATCAGATGGGTGGATCGCGGCGACGCTGGCGCGTCCGGCCGACTGGGAGAGTGTCGCGGCCTGGCTGGGCGACGCGGCGCTTCTCGACGTTGCGCCGGATCGGCAGGGCTGGCGACGAATCTCTGAGGCGACCGAGCAACGACCGACGCGGGGCCTTATCGCCGCAGCGACCGAGCTTGGGCTGGCGGTGGCGGCGCTCGGCGAAACGCGCGCGACGCATCCGATGCCGCAAGTGCGCCGCATCGGGCCGAGGGCGCAAACGCCGCGTCGGCATTTGCAGGTCGTCGACCTCTCGTCGCTGTGGGCGGGCCCGCTGTGCGGCGCGATGCTTGCGGCGCAGGGGCACGAGGTCATCAAGCTCGACCCGCCCGAGCGGCCCGATCCGACAACGGCGCTTCCAGCACTTGATGCACGGCTCAACGGGGCGAAGCGGCGCCTCGCAAGCGCGTTCGATCTCCGACCAGGGTCGGCGACGCATGAGCTGATCGCGAGCGCCGACGTGGTGATCTCGAATGCGCGTCCACGCGTGTTCAGTGACAGCGTCCTTGCGCCTGAGCGCCTGGCGCAGCGCCGGCCGGGCCTCGTCTGGATCGCGATCACGGCGCATGGCTGGCGCGGGCGCGGGGCGGGGCGCGTCGGCTTCGGCGACGATTGCGCCGCGGCGGGCGGGCTCGTTGGCCGCGGGCGCGAGGGCGCCCCGCGGTTCCTTGGCGACGCGCTGGCGGATCCCCTTACAGGCATGATGGCGGCCGTTGCGGCCACGCGCGCCATCGAGGCAGGCGGGGGCGTCCTCGTCGACGCCGCGCTGGCGCGGGTCGCCGCCGGGTTCGCGGCGCGGCTTGGGCTCATAGCCGGACGCCAGCCGTGACCGAAGCGTCGATCCTCCTCCGGGATGTCGTACTGTTGGACGGCCGCCGGACGAACGTGCGCATTGAGGCAGGCCGCATCGCGGCTATTGGCGCGGAGTCGGACGCCGGCATCGAAGTCGTCGACGCGGCTTGCGGGCTCCTCATCCCCGGCCTTCACGATCACCACATTCATCTGTTTGCAACGGCGGCCGCGCGCGCGACGGTTGCGCTGCACGATGCGCGCTCATGGGAGGACATCGTCGCGCGGCTCGATGCGAGCGCCCGGGCTGCATCGCCGGGTTCCTGGATTCGCGCTGCGGGGTATGACGAACGGATCGCCGGTCTAGCGCCGCGGCCGCTGCTCGATGCGGCTTTTCCAACAACGCCCGTGCGCATCCAGGACCGCACTGGCGCCTTGTGGATTCTAAACGGTGCGGCGCTCGCTGCGCTTGGCGCGGAGGATCTGCCGGCAGGGTTGGAGCGTGACGAAGCCGGCGCGTTCACGGGCCTCTTGTGGCGCGAGGACCGCTGGTTGCGGGCGCGGCTTGCCGCAGTTCCGCCGGACCTAACTGCGTTAAGCTGGGAGTTGGCGTCCTTCGGCGTGACGGGGGTGACAGATGCGAGCGTCTCGACCGACGATGCTTCCGCGCTGGCGTTCGCCAGGGCTCGGCGATCGGGCGCGCTCGTGCAGAAGTTGACGCTGTTGAGCGGAGGCGCGCTCGCACCGGACCCGGATGGGCTCTACACGGTCGGCCCACGCAAGATCGTGCTCGACGAGCGCGCCCTGCCGGATGTCGGGGAGGTTGCGGCGCTGGTCGCTGAGTCGCGTAGTTGGGGGCGCGCCGTCGCGTTCCATTGCGTGACGGCAGCGGAGTTGACGATTGCGCTGGCGGCGCTTGACGACGTCGGCGCGCAGCCCGGCGACCGCATCGAGCATGCGGGCGTCACGCCTGCCGCGCTCATCGCCGATATGCAGCGTCTGGGGGTTACGGTTGTCACGCAGCCAGGGTTCATCGACGCTAAGGGTGATCGCTATCTCTCGGAGACGTCAGCGGACGAGGTCGGCGATCTCTATCGATGCGCGGCCTTCGCGAAGGCTGGAGTCGGGATCGCCGGCAGCTCCGATGCGCCGTTTGGGCCAATCGATCCCTGGCGGGCGATGCGCACCGCAATCACCCGCGCCTCGGCGTCGGGGGCGGTCGTCGGGGCCGATGAGCGCGTGTCCATCGAAGCCGCTCTAAATCTCTATCTCGCGCCCGCGGTGCTCCCGGGCGCAGCGCGGCGCGTCGAGATCGGCGCTCCGGCCGATCTTTGTCTCCTGGCTGGCGATGTGGAGGCCGCCGTGGCGGGCCAAGCGCCCGTGGCTGCGACTTGGATCGACGGCGTGTGCGTCTACACGCGACCTTGAGCCTGGCGGCCGCTGCGCGCGCCTTGCCCATTCGCCAGTAACAGTATACCAATTAACTCGCGGCGGACAGACAAACAGCAGCGTCGCGGGAAACGGATCGGGAGAGGACGATGGCGAGGCCGCTCGAGGGGCTGCGCGTTCTGGACTTGTCTCTGGGCGCTGCCGGGCCGCAGGCAACGGGCCTCTTGGCCGACTACGGCGCCGACGTCATCTGGATTGAACCGCCGGGCGGAGATCCATTCCGCAAATCCGATCCGGGCGCCGCGTCCGTCTACAACCGCGGCAAACGCAGCATCTGCCTCGATCTCGCCGCCGCAACCGATCGCGATACGGCCGCGCGTCTTGCCGATTGGGCGGACGTACTGGTGACGACGCAGTCACGCACAGAGCTTGCGGCTTTGGGGATCGATTTGGACGCGCTGCGTGCGCGCCGCCCCGGTCTCATCATCGCGCTCGTCACCGGCTTTGCGGCCGATGACGCCGACCCCGGCATTGCTCCCTGCGAGCCGCTTGTGCATGCCGTGACCGGATCGATGCACTGGCAGGCCGGACACCGTGAAGGGCCGATCTTCATCGGTCTGCCATTCGCGGCGCTGGGCGCGGCGCAGCTGGCGGCGCTAGGCATTCTCTCATCGCTGTATCGTCGGCTTGCGGATGGGCACGGGCGCCTCGTCGAAACCTCCCTCGTCGATGGGGCGCTCGCATTCCTGTCGATGACCTGGGGCGAGTCGGACGCGGAGCTCGCGCGTGGACCTGCCATGGCCGACATTCGAGCCATGACAAAGGCCGCGACGCGTCGCCTCATCACGCGCTCGTTCGTGTGCGCGGACGGCGAGTACATCGGCATTCATACGGCCGCGGTCGGCGCCTTTGATCGCCTGATGAAAACTCTGGGGCTTGATGATCGCATCCGCCCCATAACGTCGGGCAATGATCTCGGCACGCCGCTGACGACGGACGAGGCGGAATACATTGAAAGCCGGATTCACGACATCTTCGCGGAGCATCCGCGCGCGGTGTGGGTCGAGCGGCTTTTGAAGGCCGATGTTTGCGCGGTCGAGCACCATCAGCCCACGAAGGTGTTTGACGAGCCTCAGGTGAAACACAACCAGATGGTTGTCTCGGTCGAGGACCCCGTCCTTGGCCCCGTCGAACAAGTCGCGCCAGGAATTTTGTTCGATGGCGCATCGTGCGCCGGCGTTTTGCGCGCTGCGCCGCAAGCCGGGTCGGATGGAGCAGCGATTCTAGCGCTCTCGAAGAGCGCCGTTGCGGCTTCGCCTTGGAGCACGTCGGCAGGCGAGCCTCACGATCCGTCCGCCGCGCCGCTGGCCGGAGTTAAGGTCGCCGACTTCGGCGCCTTCTATGCGGGTCCATTTTCATCCCGTCTGCTTGCGGATCTTGGCGCGGATGTCATCAAGATCGAGCCGACCGTCGGCGACCAGTTGCGCGGCATCGAACGGCCTTTCTTCTCAGCGCAGGCGGGCAAACGGTCGCTCGCCGCCAACCTGAAGGAAGCGGCGCTGCGTCCGGCGCTCGAGAAGCTCGTCGCGTGGGCCGACGTCCTGCACCACAATATGCGTCCCGGCGTCGCGGAGCGTCTGGGCATTGGCGCCGAGCAGGTGCGGTCCGTCAATCCGAAGCTGATCTATCTCTACGCACCGGGTTGGGGCGCGACGGGGCCGCACGCGTTGCGCCAGAGTTTTGCGCCGATGCTCGCCGGGTTTGTGGGCGGATCCTTCGAGGTCGCGGGCCAGTTCAATGAGCCGATGCCCTCGCTCGGCAACGAAGATCCTGGCAACGGGCTTCTCGGCGCCATAGCCATGCTCATCGCTCTCGTCGCACGCCGGCAATCCGGTGCGGTGGTCTCTTGCCTCAACCCGCAGCTCAATGCGGCCATGGGTTTGATGGCGCACGTGGTGCGAACGCGCGATGGCGAGGCCGTGGGGGCCGGCCGCCTCGACACCCTGCAGATGGGGATCGATGCGCTGGAGTCGCTGTATCAGACTTCGGACGGGTGGCTGTGTCTCGTGGCGTGTTCGGATGAGGACATCCGACGGGTCGAGCAAGCGCTGGGCGTGCGTATCCTTTCGGATGCTCGGTTCTCGACGGTCGCGGGGCGCCAGAACCACCGAGACGAACTCTCGGCAATTCTGATGGAGGCCTTCAGCGCTCTGTCGACCGCCGATGCGCTCGCGGCGCTCTCGGGCGCGACCAAGATCGCCCTGGAGCCGGCGGGGCCCGAAGCAAAATCTCTGCTGTTCCGTGATCCTGCGCATCGCCGTGTCGGGCGCGTCGCGGAAGTGCACCACCCGGACAAGGGAAACGTGCGCGAGATCGCCAAGCTGGTGCGCATCAGCGGCGCCGGGGTAGCGCCCCATCGCGCGGCGCCTCGGCTCGGCGAGCACACGCGCGACATCCTGGCCTGGCTAGGATACGCGCCCGCCGAAATCGACAAACTGGCGAACGAGGGCGTTATCAAAGTCCTTTGATAGAAACACCTCGTGCCTAACACCGGGCGATGCGGTGAAGATGGCCGGGGGACATCCGCCTCAGCGCCGAAGCCTTACGCGGCTTCAGTCTCGGCGAACAAGGCGCGCAGATCGGGCTGGCTCACCTTCATCGACGGCGTGCGCGGGAACTCCTCGACGCGCAGGAACTTGACGGGAACCTGATAGGGCAAGAGCCGGTCACGCAGATGCGCCTTCAGCGCTTCGTCCTCAGGGGCCTCGACGCCCGACTTCACGATATAGGCTGCGACGGGCGCTTGCCCCAGGCGCGGATCGGCGATCCCGATCACGCTGGCCTCGCGAATGGCGGGATGGGTTTCGAGCGCACGGACCACGTCGTCCGGGAACACCTTGAAGCCGCCGCGAATGATTGCGTTGTCGAAGCGACCATCGATCCAAAGAAATCGGTCCACGTCGAGGCGTGCAAGATCCGTCGTACGCACCCACGAGCCATCGCCGAGATGCGCAGCTTTGAGCTCCAAAAGGCCCGGCTGGCCGAAATCGACGGGCGCGCCGGTTTCCGGGTCAACGACGCGGGCGTCGACACCGTCATGCACGCGGCCGACCGAGCCGCGCTTGGCTTTTCCGTAGGCCTTGTGGTCCTCAATCGTCCAGCC
>JBMOIB010000125.1:0-8398 GCA_049317545.1 Caulobacterales bacterium | reverse complement strand
GCCGCGTGCGCCTCGTTGGCGGGCGTTCCGGCGGCAGCGGGAACGGTCCGACCGCGGGGCAAATCTACAACGTCAAGCTCCCGAACAGCGGGATCGTTGTGCGCGTGCCAAACGCATTCAACGCCATGCAGGTGCGCCGGTTCGAGCGCAACGGCGGTGTTTCGCCGGACGTATTGGTAGAGCAGAGCGTTGCGGATTTTCGCGCCGGACGCGACACGGTACTTCAAGCGGCGCTGGCCGATCGAGGGGCTCCGATCGCGCCGCTCGCCGCGCTCGATCCGACGCCAATTCTGCGCAGCATGAGCGGGATGTGGCGGGGTACGCTGGAGTATCGAGACTTCACGTCTGACCGGCGGGTGACGCGACCAACGACGCTGGATGCAATCCTCGCCGAAGACGGTCCGTCGATCCGTTTCGCATTCACATATGACGATGGACCGGGGAAAACCGTTCGCGACGGCTATACCGTCTCGCTTGATCTCACCGAAGAGATCTTCACAAAGACTAATGAAAGCGGCCCTGATCGCTATCGTTTGCTCCGGGTTGACGCCGCCTCGCAAGGTTCGGCGAGGTCCTGGATGCTTTGGGGCAAGGGAGACGAAAACGGTGCGCCTGTGGACGTCAGAGAAACACTCACGATTTCGGCGACTCAATTGACGTTGCTGCGCGAAACGCGATCGAGCGGCGCGGCGTTCGCGTTCCGCCACAGCTACACGTTGAAGCGTGAAAAACGCTAGGACGTGCGAGACAGACCAGTCGCGCTCAAAGGCGCCGGGCGACCGCCGGCGCCCTCGCCACAACGCCAAAGAGGACAAAAATGAGCGGCTTTTCTCCTTCTCGTCGTCACGTCAGTCTTGGAATCCTGACGTCGTCGTCGCTCGTTGCGGCCTCGGCAGGGTGCGCGGGCATTGACCGTGCAAAAAGCCGAAATGCGCTTGCCGACCTCGAAACGCGGTTCGGCGGAAAGCTTGGCGCGGCGATCCTCAACACACGAACAGGGGAAAGCATCTCGCATCGCGGCGACGAGCGCTTCGGGATGTGTTCGAGCTTCAAGCTCGCGCTTGCGAGCGTTATTCTTCGCCAGGCGGATGAGAACAAACTGTCCCTCGAGACCTTCGTCCCCATCAGCCAGGCCGACATGGTCTACTTTGCGCCGGTCGTGACGAAAAACTTGCGTGCTGGGGGCATGACAATCGCGGCGATGGCCGAGGCCGCGCAAGTCTTCAGCGACAACGTCGCCACCAACAAGCTGCTGGATCTGTTGGGCGGACCTGCAGGATTTACAGCGCAGTTGCGAGCGATAGGCGACGCGGTGACCCGCCTGGACCGCAAAGAACCTGAAATGATGCAGGTGCCGATCGGCGACCCGCGCGACACGACATCCCCGCTCGCGATGGCGCGAACGTGCCGGAAAATTCTTACGACGAACTATCTCACTGAAGCGTCGCGCGCCACCTTGATCGGTTGGATGGAAAAAACCACCACGGGCTCAAAACGCATCCGCGCAGGCCTTCCGACCGATTGGCGCTCAGGCGACAAAACCGGCACCGGCTTGGCGCCAGGCACGCCGGATCGATACAACGACATCGCAATCACGTGGCCAGGTGCGGGGCCGCATGCTGGCGTGCCTTTCATCATCACGGCGTTCTATGAGTCTCCTGTGAAATCGGAAGACATGCGCGACATCGATCAGAGCGTCCTTGCGGAGGTGGGACGAGTGGCCGCCAGGTTTGCGGCGTCCGATCGGCATTGAACGACACCGCGGGCCGCCGCATCATTTGGCGCCGCTCAGCGACCGCGCTCCAGTGCCGAGATCGAAGATTGAAGGGCGCGGATCTTGGCCTGGTCTTTTTCGGTTTCCAGGAATTTGCGCAGCGCCAGAATTCTCGCTGCGTTCAGCGCGCCCGCGGCGGGTGCGGCTGCATCTGGCGCGACGCCCTTCCCTTCCCAGTTTTCCTTTGTAATCGGGTTGATTGGACGGGCAAAGGGAATAAAGGCGAAGAAGTGGTCGCTTAAGCGCACCTCCGAGCCTGGACTTGCGCCGCCGCCCGTCGTCTCGCCGACAATCGTCGCACGCCTTAGCTTTTGCAGCGTGTAGGCCATGTCCTCGCCGCCGGAAAACGTTCTGCGACTGACAAGCAGATAAACTGGGCGCGTCTCGCCATAGCGTGGGCCCGCCACCTCGTCGAAGGTCCACGTCTCTTCAGTTCGCCCACCTTCGCGGATGTACATATCATTGAGATGGGTGCGCTTGTCGAAGAAGTACGTCTCAAGTTGCGCCACTCCGCTTGGGTAGCCGCCGTCGTTTTCGCGCAGATCGACGATCAAAGCGTCGGTGTAGGCCACTAGCCGCATCGCAGCGGCTATAGCATCAGCCGACTCGTCGGCGGGCTCGAAACCGTGCAAATCGATGTAGCCGATGTTGTGCTCCAGCCGTTCAACTCGAACGATGGAAAAGTTCCGCGCTTGCATGCGCGCGCGGTGCGCGGCGACCCGCGTAGCAGCTAGGCCCGGCGTCAGCTCCGTCTGCGTGCTGATAGCTATTGGCGCTTCGGAATATCTAACGCTCAGGTGCTTGTCGTTGGTAAGCTCGCGCAGGCGCCGGGTTAGGGCGTCCGCCAGCGCCTCGCCGGTATTGGGCGTGTCGAACACACCCAGACGCAGATCGGCGCGCAGCGCTCCCGCGACCTTTTGAGCCACGTCTGGAAAAACGTATCGGCTGTCGAGCTCCCGGTTCAGGGCAGCGACGACCTGGCGTTGGGCGTGCGATCCAAGGCTGGAATCCGATGCGTGTTGACCGTAGGCCAGACCACCTGCGCCGAGCACCCAGAGGCACAGGATCGAAAGGATCCAGGCGCGCTTCCAATTTGCCGGGGCTGTCAGTTCGTGGCTCATTCCATTGCTCAATTTTCGTTGGTTAGCGCAGCAGACAGATATCATCGGCGAACCGAAGCCAGATCGGCCTCAAGCGCGCGCATCGCGGTGTAGACGGGGTCGTCGCCGCCGGGGATGTCCGGCGTAACGCCGACGCGCTCCCAGCTCTTCCCGGTCGCGATGGAGACTGGCCGCGCATCTGGGATGGAGAGACTGTATCCGTGCGCGAGACGAACCGGATCGCCGATGAGATGCGCCGCTCCGAAACTTCGATCACCAATGATCTTTGCACGTCCGGTGGCCTGCGCATTGAAGGCCAGCCATTCCGCCGCCGACGCTGTCCTGCGATCAATCAGGATCGCGATGGGCTTTGTTTCGTCAAAACGCGCAGGATCGCTCTGCGGCGGCGGTTCGATGGCGCGGCCTGCGCGGGTCTCCAGCGCAAGCGCCGGCTTGGCGCCCAGCGTCAAGACCTTGCCTGCGAGGACGCCGGCGCCTTCGCCATCGCCTCCGTTGTTGCGACGCAGGTCAAGGATCAAAGCCCTCGAACCGGCAACCAACGCGAAGGCGGCATCGAGTTTGGGGCGCATCTCGGCAGCGCCATAGAACGATGTGACCCGAATATAGGCGATACGTCCATCGAGGACGCGGGCTTCGCGGACGCCGGCGTTTTGCTCCGCCGATTTCGCCAACCATTGCGCTGTCGATTGTTGCATGTCGGGCGCCGCCGCACTCGTCACTTCAAATCGAAAGTGCGGATCACGCCGATCGAGTTCCGCCTCGACCTCCTTGGCGAATAGCTCCCGATTGGCGCAATGCGCAGCAAACCGACCAGCGGCCGCCATTTGGCGCAGGTCCTCTGCAATGCGTCGGGCTTCGTCGGGGATAATGTAGCGTTGCTGGATCTGTTTGGCGGCTTCGCTAAGGACAGCCTCCTGAATGGGACAGGCGGCGGCGGAAGAGACGGCGGCCGCCGCAACCGCGGGCAGGAGCAAATGCTTCAACATCGTAGGTAGGCCCCGCCAGCGTGAAACTTGACCGCTTGTATCCAAGCGCCGGCGGCAAGAATTGTATTTTTCGGACGGGGCGCGGGCGTGAGCTGCTCGGCAGGCTTGAGCGGGCATTGACGCGCCGAAGCCTGTGATGAACCACTGACGGCATGGGACACCTGACGAGATCAGACCTCGGCCCGCCGAGGCCAAACGTCTTGTCGAGCCTGCCGGCCGACATCTCTAAACTGGTTTTCAGCATCATCGAGCGCAATGACAGGTTGGGCGGTCAACCGACGCTGGAGTTGCCCGAGCTCCGCCCCAAGCTGCAGTTCTTCTTCGGCGACCCCTACATCTTCAATTTCCATCGCGGCGGCGCTGGCCCGGCGCCCTTGGCTGGCATGTGGGGCCCGCAGACCGTCGCGACCCGCAGTTTGCCGGGACGCCACGTCCACGTACTCATCATCGACCTCTACCCACAGGCGCTGGATGCCTTTGGGCTTGGGCCGATGCGCGACTTCGTCGACGCCGTGATCCCGCTCGACGCGCTGATCGGGTCGCAAGCCGTCGCGTGGTATGAAGAAATACAAGCAGCTTTGACCTTCCACGCGCGCGCCGACGTGAGCGTGCGCTGGGTGCGGCAGTTGCGCGGTGGGCGCGCAACGATGTCCTCCCGCGCGATGGATGCGATGACGCACATCGTCATTGGCGGCACGTCAACTGTTGAGCGGATCTCAGCGGATTTAGACCTATGCCCGCGTCAGCTCCGACGCCACTTCGCCAACGAGATCGGACTTTCGCCGAAGTTCACCATGCGATTGCAGCGCTTCAATCGGGCGCTTGTCAGCCTGCATCCCCAGCCCTGGGATACATCGACTGAAGTCCATGATCCGATCGCCTCGTTCCACGATCAGGCGCACTTCATCAAAGACTTCCAGGCCTTTACGGGCGGCGTGACGCCAAAGGCCTTCGTCGACGCCAAGCGAAGAACAGGCGACGCCTTGGTGACGACGCTCATTCAGCAGGCACTTTGAGAGCCCAAGTGTCGAGCCTTGGTGGGTTGTTCGCGGGCCGTAAGCGGTTGCAGTTGGGAATGTGCGTGTTCCGCTGCGCGGACTGGTCGAGGTTAGCAGCCGTTAGCCATATGTATTCGCAGGCGTCCGCGGCCGCCAACGACTGGAGCGGACCGCCACTGCCGTTCGTCGTGGTGACCACGTACGGCTCGACATCGCCGGCTGCAGTCAGACCTGAGGGCCGCCAAGCGCCACCGCCGTCGACCAAGCCCGCCTGGTCCGATGCCGCGGCTTCATCTGGGAAACCTGGCTGTCCACGACCGTCGCCCTAGGCTGACCGAGGACGCGCCCAGACGATGGATTCGCGGGTCTGGATGCCTCCCATTTCGCCGAACGTCTGTCTGGGCCAAATGCTACCGGCATCGTTGCGCCACACCCAAAGCCCGATCCGCGTCGTCCCCGCGACGACGGCGCAAGCAAGCGCGTGCGGCCTCTAGGGCGCCGTCAGAAACGCGGCGACTTCCCCGATCGCGGCAGAGGCGTCGGGTAGCGTTTCCAGGAAGACATGCCAGACGTGCGGAACGTCCGGCCAAAGGCTCAACCGCGCCTCGGCGCCCGCCGCCCAAAGGGCATTCGCGAACGCGAAGGCTTGATCACGAAGGCTCTCCACGGCGCTGGCCTGGATCAATACCGGACACATGCGGGCAAGGTCAGTGCGTTCGGCGTACAATGGTTCGACGCGCGGATCACGCGGCGCCGTGTGCGGCGCATACAGCGTGCCGACGAGATCTATTCCCTCCTGCATCACGATTATGTCCTGCACAGGGGCTGCGAATGAGGATCCGCCAAGCTTTAGGGCGAGAAACGGGCTGATCAGCGCCAGACGCTCCGGCGCTTGCGCCTTTTCGGCGATACACCGGAGCGCAACGGCCGCCGCGAGATTGCCGCCGGCGGAATCGCCGGACAGCGTCACCCGCGCTGGGGCTGCGTCGCCGAGCGGACCATGCGCCTGCGCGAATGCAAGCGCCGCAAACGCATCGTCGAACGCCGCCGGAAACGGATGTTCGGGCGCAAGGCGATAGGCCGGCGCCAGCACCGGCGCCGCCATCGCAAGTGCGAGTTCGGCAAGCATGGCGCGGTGACTGGCGATCGAGCCGGCGGTCCATCCGCCACCGTGCAGATGCACGTGCCGTCGCCCCTCTCCGGCGCCGGGCGGTACAAACCACCGTGCCGGCACCGCGCCGATGACGACGTCGATCTCGCGACATGCGTGCAGTCCGCGTCCTGCCTGGCCCATCGCGTAGCGCTCGGTCTGCGTCCGCATGGCGCGCACGAGATCATCAACCTCCGGCGGCGTCGCAAGGTGCGCGCCTATCACGTCCAGAGCGGCCTTTCGCGTCGAACGGCGATCATTTGCCATCGCCCACTCCCTACTTGAAACGATAGCCCAACCGCACGCCGAAGTGGCGCGGCGGCTCCAGCGACGCGACGCGCACCGACCCGAGCAGTGGTGAGACGATCGCCATGCTGCCGATGACCGTCTCGTCAGTAACATTTCGTCCGAACGCGGACACCGTGACGCGCTCGCGCGAGTCCGTCCACGAGATCCCTACATCGACACGTCCCACGGCATCCTGCATGGCGTCAGCGGTGTTGAACTCGGTGAAGAACAACTTCGACCGCCAACCGTATGAGCCGGTCGCTGTGAAGGATCCGCCGCCGGGGGCTTTCCACTCGTAGGAGACGATCCCACCAACCTGCCATTCGCTTGTCAGCGGCAGCTGTTTCCCGGCCAGGTTGAACAGTGCGAAGCCTCGGCGTTGATCGGTTGAGGAGAACTGATCAAAGGCTGCATCCAGCCACGATGCATTCACGCCGATGCGCAAGCCCTGGACCGGGCGCACGTTCGCCTCGACCTCCAAACCTTTGATGCTCGCCTGAGCCGCGTTGGCGAGAATCTGGCTCAACGGCCCGATCTGCACGACCTGGAGATCAGAGTAGTCGCTAGAGAACGCGGCTGCCGAAGCATCATAGCGGCCACTCGGCGCGGCGTATTTCGCGCCCACTTCGTAGTTGAGGATGATTTCCGGATCGACCGCCGGCGTGAACGCGCCGACGTTCAGGGCGCCAGCCTTGAAGCCGCGCGACGCCGTAGCGTAGAGAAGCACGCCGTCGCTCGGGCGATACTCGAGACCTGCCCTGCCGCTCCATTCGCTCCAGGAGGCGTCTTGAGAGCCGCGAACCGGGCCGAAGAAGTTCAGAAACTCGTTCGCAGACTTCTTGTCTGAGTTGTAGCGCAGGCCAAGCCGGGCGCTCCATTTTGATGAGAGCGCGAGCGTCCCTTCGCCATAGATCGCCCAGGCGCGCGATTCAAGATCGCCGCCGCCTTCGAACCGGAACGGCGCGGGGAAGTTCAACGGCAAGGCAGGATTCAAGAAGGCGCCGGGCAGAAAACCGGAAACCGTCGTGGTCCGCGATTGATCGAATGCGATGCCGGATGCGCCGGCGAGCCATTGGAAGCGTCCCTCGCCGGTGGAAGCGAGATAGACCTCAAGGCTCGACTGCGTGCTGTCGGTGTCGAGTGTCGTAACAGACTGTGTCCGCGACGTGCCGTCCTGGTCATAGGTAATGGAACGATCGCTTTTGCGCGTATCGGCGATCACGGTCAGGTCTGCGCCCGTGAAGCTTCTCGTCCATCGCGCCGTGAGGGACGAAACGTCGCGCGCGTTGCTCGAGATCTGGCTGATGTAGTCGCGCTCGGACCTGCTAGGCCGCACGCCGTACAAAAGCTCCGCGGGTTGGGGAAACGGATCCGCAAGAATCTTGAGCCCCGGCCCAACATCGTCCTGGCTCAAAGCGTTCGCGACGAGGGAGAGCTCTCCGCCGGCGATGTCGAAGATCGTCGTCAAGCGGGCGGCGGCGGTCTCCTCCCCGTCGAGCGGGTCGGGACCGCCGGGAAGTTCGTTGTCGGCGAATCCGTCGAGCGCGCGATACTGCACGGCGAGGCGCGCGCGTGCGGACGAAACCGGCCCCGAGATCACGCCTTGCGCCTCGCGGCGGCCGAAATCGCCGGCGGTGACCTCTAGTGAAGCTTCGGCGGTGTCGCGCGGCCGACGAGAGATCACATTGACGGCGCCACCGGTCGCATTTCTACCGTACAGCGCGCCTTGTGGGCCGCGCAGGACTTCGATCCGCTGCACGTCGAGGAAGGCGACGCCCGTTGCTTCCTGGTCAGAGAGATAAACACCGTCCGCGTACAGAGCGACACCGGGATCGCCGCCAGGGCTGAAGAAGCTGTTGCCGACGCCGCGTATGAAGATCTGGGAAATGCCGAAGTTTTCGCTATACGATAGGGACGGCGTCAGCGCGGTGATGTCAGCAAGCCCGTCACCGCCGATCGCTTTCAACGTTTCGCCGCTCAACGCGGTGAGCGATTCAGCGGTGTCGAGCGCCGACGTCTCTCGGCGTTGCGCCGTCACGATCACTTCATCGGCGGCCGCCATCTGAGCAGTGGCGGAACTG
>JBMOIB010000124.1:0-8413 GCA_049317545.1 Caulobacterales bacterium | reverse complement strand
TAGATCGCGGTGTCGCCGTGCGGATGGAAGCGGCCCATCACCTCGCCGACGACGCGGGCGCATTTTTTAAAGGCCGAATCCGGATCGAGGTTCAGCTCGCGCATGGCGTAGAGCACGCGCCGGTGAACGGGCTTCAGGCCGTCGCGCACGTCCGGCAGGGCGCGGCTGGTGATCGTGGAGAGGGCGTAGGCGAGGTAGCGCTTGGAAAGGGCTTCGTCCAAGGGCTCGTCGATGATGCGGCCGGGCTCCTCCCCTGGCGGGGGTCCGTCGCCCAAGATCAGATCGTCGGCCATTCTGGCGCTCCTCCAATCGCGGGGTCATAGCCAGAGTCGCAGGCTTGGCGAATAGGGCGATCGCCCCCGGGGGCGACGTCATCGGGCAGTTCCGGCGCTGGCGCCAAGCGATCCATCCACACCCTTGACCAAATTATCGCAAAACAATAATTTCTTACCGTATCGCATGAGGACGTCCGAGCATGACTGAAGCAGCCACGGCCCCTCTTGCGCGCGCGCAGAGCCTCGCAGGCAGTGCGGCGACGGCGGCGGCGATCGGCGCGGGCCTCGTCGCGGTGACCGCGGGGGTGAATGAGGGCGTCCCCCTGATCACATCGCTGCGCGCCCAAGAGGTGACCCTGGACCTGCAGGGCCTGGCGGCGCTGGCCACAGCAATCGGCGTTTCCACGCTGTTGGCGCTTCCCAGCTTGCTGCTGGCGGCCGCGCTCTTCGATCTGAGCAAAGTGCTCGACGACTTCGGCAAGGGGCAGGTGTTTACGCTTCGGGCGGGCTCGCATCTCCGCGCTGCGGGCGAAGGCGCACTCTGGGCCCTGGGGTTCAAAGTCGTGGCGTCGGAGACGATCGTCAGCTGGATCACGCACGAGGGGCGCGGCTTGATCTGGCGGATCGAGCCGTTCGACATCGGCCTCATCGCGTTCGCCGCCGCCATCGTCGTCATGGGCCGCGTGCTGGAAGCGGCGGCGCAGATCAAGGCCGAGAACGACCAGATCGTCTGACGCCTATCTTATTCAAAGCCTGCGCTAGGCTGGGGCGGCGGCGATTACAACCGCCCCTCCCGGCCCCACGTCTCGATGAGCCTGCGCCGCGCATCCGGCATGCCGACGCCCTGCTGGTCGAACAGGCGCCGCTCGAGGAACCAGCCGGCAAGCGCAAAGGCGTCCGCGACATCCCCGCTTTCGATCGGCGCTGTGGGATCGACGAGAAAGGGCGACAGGCGCAGCAATCGCTCAGCGTAGGGCGCGCCAGCCGCGGCGCTGGCCGCCCGGCCCGTCTTTGGGCTTACGAACGCGAGATCCTCGGTTTCGCCGGTCAAAGCGCATCGCGTCAGATCGAGGCCGTAGCCGATTGCGGCGAGGAAGCCGATCTCGAACCGCACATAGAGCGCCGGCGCGACCTGGGGCTCGGCGAGCGCGGGAACGAGCATGGCGAAGGCGTCGAACAAGGCCGTATTGGCCTGGCGTTCAGCCGTGCCCGCCCGCACCAGCGCAACCGCCGCGGCGAGCGCCGACAGCGCGCCCGAAGAGCCCATCAGTGCGGCTGCGTGGGGTTCCAGAAGCTCGATCGGCGAGAAGTGGCCGAGCTGGTCCCCGGTGCGCGCCTTCCAGGTCGCGCGCACGACATTGCCGACCTGCAGCACCGGCTGCATTTTGCGCGAAAATCCGCCGTGGACATAGCCCGCGGAGCGGCCATGGGCGCGCGAGAACGCCTCAACGACGGCGCCGTTTTCGCCATGCGCCCGCGCGCCGAGCACGATCGCATCGTCGGTCCATTCGAACATGCGCCTTGAGCGCCCTTCGCGCGCGCGCTGTCAACCCCGACGCTGGGCGCCGGAGGCGCGGGCGGTTTCGAGCATCATCCGCCCGACGACGCGCCAGACGCCCTCCTCGCGCGACAAAGTCAGCACGTCCTGACCGGACGCGGCGTGGAAGCCATCGTCGTCCGTCCACGTCATGTCCCAGGCATAGCTCGCGACCGCGGCGTCGCTCCACACGCCGATCCAGGCCGGATCTTCCGTGTACGTCTCAATCATGCTGCGCTCGCCGAAGTCGCGATAGGTTTCGATGCAGGCGTCGCGTCCTTCGATCAGCGTCATGGTCTGGCCGGGCGCGCCGATGACCATCCGCTCGTGGAAGATCGGCGCCAAGGCGTCGTAATCGCCCGTTCGCCACGCCATGGTCAGTTTGCGCAAGAGGTCGCCGACAACGGCGCGATCCATCGCGATCGACATCATTTTCCCCGCGTTTTTCGCCACCCAATTTGGGGAGAATGCCGCGCGGAGGCACGGGACGCGACCGAAATACGGCGAAACCCGGGTTAAGTTGCGGTCATGCGTCGTAATCGAGGCCGCGCGCGGTGTAGAGCGACCGCTCCTCCGCCCAGCCTTCGCGCACTTTGACGTGCAGAAACAAATGGACGGGCTTGTCGAACGCCGCCGCCATCTCGAGGCGCGCCGCCTCGCCAATCGCCTTCACGGTCTGGCCGCCGTCGCCGATCGCGATCCGGCGCTGGCTGTCGCGCGCGACGAAGATCGTCTGTTCGATGCGGACGGACCCGTCCTTGCGTTCCACCCAGGCTTCGGTTTCGACGCTGGCTTCGTAGGGAATTTCGTCGTGCAGCCGCAGCATCAGCTTTTCGCGCGTGATTTCGGCCGCGAGAACGCGGGCGGGGGCGTCTGCCGCCTGATCTTCCGGATAGAGCCAGGGCCCCGGCGCGGCGCGCGCGCACAAGGCTTCAGAGAGCGCTTCAACCCCATCTCCGGTCAAAGCGGAGATCATGAAGACCTCGGTGTAGGCGCCGGTTTCATGCAGCGCCTTGGCGACCGCCAGGAGCGCCGCGCGCGGCATGGCGTCGATCTTGTTGAGCGCGAGGAACGCTGCGCGCCCGGCGCCCTTGAGGCCTTCGGTGATGCGCGCGACATCGTTGATGGTCTTGGCGTCGGACGGCGTGGGCCGCCCCTCGAGCGCGCGGGCATGCGCCGGCGCATCCACCAAATGCACGACAGCGTCGGCGTCCTCGGCGGCGCCCCAGGCGGCGCGCACCATGGCGCGATCAAGCCGGCGCTTGGGCGAAAACACGCCCGGCGTATCGATCAGCACCAGCTGGGTCGATCCGCGCATGGCCACGCCGCGCAGCGGAAAACGCGTCGTTTGCACCTTGTGGGTGACGATCGCGACCTTCGAGCCGACCAGGAGATTGACGAGCGTCGACTTGCCCGCATTGGGGGCGCCGACGATGGCGACCATGGCGCACGCGGTTTCAGACATGGATGCCGACCTTTTCCAGCAGAGATGCGGCGGCCGCGCGTTCGGCGTCGCGCTTGGACCCGCCCTCGCCCTTTGCGGCGCCGGCGCCCGCAACGCGAACCTCGACGATGAAAACCGGCGCGTGATCGGGTCCTGAGCGATCGTCGACAGTGTAAACGGGGGCGTCCAGTTTACGCGCGGCCGCCCATTCCTGCAGCGCGGTCTTGGGATCGCGTTCGGCCCGCGCGCCAGCGGCCAGCGCCTCGGCCCAGGCGCGCTCGATGAAAGCGCGCGCGGCGGGCAGACCTCCATCCAGATAGAGCGCAGCGATCAGCGCCTCGCAGGCGTCGGCGAGGATCGCGTCCTTGTCGCGCCCGCCTGAGGCGGCCTCAGACTTCGACAGGACGAGCGCCGCGCCCAGATCGACGGCGCGTGCGGCGCGCGCGCAGGCCGTCCGGTTGACCAGCGCGTTGAGCCTGAGCGCCAGATCCGCTTCCGCGCAGGTCGGGTCGGCAGCGAACAGCCGTTCGGCGATCACCAGCCCGAGCACACGGTCGCCGAGAAATTCGAGCCGCTCATTGGTGATGGCGCCGCGTCGCCCTTCGGCGGCGCTCGCGTGCGTCAGCGCCTCGCTGAGCAGGTCGGCGCGCCCGAACGTCCAGCCGATGCGCGCTTCCAGCGACGTCAATTCAGGCCCTTGAGCAGACGATCCGCCCGCGGAACGATATGGTCGAACGAGATGAACACGAATTGCGCTTTGCCGACCAAGTGATCGATCGGCACGTAACCGACGCTGCCGCGGCTGTCGTCGGAATTGTCGCGGTCGTCGCCCATGAAGAAATAGCGCCCCTCGGGCACGACGAAGACCGGCGTCGTGTCGAAGACGCCCGCGCTCTCGCGATCGAACGTGATGTAGTTGACCCCGTTGGGCAACGTCTCCTTGTACGCCTGGATATCGATCACGGAGCCGTCCGCCTGTTTGAACGGGCGCGCGCCAAGGGATTCCCGCGCAATCGGCTCGTCATTGATGAAGACCGCTCCATCGCGGACCTGGATCCGATCGCCGGGCATACCGATCAGGCGCTTGATGAGATCGCGATCCTGCTGGCGCTCGGGGCGGAACACCACGATGTCGCCGCGCTTAGGCTCGGACGAGAAAAGCCGCCCCGAAACCGGGACCAAGCCCTGGAAAGGCGCGACCGAAAAGCGGCTGTAGCCGTACGACCATTTCGTCACGACGATGTAGTCGCCGACCATGAGCGTCGGCTGCATGGATCCCGAAGGGATCCGGAACGGCTGGGCGATCACGAACCGGATCAGCATCGCCAGCGCGAGCGCGTAGAGGATCGTTTTGACGTTTTCCCAGAGGCCTGAGCTCGCCTGGCGCGGCTTGATGGTCGTGGTGGTCATCGATCAGCGCTTTCCTCTGGTCCGGGCGGGGCGGTCCGCGCGGAAATGACGACGATGGCCTGCGCCAACGGATGGTCGTCGGTCAAGCTCAGATGGATGTCGGCCAGGCTTCCCTGCGGCGTCAACTGCTTGAGCCTGTCGAGCGCGCCGCCGGTCAGGACCATGGTCGGGCGTCCCGAAGCGAGATTGGCGACGCCCATGTCGCGCCAATAGACCCCCCGGCTGATCCCCGTCCCGAGCGCCTTGGCGCAGGCCTCTTTTGCGGCGAAGCGCTTGGCGAGGGTCTCGGCGGCCTTGTCCGGCCGCCGCAATGCGCGCGCGCGCTCGACCGGAGTATAGAGCCGCATCAGGAACCGGTCGCCGTAGCGGTCGAGCACGCGGGCGACGCGCCGAATGTCGATCAGGTCGGAGCCGATCCCGAGGATCATGACCCGCGCGCGGCGTCCATCAGCGCCCGCATTCGACGGATCGCCGCTTCGAGCCCCACGAAGATCGCCTCGCCGATCAGGAAATGGCCGATGTTGAGTTCGCGAATGGGCCTGATCGCGGCGACCGGCGACACCGTTTCGAACGTCAGTCCATGGCCGGCGTGGATTTCCAGACCGCGCCCCGCGCCGAGTTCGGCCGCCCGCGCGATCCGCTCCAGATGCCGCGCTGCGGCCGCGCCTTCACCGCTGGCGGCGGCTTCGCAATAGGCGCCTGTATGCAGTTCGACGACCGGCGCGCCGAGCGCTTCGGCGACGGCGATCTGAACCGGATCAGGCTCGATGAACAGCGAGACGCGCACGCCGGCGTCGCGCAGACGCTGCACGATCGGCGCAACCAGGCCGTGATGGCGCGCCACGTCGAGACCGCCCTCGGTCGTGCGCTCCTCGCGGCGTTCGGGCACGAGGCAGGCGGCGTGCGGGCGGAAGTCGAGCGCGATCGCGAGCATCTCGTCCGTACACGCCATTTCCAGATTGATCGGCAGTTGGACGGCCTGGGCGATGCGGGCCAAGTCGGCGTCGCGGATGTGGCGGCGATCTTCACGCAAATGGAGCGTGATCCCATCGGCGCCGGCGCCGGCCGCCGCCTGGGCGGCGCGCAGCGGGTCCGGGAGGTCGCCGCCGCGCGCGTTGCGGATGGTGGCGACGTGGTCGATGTTGACCCCGAGGCGCAGCGGGCCTGTCATTTCAGAGGCTCCGGCTGCCGGGCTTCACCGCCGGCAAGGCGGCGAGTTCGGGCGGCAATGCGTCCGCGGGATAGGCCGGCGAGTCCACGCGCGCGAGCGCCACGAGCTGCGCGCCGATGTCCGCCCGCCCGCCGGACCGGTCGATAAGGCAGGCCGCGCCGAGCAGTTCGCCCGGCAGATCACGGATCGCCGCTAGACATTCGCGCGACGACAAACCCGTCGTCACGATGTCTTCGACCATCAGGACGCGCGCGCCGGGCGCGATCGTGAACCCCCGGCGAAGGCGGAAAACGCCATCTTCACGCTCGACGAACACGGCCTTGGCGCCGAGCGCGCGGGCCGTCTCGTAGCCGGGAATGATTGCGCCGACCGCAGGCGAAACGACGACGTCGATCGGGCCAAACGCCGCCAGCGCCTTGGCCGCCAGGGCCCGGCACACGCGCTCGGTGCGTTGCGGATCCTGGAAGACGAAGGCCTTCTGGAAGAAAATCGGGCTGTGCAGCCCGGACGATAGGATGAAATGCCCTTCGAGCAGCGCGCCGGCGGCGCGGAACTCGTCAAGCACTTGGGTTTCGCTAAGGGCGGCGTCGGCGAGCGTGGGCGAAGACATGCAGGGTTCTTAGCGCCATTCGCCGGCGCCGCGAAAGTCCGCCGCCGTCAAGCGGCTGCAGCGCGCTCATTCAAGCGGCTGACGACGTCCTGGACGGCCCGATCGAAAGCGGCGCGGTCGAACCGGTGCGGCGGCAAGAGGCGGCGCGCCTCGGCCATCAGCCGCTGCGCCGGCGTATAGAGGCCGGGATCGCCGGACGCGCGGGCGGCGGTCTCGAGGTCCGCGACGATGTCGATGAAATCGCGCCGATGCTCGACCGGCGCGGTGTCGATCGACACGACGGCGCACATCATGCGGCGATGCAGCCGCGGCAGCATGGCCGGCGAGATGTCGCCCAACGCGTCGGCGCGCATGCGTTTGACGGCCTGCTTCTGGTCCGTAGCGCGGCGGACATGAAGCAAGACGAGCGGACGTCGATGCCGGCGGCACGGACCGATATAGACCGTGCTTACGACCCACGGCGGACTTTCGCGAAGCGCCTCCTCGATCACATCGACCTGACGCTCGGGCGAATGCTCATGGCGAACGGGCAAGGCGCCGGCCGCGAGCCAGTCATTGACGTCCCCGCGCGCCGCGCCGACCACAATGCTCGGCGCGAACCGGATGGCGCCGGAATTCGTCCGCCGCAGGCTTTGTAGCTCGGCCGGTCCGAAGGTCTCGTCGTTGGTCCCCGACAGAATGAGCGGCAGCGGCTTGGGCAATTGCAGAAGCAACAACGGGGATATGCGCCGCACCAGGGACGCAGGCGCGCGATCGCGAATGGCGGCGAGTACGCAAGCCTTCAATTTCGCATCGGCGACCCAACGCATAGCCGTTCGACAGGCTCCTCACCGCTGCGCTGACGCAGCCCATCAGACCTCATGACACGATGAGATTAAAGCCGCGTACACAATGACGGTTAATGAACGGCGTCTTTAAGACGTTGCCGCTCAGCGGCGCACGCGCTCGGCCTCGCGCACCACCCGGCATGTGCGCATGGCCGCCAGCACATGGGCTAGGTGACGGGTGTCCGCGACCTCGATGTCGAAGGCGATATCGTAAAAGTCTTGATGACGGCGCAACGTCTGAACGCCGAGGATATTGGCCTCGTTTTCGGCGATGACCTTGCAGATCTGCGCGAGCGCGCCGCGCGCATCATGCACCGTGGCCTGGATCCGGCTGACCGCCAGGGCGTGTTCCTTCGCCTCCTCGGTCCAGGCGAGATCGACCCAGGAATCGGCTTCAACCTCAGCGAGCCGCTCGCAATCGATCGTGTGGATCACGATCCCTTTACCGGCCTCCTGAACCCCGACGATTCGATCTCCCGGGATCGGCGCGCAGCAGGCGCCGAAATGCAGGGAAACGCCCGGCGTGAGGTCGCCGCCCTGCACGTACAAGCGGGCCTTGCGCGCCTCCATCGGGCTGCGCTCCTCGTCGATGCGGATGCGTTCGGCAAGGCCCGGAAACGCCGCCGCCGCCACGCTCGACGCCTTCACGCGCCCTTCGCCGACCTCGTAGAAGAGGTCGTCCACGGTCTCGATCGCGAGGCGCGCCGCCGCCTCCTCAAGGGCGACATCGACCAGAGCGTGGCCGTAACGGTGCAGCGCGGCGTCCACGAATTCGCGCCCGATCCGGATGAATTCGTCGCGCTTGGCGATCCGTTCGAGGCGCCGCTGCGCCGACTTGGCCCGGCCGGTCTTGGTCAGCGATTCCCAACCAGGCACGGGCGCGGCGCGGGCCCCGCACATGACATCGACGACGTCGCCATTCTTCAAGGCCGTGCGCAACGGCCGCTCCTCGCCATTGACCACGGCGCCGATGCAGCTGTCGCCGATGTCGGAGTGCACAGCGTAGGCGAAATCGAGCGGTGTGGCGCTTTGCGGCAGCGCGATCAACCGTCCCTTCGGCGTGAAGGCGAAGACGTGATCCTGATACATTTCGAGCTTGGCGTGCTCGAGGAATTCCTCCGCGTCGCCGCCGTGCTCGA
>JBMOIB010000123.1:0-8421 GCA_049317545.1 Caulobacterales bacterium | reverse complement strand
TGTTGAAGCGATTGGGAGCACGCAGGGCCCCGACATTGATCGCCGCCGTGTTGAAAAACTTCACCTGCGGACGCGGGCGCACGCCATAGAGCCCTGAGAAGATGATCCCGAACTGGTCGCGATCGCCGAACTTCAGGGATGTCGTGATTTCGGCGCGATAAGGCGTATCGGCGCCATAGAGCCGCGACGGGATTTCGTCATTCAACGTGTAGTTCGAAAGCGTACCGCTGGCGACCAGATAGAACGGCCCTTTGGAATCGAAGGCGCTGCGGGTCACGACATTGATGTTGCCCCCGATCGAACTGCCGTCGAGTTCAGGCCGGAAGGTCTTGTAGACGTCCAGACGCTTCACGGCCGAAGACGGAAGAAACTCCACGTCGACGTTGCGACCGCCATCGCCGAAATTGCCCGTGGTCGGAACGCCCAGGCCGTCGAACGTGACGTAGACGAGGTTCGAATCGATGCCGCGCACGTTGACGAAGCGGCCTTCGTCCTCGTCGAATTCGGCGACGACGCCAGGAACGCGGCGCAAGGCGTCTGCGATGTTAAAGTCGGGCACCGCGCCGATCTCGTCTTGCGAGATCGTATCCATGATGATGTCCGAGCCGGCCTTCACGCGCAGCTCTTCCTGGCCGCGGTAGCGCGAAGCCGTGACGACGATCTCATCGTCGCTCTGCTTGGCGGCGGGATTGTTCGTTTGGGCCTGCGCCAAGGGCGCGCCAAAGACCAACGTCGCGGGCAATGCGGCGCTCAGCGCCCACAGCAGCTTCTTCATCGCCATCCCCTTCACCCAATCCCGCCTGATCGCGGCGGCACTGCAGGAGGTTAACAGCGGATTATGACATTTCTTACTCTGTAAGAAATTATGCCCGCGCCTGCTCGACGTCGAGCATCGCTTGGAACGGCAGCAATGCGGCGCCGACGGCGGCCGCCCGCGCCCCCAGGGCCGAACCCTGCGGTTGCGGCCTGCTGATATTGACTTCCGGCTCAAAGAGTTGCGTTTCGCCAAGCAAGCGGGCGGTGCGTGCGAGCACGGCGATCGGAAGCGGCCCTGCGAGCACGATCCGATCGGGGTCGAGCCAGCCGCCGCCGGGCCCGACAGCGAGGCGCAGCTGTTCGGCCGCGCGCCGGCACCAGACTTCGATCACGCCCTTGATATCCCGCTCTTCAAGCTCCAGCGCGGCGAGCGTGGCGCCGTCCGGCAAGGCCGCTTGGATGCATGCGAAGAAATCACGCGCGGACGGTCGAGGCTCGCCATAGGGATAGAGCCAGCCGATTTCTCCCGCATTGCCGTGCGCGCCGCGCAGCAGCCGACCGTTGGCGACGACTCCGCCGCCGACGCCGGGGCCGAGCGTGACCGCCATCACAACCTCGGCGTCGCGCGCCGCCAGATCGTAGTATTCCGCGAGCGCTGTTGCGGAGGCGTCATTTTCGACCAGGACGTCGTAGCCAAGCTTGGCCGTGAAGTGCCTCGTCAGGTCCACGGGACGCCAGTCTTCGAGGCCCTTTACGGTATGGCGCTGATTGGCGGTGCGCGTGACGTAGCCCGGAACTGCGACCCCCACCCCCAAGATCGGCAGCCCCGCTTTCGAGCGATGGAGACGGATGAACTCCTTCATGCTTTGCACCGCGTCAGCCAAAGCGAGCGGCTCAGCGCCTGGCAGGCGTCGCGACAGCACTTCCGCGCCACGGAAATCCATCGAAACGGCTTCGATCCAGCCAGGATGAATGGCGAACCCGATCACCGCGCCCGCCTCGCCGCGCAGAGCGAGGCGCTGCGTCGGACGCCCCGGGCCGGATCTTTCGCTTGGCGCCTCTTCAAAGATCAGCCCGAGATCGATCAGCTCCCGGCCAAACCGGGTGATGGCGCCGGAGCTCAGATGGCAGACCCTGCCGATTTCGGCGCGCGAAGAGGGGCCGCTCTTCCTCAAGGTGCGGAGGATCGCCTTTTGGCTGGGCAGAAGCGGGGTAGAAATGACGGCCACGTGCAGCCAATACCGCACTTAGTAAGAAATTTGAAGCGCAAGCCGAAATCACACGCCGCGACGATTGCGAAGCCGTCAGGCCGGCAATCGCTTCCACATCGAACGGTCGGACCGTCGCGCTCGTGCAAAACGATCTGCCCGCGCCGACGATAATCGACCTCGGTCAGCCCTGACCAAGGAAGAATTGCCGCTCGAACGCGAACATGTCGCGGAACGTGCAGAACTCCAGCGGAGCCAGCAGGATCTGCGGCGAAGCGGCGGCGACTTGCGCCTGCCACGCCTCCATCGCGCCGCGACATTCAGCGAGTTCGGCAGCGCTCAGCCAACGCAAATAGTACCCCAAGGTCGTGTGGAAACCATAGGTGTCGTGGTTGGGCGCCCGGATGCCCAGCGCATTGGACAGGCGGTCACGCAAGCGGCGGATGCGCGCTTCTTCTGCGGCGTCGACAGGCTGCAGCCGGATCGCGAGCGTTCGTTCACGCTCAGCGGGCACATAGACCGATAAGCGCATCCTGAATTGGGGCTCGGTCTCCAAATGGAATGCTCGAAGCCTCTCGGCGAGGAACGAATTGCACTCTTGAAGCGTCGCGCTGAGCGCGAGGCCATCCGGCCAGCGATCGGCCGTTCTGGCTTCATCTGTCACGAGGTCGAAGACCGTCATGTGGTAGGAGGACGGAGGAACGAACGCGACCTTCCTGGCGAACGCGTAACGTGGCGCCTCTCGGAACACGTCGAGCAGCGCGTTAAAATATGCCGCGTTTGGCCCTTGTTGATCGACGTGGCAAACGATCGTGGCGCCTGGGAACGGGTGAACGCGACCATCAGGGTAGAATTTCCTCCCGACGTCAGGCGTCCAGTCGGCGACAGCCGGCGCCGCCCCCGCCCTCGTTGCGCACGATGCGGCGGCAAATGATGCGGTCGCCGCAAGCGCTCCAATGAACCCACGCCTGTCCATCATTCAACTTCCAGATTGTTGTTGCAGCAGAGCGAGGACGGCGCCGCCGTCCTCGCTGCATTCATGTGTCAGAACTTCGCGCGCAGTCCCAGCGCGAAGGTCGGACCGAAATCCGCGAACGAAACGTTCCTGCTCGTCGTTCGGTCGTAGCGATAGCTGTCTTCGCTGGTGAGGTTCAGTCCCTCGGCATAGACGGTCAGGCCTTTCCGGAATTCGTAGGACGCCGACATATCAAGGTTACCGGTCGCCTCCTGGAACCGTTGCTCAATCCCGCCGAGAACGAGGATCAGGAAATCGTCTCGATAATGGTAGGCGAGCCGTGCGCTGAACGGCCCTTTTTCGTAGTACCCGACGAGATTGTACGAAGACTTCGATTGCCCCGGGAGCGTGGTGGTGATCGAGACCGTCCGACCGTTCACGACCGACGTCGAAGTGGCTTCACTGTCAGAGTACGTGAAGTTCGCCAGTACACCGAACCCGTCAAATGGCGCAGGCAGGAAGGTCAGCGGCTGCTGATAGTTGAGCTCAAAGCCCTTGACCGTCGCGTCGTCGCCGTTAATTGGCGTCGTTTGAAGGAACGTACCCGCACGAGAGGGATCGAAGATCGGCGTGTAGAAGGCGTTCACGGCCTGCGTCGTGATGAACCCGTCGACCTTCTTGTAGAATAGGCCCGCAGAAAGCAGCGATTCCGGACCGAAGTACCATTCGAGCGAAAGATCCGCCTGGTCGGCGCGATAGGGATTTAGGTTGGGATTGCCGCGCGTCACCGTCGGATTGACTGCGCTCACCGTCTCGGCCGGCGCGATGTCGTTGAGGTTCGGACGCGTGACCGATCGCGAAGCCGCAAAGCGCAGGACGAGATCGTCCTTGAAGTCCATGCGCAGGTTCAGGCTCGGAAGCCAATCGTGATAGCTGCGCTCGTAACGAACCGGGCGAACGGTCGCGCCCTGCGTGGCGAAGCCCTCCGAGTCCTGATCGGTCTGCGAATAGCGAACGCCGACGTTCCCGCGGAGCGGCAATCCCGCGACGACCGTCGAAAGATCCGCCTGGAGATAACCCGAGGTGACCTTTTCGCCGATCTCATAGGTCAACTGCGGATCGACGACTAGCGTCCTGGTCGAGGGCACGAGTACGCGCAACGCGGCGTCGCGGTCGAACGTCGCCCAGCGCCGCACAACGCCGGAAGGCCCTTCGCCAGGGAATAGCTCACGTCGAACCGAGCCGCCGATGCCAAGGCTCGCGATCGAGCCAGCCGGAACGTTGTATGTCCCGCGAAACTGGTCGCGATCGTGCGTTTGATCGTTGTACTCGAAGCCGGCCTTGACCGCGCTGAGCAGCGCGCCGTCGCCGAGGCTGTAGGTTGCATCGAGCCTGCCGAATTTCGCGAACGCGTCATAGTCGATCGGCTGCTGGGTAATGGTGGGCAGCATCCGGAACGCGGCGGCGTCATTGAAATCGAGATTGCTCGAGGAGAAGACCGCATAGCGCGGATCTTGCGAGAAGTCGTACGAGACCGTGCGGCCCGCGGACTCCGCGTTGAACGTGAAGTAGTCGCGATTGAAGACGGCGCGCGAGAGCGAGACGCGTCCATTGACCGAGAGCCGATCCGTCAGCCGCCAATCGCCATGGGCGCCCAGGACGAGGTTTTCGGTGTCGATCGTGTTGTAGTCGAAGCCTGAGCGTACACCCACGCCCGTGAATGTTCCTGCGATCGCGGAATTGTTCGCATCGACCTTGAGCGCCGTCGGCGTAAACGTGCCGAACAGGTTGAGCGCGAGCTGGTTGCGCGTGCGGTCCTTGGCGCTCGACGCGAACAGCAGGTCCAGGCCAAGATCGAGATCCGCATTGGGGCGATACTGGAGCGACGCCGACGCGCCGAAACGCTGGCGATCGTACCATTCCTCCATCACGCGAGGCAGACGACCGACCTCAACGTTCGTGAATTCATTGATCCCGTTGCGGTCAAGGTCGAAGTTGAAAGTGTTCGACCAACGAGTCCCCTCAGAAATTCCCGAATAGAGAAAATCCTCCGAGTACGCCGCCTGAACGAGAATGCCGACTTTGCCGTTCGCGAAACGATCTGCGTAGAGCAGCGTGCCCTGGGGATTGGTCTCCTGCCCGAGCGCGGAATAGCGCGCGCCGACGCTCGCCGCCATTTGCCGGCCGCTGAAGTCGAACGCGCGCGGAAGATCGAGGTCAACCGCACCCGAAAGTCCGCCATCGGAAAGCGACGCCGTCGGCGTCTTGTAGACGAGAGCGTTGCGGAAAAGCTCGGAGGGAAAGACGTCGAAATTCGTCGCCCGGCCGTTTTGAACGTTGCCGTCGTCGTTGACCGCAACCGCGAGCATCGGCAGCCCGGTCAGCGTCACTTTCGTGAACTGCGGCGCCAACCCACGGATGCTGACGAGTTCCCCCTCGCCGTTGTTTCGCGTGATCGTCACTCCCGAGATGCGCTGCAGCGATTCCGATATGTTGCTGTCGGGGAATTTCGCGATGTCCTCTGCAGAGATTCCATCGACGATCGAGTCGGCGCGCTCCTTTTGGTTCAGGGCGCGCTGCAGCGAGCCGCGCACGCCCGTGACGACGATGATGTCGCTCTCAGCCGAGGCTTGTTGTCCCTGCCCCTGTTGCTGCGCGTAGGCGGGCGCGGCGAGCACGCCCGCCGCCATTCCCGCGAACAAAGCCCAACGCGAGGCGACCCAATTCTTTTTGGTCATGACAAATCCCCTTGCTGCCCAACGCCCAATCGCACTTGCATCAAGTGTCTTAAGGAGGCGATCCAGCGCCAAGTCGCCAGCTTTACACCCGTCGCGCGTAAGATTTATGACAATTAACGCCATTCTTACGCTTGTCGAGTGAGATAGACGCGGGATACGGTCGACGTTCGACCTGAGGAGCGCCAAGAGTGTCGATCAGCGAAGAGAAAACGTTCGGGGCGAGCGCGCTTCCACTCACGCCGAGTGAGCGTCAGATGCTCGCTGCCCTATTCAAGGCTGGCCCTTTGACGCAAGCTGCGCTCGCCGATCGCCTCGGTCTGGCGCAGCAATCCGCGTCGCGCATCCTCACGCAGCTCCAACACAACGGTCTCGTGCTGGTCGGGGCAAAGTCCGCCCCGGGACGGAGGGGGTATCCGAGCGCGGCCGCGGAACTGAACCCGGAACATGCCCACGCAGCCGGCGTCGCCATCATGGCCGACGCCGTCGCTGTCGTTCTATGCGACTTCACGGGAACGGTGATCGGCGAGGCGACCGAAATTCTGCCCACCATGGCGGTTGCGGGCGTGTTGGATTGGATCGAAACCAATCTCGCGAGGCTGCGGAAGGCGTCTGCAACTGTGCCGCTGGCCGGCATCGGCGTCGCTATGGCCGGATCGTTCCTCGGCGATCGAACCGGCTTCAACACGCCCTATTATCTCAACGATTGGGCTGGCCTCGACGTCGAGGCGGTGTTTGAAGACCGGTTCAAGATCCCCGCATTCGCTGAGAATGACGGCAATGCCGCGGCCCTGGGCGAAAGCATTCTCGGCGTCGGCAGATGGGCGCCCAGCTTCGCCTATCTCTACGTATCGGCAGGGGTCGGCGGCGGCGTGGTTCTCGACGGAGAATTGTGGCGCGGACGCTTCGGCAATGCAGGAGAATTCGCCGGCGGCCTTCCCAGCAACATCTACCCCTTCCCGAGCCTTGAGATGTTGCGCCACATCGCAGCCAAGCATGGCCGTGCGTACGAATCCGTCAGCCACCTCGTTGCGCACTTCGACCGGGACCTGCCGGGCGTCGACGACTGGGTCGCACGGGTTCGCGATTCCCTGTCGCTCATCGCATCGAACGCGACCGCGATCCTTGATCTGGACGCGATCGTTCTTGGCGGCCTGTTGCCGCGATCGCTCGCTGAACGGATCATTCCGGCGATCGAGACCTACGATCAACGCCGCCGCGCCCACTCTCGACCCGTAGCGAAGATCGTCCCCGCAGAAACGCCAGGCAACGCAGCCGCAATCGGCGCCGCCGTCCTCCCCCTCCGCAACGCCTATTTCGCGATGCCCAGGCGCATGACCGCCTGACGAGGCCGCGTGGGCATGCAACGTCACGTTCCAATGCTATGGCTGGCTGCTGGAGACCGAGATGCGGCGCAGTTCAATTACGACCCTTGAAAAGATCGGCTACGCGAGCGGCAATCTCGGCAAGAACCTCGTCTTTGCGTCCCTCGATTATTTTCTGCTGTTCTTCCTCACCGAGGTATGGGGGCTAGCGCCGGCGCAGGCCGGGTTGGTCGTCCTCATCGCGCTGGTCTGGGATGGCGTCGCGGACCCCATCGTCGGCGTGTTCCTCGATCGCGTTTCTACGCCGTTCGGCCGGTTTCGCCCCTATCTCCTCATCGGCGCCCCGATCGCGGCGATCACATTCGCCCTCGTCTTCATCAAACCGGAAATCGGCGGCCCTTCGCTCGCCACCTGGGCCATCGTTTCCACGCTGGCGTTCCGGACGGCCTACACGATCTGCGACGTCCCTCATAACGCGTTGCTCGCGCGCGTCGCGCCGGACGCGACCTCGGCTGCATTCGTCTCCGGCGCACGCTTCGTGTTCAGCTCCATCGGCAGCCTCATGATCGGCGTCGCGGCGATGCACATCCTTGCGACGCCTGACGTCGCGATTCGCGCGCATCGCTTTCTTGAATACGCGTCATTCGCCGCGGCCATTTTCGTTGTGACGCTTTGGATCGCATGGGCAAGCACGCGGAGCGTAGATCGGGGAGCCGACTCGATGGGACCACGGCAATCGATCGCCGCGAGCCTCATGTTGTCGGTGCGTAACCGGGCGCTTCGTTGGCTTCTCCTCACGGCGTTCCTGCAGGCCGCGGCAATCCCCGTGTTTGCAAAGTCTCTCGCCTACTACGGGGCGTTCGGACTGAACGATCCGAAATGGTCCGGGATGGCGATCGTGGCCATGACGCTCGCGCAGGCTGCATCCGCGCCGCTCTGGATCGCGGTTTCCCAGCGCAGCTCGGCGTCGCTCGCTCTGGTCGCGTCACTTGCTACTGCGGCGCTCGGCGCGGGATTGTTTTTTCTAGCCCACGGCGAAGCTGTCGGTCGCATCTTCGCTCTGATCGTGTTCGGCGCCGCGGTAGGAGGCCTCAACATAGCGATCTGGGCGCTACTTCCCGCCGTCATCGCTTGGGGCGAGGCCAATCAAGGGCTCCGCGCCGAGGGGCTCCCGTCCGGATTGTTTTTGTTGTCTTTGAAGGCTGGGTCCGGGATTGGCGCAGCGATCCTCGGCGTCGTGCTTCAACAAACCGGGGCCTTGAAATCGAGCGCCTCGTCGAGCGGCTTCGAGATCGCCTTGATCATGGGCGCAATCCCCGTCGTCGGTGCGCTCGCTTGCATCGCAACCACGTCGAAGCTCGCGCGCACCCTCCACCCGCCGACGAGGTCACAATAAGCGTGGCTGTAAGCGCCTCGACGCCGTGACTGGCTAAATTGGGCCA
>JBMOIB010000122.1:0-8435 GCA_049317545.1 Caulobacterales bacterium | reverse complement strand
ATGGCGCGCCCGAAGAGATTCGAACTCCTGACCCTCAGATTCGTAGTCTGATGCTCTATCCAGCTGAGCTACGGGCGCGTCGGGAGGCGAGTTTCTAGCCGCTCGCTTTTCGGTGCGCAACCCTCAGCGCAGGTCGCGCCACGCCGGAGCGGCGCCGAGGGGGTCAGCGGCATGGACGCCGCGGGCGACGGCGCGGGCGAGCGCGTCGGCGGCGAGCGATCCGATCCGGGCGAGCGCAAAGGGCCGCTCGGGTCCAACGCCGAGCGAGGCTCCGCCCGTGGCCAGGGCGAAAACGACGTCGCCGTCGAAGGGCGCGAACACCGGACGGATGGCCCGCGCAAAGCCCGCGCTCGCCATCTGCGCCATGCGGCGCGCCTCGGCGGGGGTGAGGTCGGCGTTGACTGCGACGAGGCCGATCGTGGTGTTCTGGCGCGCGCCGGGATTGCGCTTGGCGAGGCCCCAGTCCTCCGGCGTGAGCGGCGGCGGCGGTCCCTCGTCCCAGGGTCGTGCGCCGCCGAATTCGCCGTCGATCTCGAACGGCCAGGCCCAAAAGGCGCGCGTGCCCGGTTGGACGACGGAGCCGAACGAGTTGACGCAAGCCAGCGCGCCCACAACGAAGCCGTCCGGCGTGACGATGCTGGCCGTTCCCTGCCCGCCCTTGAGCGCGCCGGCGACTGCGCCGTAGCCCGCCCCGGCGTTGCCGAGCGGAACTTCAGCGCCAGCCGCGGCGAACGCCGCCGCGCCCAGATCACGATAAGGCGGCGCTGCGCCCCAGGCCTTGTCGCCGCCGTTGGAGAGATCAAACAGGATCGCAGCTGGCACGATGGGCGACGGCGGCACGCCGGGCGTCGCGGAGACGCGATAGCCGCGACCGGCGGCGCCGAGCGCAGACGCAACGCCATCCGCAGCCGCCAAGCCATAGACCGAGCCGCCGGAGAGAACGACGGCGTCAACGGCGTCAACGAGGTTTTCAGCGGCCAGGGCGTCCGTCTCGCGCGTTCCAGGACCGCCGCCGCGCACATCGACCGCGCACACCGCGCGCATTTCCGGCGCGATCACGGTGACGCCGGTGCGCGCCGAAACGTCCGCCGCGCAGCCGACGAGAACGCCGGGCACGTCAGTCAGGCTGTTGCGGGCGCCGGGCCGGGCCATGGGCATTCTCCTCTCAGCGCGTCAGCGCGTCGGCGGGGAGATCGACGCCGACAAGGCGCCAGTCGAGCCCGTTGCGGCGTCCAAACTGAAGAACCGTGGCGTTCTCGCCATCGTCGAGCCGGACGCGAAACGCATCCCATGAAGCGAACGCGCCGCGCGCAGCGGCGAAGACGACCAGCCCTGGGAAGTCGCGGCGCGGCTCGCCATCGAGCGCAGCGCGAGTGACGCGCGCCAGAGCCTCGGGAGAGGCGAACTGATCGATCATGGCGCCGGCGAACGGCGCGACGATCATGGCGGCGATCGATTTCGCAGCGGCGTCGGCGCCGCTCTCGTCGTAGTGCGCGTCCAGGGCGCGCGCCACATCGCCCTTGAGATCGGCGCGAAGCGCCGCGATGTCGACGTGCGAAGCAATCGCCGCCTCGTCACCGTCCTGAAGCGCCGCAAGGGTCTGCGCAGCGCGCAGGTAGGCGGGCGCGAAAGCCGCCGCAAGCGCCAGCACGACGACCAGAACGAGCGCCGGAAAAGGCGATCGCGAACGGGATGCGGCCATGGCGGGCCTCCTTGGTTGCGTGCGGGCCTATCAGCGCCATCGCCGGCGAACAAGCGCGGCCGCGGCGCAGCGGCGCGAAATTCTATGGCGCGTCAGGGCCGGCGGCTCCTAAGGTGCGCGTCGTTTTCTTGAGGCTCGCCAATGCTGCGCCGTTTGTTCCTCTCTCTGATCTTCGCGGTCCTCGCAGGGCTAGCGCCCGCCCCTGCGCTCGCCAAGGCGCCCGCGCCGCCGGTTCAGGCGGCGATGGCCGCTGTGGTCGACGCACGCGCCGCCGATGCGGCCGAGGCGATGCTCGCCAAAGGCGGCTCCGCAACCGACGCCGCAATCGCCGCCGCACTGGTTCTGGGCCTCGTCGAGCCCCAGTCCGCCGGCATCGGCGGCGGGGCGTTTCTGGTCTTCTACGACGCCGCCTCGACCCGCGTGCGGGTGTTCGACGGTCGCGAATGGGCGCCCGCCGGCGCCAAGCCCGACATGTTTCTCGGCCCGGAGGGCAAGCCGCTGCCGTTCTTCGAGGCGGTCTGGAGCGGACGCTCGATCGGCACGCCAAGCGCGGTCGCCATGTACAAGCTCGCCCACGAAAAGACGGGGACGCTGCCTTGGGCGACCCTTGTCGAGCCGGCCGTCAAACTGGCCGAAGACGGATTTGCCGTCTCTCCACGCCTCGCCGCGCTGGCCAAACTTGGCATCGATCGCGGCGGCCTCACCGATCCCGCCGCGCGCGCCTATCTGGCGCCCGAGGGCAAACCTGTCGTCGCCGGCCAGATACTGAAGAACCCCGAATACGCCGCAACGCTGCGCGCCATCGCCAAGAAAGGCCCGCGGGCCTTGACGAGCGGGCCGATCGCAAAGGCGATCGTCAAGGCCGCCCAATCTGAGCCACGCGCCGGAACACTGACGATCGACGATCTGCAGGCCTATCGCCCGCGCGAGGTCACGCCGGTTTGCAGCCGTTACCGCGCCTACCGGGTGTGCGGCGCGCCGCCGCCGAGCTCCGGCGGGGTCGCGGTCTTGCAGATCCTCGATCTCTACGCGCAGGCGCGACCAAAGCCCGAAGGCGCCGCGAGCGCCGACGATTGGTCCGCCTTCCTCTGGGCGAGCCGGCTCGCCTACGCCGACCGCGACCATTACATCGCCGACGATACCGAAGTTCCGGTGCCCACCTATGGCCTGATTGCGCCCGACTACCTCGTCGACCGTGCGAAGCTGATCGATCTCGCCAAAGCGCCGGCCGCCGCCGTGCAGCCGGGCGACCCTTCAAAGATCATCGGCGGGCAAAGCCTTCTCGACCGCTGGGGCTTGGCGTCGCCGCCGATGGGCGCAGGCACGACGCACCTGTCGATCGTCGATCATCGCGGCAACGCCGTCGCCCTCACCGCAACCGTCGAGTCCTTTTTCGGATCGCAACGGATGGCGGGCGGCTTTTTCCTCAACAACGAGCTCACCGATTTCAGCCTTGTTCCGAGCCGCAACGGCAAACCGGTGGCCAACGCGGTCGCACCGGGCAAGCGCCCGCGCTCTTCCATGTCGCCGACGATCCTGTTGCGCCTCGACGGAACGTTCGAAATGGCGGTCGGCTCTCCGGGCGGCTCAGCGATCATCGCTTACGTCGCCAAGACGATCATCGGCGCCGTCGATTGGGGACTGACGCCGCAACAGGCGATTGACCTGCCCAACCTGATCGCGGCGGGACCCCAGGTGCGCACGGAGATGCAACGGCTCGATCCGGCGCTGGCCGCAGAACTGACGAAGCGCGGCTGGGTCTTGCAGCCGGTGGCGCAGGAAAACAGCGGTCTTCACGCCATTCGCGCGGCGCCAGCAGGCCTCGTCGGCGGCGCCGATCCACGCCGCGAAGGCGTCGTCAGGCCGATCGCGGCGCCGGTCACCGCACCGGCGCGCTGAGCGTCGCTAGGGCTGCGCGCGCGGGAGGCGCACCTCGAAAGCGGTGCCCTCAGGCCCGGATGCGACCAGATCGACATCGCCGCCCTGGGCGCGGGCGAGTTCGCGTGCAATCGCGAGGCCGAGCCCTGCGCCGTCGCTGCGCGTCGTGCCGCCGAACGGCTCGAACAGGCGGGCGCGAACCTTCTCCGGCAGTCCCGGGCCGTCGTCGACGATGCGCACGAGCACGACAGGCCCAATCGCTGAAACCGTCGCCGCGATGACGCCCGGCGAAGTGCGATCCGGCTGGGCGGTCAGCGCCTGAGCGGCGTTGCGCAGGATGTTGGCGAAGATCCTGTGGAGATGGTCGGCATCTGCGCGCACGGCGGCGGCATCGTTCGGCGGCGCCCGCCATTCGATCGCGGCGAACGGCGCAAGCGCCTCTTCCGCCGCTTCGGCCAGTGCGGCGGTGACATTGATCTCTTCAAGCGCCGGCGGCGTTTCGTCGGCCTTGCCGAACCGCAGCGTCGCCTGGGCGAGCGCACCGGCCCGCTCGATCGCCTTTTCAAGGCGGGGCGCGATCTGACGGACGCGCGGATCGTCGCTGGTCGTGAGCCGCTCGGTGAGCAATTGCGCCGTGGCGAGGCCGGACCGGAGATCGTGGGCGATGCGCGCGACGGCGCCGCCAAGGGCCGCCAATCGCTCGCGTTGACGCAAACTCGCGCGGACCTGCTCTTCCATCGTAGTCAGCGCGGTTTCCGCGCGGCCGATCTCATCGGCGCGCTCCGCCAGCGCCGACGGCGGCGAAACGGCCTGCGGATTGGCGCGAAACCGTTCGATCCGGCGCGTCAAGCCGCGGATCGGACGCACGACGGCGATGATCAGCGTCGCGTAGACGAAGCTGGCGGTCAGCAGCGACAGAGCCAATGAGATAGTGATCACGTCGCGCGCGTAGCGGCGCATGTCGCGTTTGAGCGGCGCCTCCTTGACGATAATCTGGATCCGCTCGCCGCTGCCAAGGCGCGGCGTGGCCGTGACGCGCAGGATCCGCGCATCGTCGCCGAACAGCGCCTCGACGGCCCCGCCGATGGCTGCGCCCATTGTGATGGTGCGCAGGTCGATATCCATGTAGGGCCCGGTCAAAGCGTCGTCGCGATCGAGCTCGAGCAGTCGCGTCTCGTCGCGGATCAAAACGACCCGCTCGACTTCCGCATTGGCGAGCAACTCGTGCTCAAGGCTGTCGTGCAGCTTTGTCGAACTGGCTTCGACGGCGAGTGCGGCGATCTGTGCGGTATCGACGCGGTCGCGCAGCCAAGTCAGATAAAAGCCCGCGAGCGACGGGACGAAGATCAGGATTTCGGCCACCAGAACGAAGGCCATGGTGAGCGCGAGAAGGCGTCCGGCCAGCGAGCGGAAAAACCCTCGCGCCGCCGACACGGACGTCGCGCGTGGTCGAGCGGCGTCGCCGGCGGTTTCGGGGGTGGTGTCGATCGTTGCGGTCATCCGTTTCGCCTGATTGACAGGTAATTCAGGGAAACTGCGCCAGCAAGCGGACGAGCAGGCGGGTCCGGCCGCTGAAGAGGAGAGGAGTATAGTACGCGCTCGCGGCGCGCTTCACGATTTCCCCTCTTGTGGGATATGGCGCTGCGAAATTCGTCAAAGCGCGCACCCCGAGCTTGTTGGCCATGGCGAGCGCGACGAGCTGAATGGCTTCGCCAGCGCCCTCCCCGACGATGCTCGCGCCCAAAATCCGCCCGCCGGGGCCAATCACGAGCTTTGCGAAGCCGTCGGTTGCGCGCTCGGTTTGCGCACGGTCGTTTTCGGCGAAGGCCCATTTCGTCGTCGTCGCCTTGGCGCCGAAGGCCGTTTCAGCCTCCGCAGCCGTCATGCCGATCTGGGCGCACTCGGGGTCGGCGTAAACGACGCTGGCGAGCGGGGTGGCGTCGGCGCGCGTGCGCGCCCTGAAGAGGACCGTGCGTACGAACGCGGAGGCATGCCAGCCAGCGGCGTGCGTGAGCTGCTCGCGACCCGCGACGTCGCCGACCGCATACACCCTGGGATTGCTGGAACGCAGGAACGCATCCGTCGTGACGCCCTTGCTGGTGAACGCGACGCCGGCCTTTTCGAGGTCGAGCCCATCGACGACAGCGCGACGGCCGAGCGCCAGCAACAAGTGCGATCCCTCGATCGGTGCGGCGCCTTCGACATGCACGCTGACGCCGGCGGCGGTGCGCTCAACGCGCTGAACGGCGGTCCGCGCAAGGATCCGCACCCCTTCCGCACGCAGACGATCGACGACCAGATCGGCAGCCTCGCGATCCATGCGGCCGAGCGGGTCGGCCGCGTCGATCAGCGTCACTTCTGAACCGAGACGGCGGAAGGCCTGACCCAGTTCGACGCCAATGGCGCCGGCGCCGATCACCACGAGACGGCGCGGCAGTTCGTTGAGATCGAAAACCGTTTCGTTCGTCAGGAAGCCCGCGTCAGCCAGGCCTGGGATCGGCGGCACGATCGCCTGGCCGCCGGTGGCGATGACGATGCGCTTTGCACGCACCTGCAGGCTCGCGCTCGCAACGGTGCGTTGATCCACGAAGCGCGCATGCTCGCGCACCACATGAACGCCGAGCCCTTCGAACCGTTCCTGACTGTCGATCGGCGCGATAGTCTCGATGACGCCTTTAACGTGGCGACGCACAGCCGCCCAATCGACCTTCGGCGCCTCAGGCGCGAGTCCGTACTTGCCGGCATCGCGCATGCCCTGCGCCGCACGCGCAGCAGCGAGCAAAGCCTTGGACGGAACACAGCCGGTGTTGAGGCAGTCCCCGCCCATTTCGCCGCGCTCGAACAGCACGACCTGCAGGCCAAGTTGCGCAGCGCCCGCGGCGACCGAGAGGCCGCCGGCGCCGGCGCCGATCACCACGAGATCGGCGGCGCGGGTCGCAACGCTCATCCGGCGACGCCGCGTCGCTGGGTCCACAGGCGATAAGCGACCGGCGTGAGCGCCAGAAGACCGAACGCGACCAGAGGTCCCCAAATGTTGGGGCTCGCCGCCATCGAAAGGTCAGGCTGGCCGCCGGCGTCGAGCGCAGCGCCGATGCCGGCGCCAAGATAGCAATAGACGAGCGACCCCGGCAGGATGCCGATCGCGGTTGCGGCGACGAACGTGCGCAGATTTACGCCAAGGACCGCGGGCGCGATGTTGACCACGCTGAACGGCGCCAGCGGCATCAGCCGCAGGAACAAGAGATAGCTAAAGGCGTTCTCGCGAAACCCGTCGCGCAGCCGGGCGAGCCAGCCGGTCGCCTGGCGCTCCAGAATCTCGGCGAGCGCGCCGCGGGCTGCGAGGAACAAGGCCGTCGCGCCGATCATCGCCGACAACCAAGTGAGCGCACCGCCCCCGGCGACGCCAAAAAGAAACCCGCCGGTGATCGTGACCCACAAGGACCCGGGGATCGCGAGCATGGTGACGAGAAGGTAAACGCCGACGTAGATCGCGGCGGCCGCGAGCGGGCGCTCCGCGACAAAGGCCAGCATGGCGGCGCGGTTGGTCTGCAGGGTCTCAAGGGACAGATACTTGTAGGCGCCCGAGGCGATCACGGCCGCCAGGCCGAGCGCGATCAGCGCCAAAGGAATCCAACGCCGCCAGTCGGCGCGTCGCGGGCTTGAGGCTTGCGTCATGGGCGTCCCTTCGGGTCAGCGGCGTCGTTCAGCGACCAGTCGTAATCGTAACCGTCAATCGGCCGAGACCTTAGAGCCTCGGCGATAGCGGGCCGGGCGTAAGATGCAAGATGCGTGCGCACGCCCTGGTCGCGACCGCCGAAATCGTCGGCGTACCAATCGAAGATCGACGACAGCCGTATGCCGCGGGCGGTTAAGGCGACGCCGCGCGGATGGTTGACGTAAGCGCGCGCCGCAGCGTCCAGGTCGACCTCCAGCGTCGCAGCGCGCCACACACGCAAGTCAGGGCAGCCGACCGAGGCGCAATTGAGGGCGTAGTGCACGCGCGGATCCTTGAATGTCGGCCGCATGATGGCGTTTTCTATGTCGTCGAGGCTGAGCTTGCGCCCGGCGACCTCGATCCGCTTCTCACGCCAGGGGCCGATCAGGGCCTTGAGGTCGATGCCGGCGACGCGCGATTTGACGTCCCGGATCGAGGCGATCGGGTAGTGGTCGAGGACCACTGCGACCGTCAACGCGTTATAGAGATTGGCCCAGGCCGCGAACTGGGCGGCGCGGCCGAGTTCGGCGAACGGCGTCCGGGCGAACGCGCTGATCGCCCCTGCGAGCGCGGCCCGATCGGCGGCTGTGTCTTTCCAGCCACGGTAATCTACCCGCGCGACTCCATCGGCGCCGAAAATGACGTAGCGACCGATCAATTCATTGAAGGCGTCTTCCGCAGCCTCTGCTTCAAATGGGGTCATCGGCAGGAGAAAAACTCCCCAAAAGAGGTCGCGGCGTCGGATCATTCTCCCTATACGCTCCCGGATACGCATCAGGTTACGGTTAACGCGCGGCGACCAGAATCGACCCAGCACGCGGTCACGAACCCGTGACACCGAACCGTCGCCAAACCGTCTCGTGAACGTTGAGAACCTGTTAACGCGCCGACACGATCCCCGCCTAAAGCCGACCCGACTTCAGTCAGGGGGCATTCCATGCGTTTCACAAAACATCTCGCCGCGACCAGCGCGGTGCTTCTCGCGCTCGTCGGCGTTCAGCACGCCAACGCGGCGGAAGCGACGGCTGCGGCCGACGCGGCGGCCGAGGCGGGCGGCCTCGAAGAGGTCGTCGTGACGGCTCAGAAGCGCAAGGAAAACCTCCAGGACACGCCGATCGCGATCTCGGTGCTCAGCGCCGC
>JBMOIB010000121.1:0-8653 GCA_049317545.1 Caulobacterales bacterium | reverse complement strand
GGACAGGGGCGCCCTAAAGAGCGTCGCGCGCGCTCCGGCCTCAGATCTTGAGGGACCACGCAAGCGGTCCGCCGGGTTGACCAAACCGGCGCGTCGAACAAGGCGGAGCGGCGAAAGCCGATCTACCCAACCTTATTTCCAATCGGCCGAGGGCTGAGCTGCTCCGCCTTGTCCCTATTTCGAACCCGCAGACGCGCAGCGTCGTGCGGCTATCGGCGCGTTTCAGTCGCCTTTCGCCGGCTTGGCGAAGCGCTCGGCGATCCGGTCGCGGAAATAGGCCTGGGTGGCTTCGGGCTGCGCCGTCATCAGCTCGTCGAAATGAAACGCATCGCCCTCGGCGCACAGGCGGTCCTGCAGCTCGAGCGGTATGCGTATCGGTGGCGGCGTATTTTTCATGTGACGCTTCAATGACGTAGGCATTGTTCATTCATAGGTGTTAATGGGCCGGTGCGTCAAATCGCGCGCTTCAGATCAGTTCGCCGGAGGCGTCGACGGCGGCGTCGTCCAGCGGCGACGGCGCAGCGACAGTCAGACCGAATATGGGCTCGAATGCGGCGCGCAGTGCGGCGTCGGCGTCGGCCATGCCGACCGGCAGGCCGAGATCAACAAGGCTCGTCACGCCGTGCTCGCGGATCCCGCAAGGCACGATGCCGGCGAAATGCGAGAGGTCCGGTTCGACGTTGAGCGCAAGGCCGTGGAAACTCGCCCAGCGCCGCACGCGCACGCCAATCGCGGCGATCTTGTCCTCGCGCGCCCAACCGGGGCCTTTGCGTTCGATCCACACGCCGACGCGTCCGTCGCGCACCTTGCCGTCGAGATTGAAGCGCGCCAGCGCGTCGATGATCCAACGCTCGAGGTCGCCAACGAAGGCGCGCACGTCACGCCCGCGCTTGCGCAGGTCGAGCATCACATAGACGACCCGTTGTCCGGGGCCATGATAGGTGTACTGGCCGCCGCGCGCGCTCGCGTGCACCGGAAACCGATGCGGATCGATGAGATCGCCAGGCTTCGCCGAAAGGCCCGCCGTGTAGAGCGGCGGATGTTCGAGCAGCCATATGAGCTCGCCCGCGGCGTCCGCGGCGATCGCGGCCGCGCGCGCTTCCATCACGGCCACCGCCGCCTGATAGGGCACCGGCGCGGTCGACGTCGCCCAACCGATCGCAGCGTCGTTCATCAAGCGTAAACCGTCCTTAGCGCTTTCATTTGCGTTCATATGAGGTCTCGCGATGGCCGGCAAAACCCAGGTCCATTCCGTCAAGGTCGAGATCACCGTCGTGCTCGGACGCTGCGCGCTGCCGATGCATCAATTGTTGCGCATGGGCCGCGGCGCCGTCATTCCGCTCGATGTCGGCGAGCACGACGAAGTCTGGATCCTCGCCAACAATCACCCGATCGCGCGCGGCGAGATTAACATCCAGGGCGAACGCCTCGCGGTAACCGTGACCGACCCGGCTGACTTCCACGCCTTCAACGCCACCACCTGAACAGCGTCTAGGATGCGGCGGCGCGCGCCAGCCGGCTGATCTTGATCGTATTGGTTTTGCCCGGTTCGCCGAACGGCGCGCCGGCGACGATCACGATCCGCGAATCGGGCGCGATCGCCTCGGCAAGCGCGTGCGCTTCCGCCCGCGACACCATTTCGTCGAAACTCGCGATGTCGGCGGCGACGTCGGCCGAAACGCCCCAAGCCAGCGAGAGGCGGCGCGCCACAGCCGCATCCGGCGTCATCGCCAGGATCGGGCAGGGCGGGCGTTCGCGGGAGACGCGCAGCGCCGTCGCGCCCGTGCGCGTGAACGCCACGATCGCCGCGCAGCCGAGCACGTCGGCGATTTCGCGCGCGGCGAGGCTCGCCGCGTCCGCGGTCGTCGGCGGACTTGCGACGGGCGGGCGCTGAAGCGCGCTCCAGTGCTCCGGGTCGGCTTCCACCGCGGCGATGATGCGATCCATGATCGCAACCGCCGATTCCGGATGCCGCCCGACCGCGCTCTCGGCCGACAACATGACCGCATCGGCGCCTTGGTAGATCGCGCTCGCCACGTCGGAGGCTTCGGCGCGCGTCGGCGCCGCGGCCTCCACCATGGATTCCAGCATGTGGGTGGCGACGATCACCGGCTTGCCCAGCTTGCGCGACACCCGGATGAGCCGCCGTTGTTCGATCGGCACGCGCTCGGCGGGCAGTTCGACGCCCAGATCGCCGCGCGCCACCATGATCGCGTCCGACGCCGCGACGATCGCCTCCATGTCGTCGATGGCGGACGGCTTCTCGATTTTGGCGACGAGACCGGCGCGCCCGGCGATGATCGTCCGCGTTTCCACGAGGTCCTCGACCCGCTGCACGAACGACAGAGCGACCCAGTCGACGCCCTGCGCGAGCGCGAAGTCGAGGTCGGCGCGATCCTTGGCGGTGAGGGCCGAAATCGGCAGCGTCGCGCCGATGAGCGTCGCGCCTTTGCGCGGCTTGAGCACGCCGCCCACGTCGACGCGAGCGATCAGATGATCGGAATAGGCCTCGGTAATGGTCAGGCGAAGCTTGCCGTCGTCGATGAGGATCGCGGCGCCCGGGCGACCGGCGGCGATGATCTCAGGGTGCGGCAGGCGGACGACGTCGCCCGCGGTCGCAGCGTCGCTGGCTTCCAGCACGAGGCGATCGCCGTAGCGCACGGCCAGTTCGCCGCCTTCGATGTCGCCCAGGCGGATCTTGGGTCCCTGCAGGTCGGCGAGAATGGCGATCGGCCGCCCCGACGCGGCCTCGACCGCGCGCAACCGGGCGATCACTTCGCCATGCTGGTCATGCGTCCCGTGGCTGAAGTTCACGCGGAAGCAATCGACGCCGACGTCGGACAGCCGCCGCAGCATCGCCGGCGACGCGCTCGCGGGGCCGATGGTGGCGACAATCTTGGCGAGGCGGGCGCGACGCATCAGCGACTCGATTGTGGTGAGGTCACTTGGCGTTATGCGCCTTGGCCTCGATCAGGTCCATGACGGCGAAGGCGACGCCGGAGGCGACGAAGGTCAGGTGGATGACCGTGAACCAGTAAAGATCGGACTGGGAATACTTATCCACGTCCATGAAAACCTTGAGAAGATGGATCCCCGAGATCGCCACGATCGAGGCGATCAGCTTGATCTTGAGGCCGGAGAAATCGAGCGTGCCCATCCATTCGGGGCGGTCTTTGGAATCCTTGGCCGACTCGATCTTGGAGACGAAGTTCTCGTACCCGGAGAACAGGATGATCAGCACCAGATTGCCGGCCAGCGACAGGTCGACGAGCGTCAGGATCAGGAGAATGACGTCCGTTTCCGACAGCGTCAGGACGAGCGGCAGCGCCGTCACCAGCTCGCGGAAGAACGTCACGATCAGGACGCAGAGGCAGGCGATCAGGCCGAGATAGATTGGCGCCATCAGCCAGCGGCTGGCGAAGATCGTCTGTTCGATGGCGTGCTCGAGAAATGCGGGCCGATCGGCGGGTTCTTCGGCGAGCGGGGGGTCGACCTTCTGGTCCATGGGATGTCCAATCGCCGTTTGTCGGCTGGGTTCGAGTGTTCGGATACGGACTATAAAGCAAGCCTCTCTCGCAATAGTTACGCCGATTTCCGCGTCGCGGCGAAAATGCGCTAACGTTCGCCGGCCTTGAGGGGGGCGAGGGAGGACAATTGATGGCGGCGGTTCGGGATTTTTGGGTGCGGGCGGCTCTGGCGCTTGCGTTTTTGTTGCCGGTTTATTTCGCGACTGCGGCGCTCGCGGTGAAGTTCGGTCTTCTGGACTGGCGTGTTGGCTTCGGGGTGATGACCATTGGCGTCGGGCCGATGATCATTCTCGGCGTGCTGGCGTTTGCGGTGATCGGGCTTCTGCTGGCGCTGATCGTCCCGCCGCGGCGCGGCCGGCGGATCGCGCTGGCGGCCTTGGCCTTTCCGGCCGCGGCGCTGGTTGCGGCGGCGCTGTTCCTCAGGGCGGCGCAGGGTGTCCCGCCGATCCACGACATCTCGACCGATCTGCTCGACCCGCCGACATTTTCGGCCTCCGTGGTCGCCGAACGGGCGAAAATCCCCGGTTCGAACGGCGTCGACCTTGCCGACAGTCGGGCTCCGACGACCCCGCAGAAGCGCTTCGGCAAGGCCGAGGGCCGCCTCGTGCGCGAGTTGCAGGCCGAAGCCTACCCGGACGTTCAGCCAATCCGGTTCGCCGGTTCGGTTGAAAGCGCGGTCGCCGCTGCGGAAGCTGCGGCGCGCAAAAGCGGCCTGACGGTCGGTCTGGTGGATGCGCAAGGCGGGCGGATCGAGGCCTATGCGACCAGTTTCTGGTACGGATTCGTCGACGACGTGGTCATCCGGGTTCGCCCAGCAACCGGCGCGGCCGGCGCCGTGATCGACATTCGATCGACCTCGAGGGTCGGCGTCAGCGACCTCGGCGCCAACGCCGCACGCATCCGCGCGCTCCGCGCCGCATTGGGCGACGCCGCCGTCTGATCGGGCGAATGCTTGCGCATGTGCGCTAACGCCGCAGGACGGACGCAGGGTTGGCGTGTTTAGGATCATAGACCTGCGGTTTTGGGTTTGCAGCCCCGGACCCGTCCCTTCGCTGGATCCAGCCCGCAGCCTTTGGCTGCGGGCTGATTTTCTTCAGGCGGACGAATTGGAAGCGCGGGGGTCGATCCTCAGACCCGGGCGTAAACCGTGTCGATTTCGAGCGGGGCATTCGCCCGAACGCGCCCATCGCCGACCATGCGGATCATGTGGGCGAGCACGGAATGGCAGGCCGCCGGGTGGAGCCGGGCGTCCACGTCGGCGTAAAGTTGCGGCACGAGCGCCCGGATGGTCGCTGGACCGTCGGCCAGACGCGCCAGGATCTGGGCCTCGCGACCCATGCGATGGTCGATGTAGGACTGGACGAAGCCCTGCACGTCGCGGTCGATCGGCGGGCCGTGGGTCGGCCAAAGCGTTGCGTAGCCGCCGTCGCGCACTTTCTCGAGGCTCGCCATATAGGCGGCCATGTCGCCGTCGGGCGGACTGATGACGGTCGTCGACCAGCCCATGATGTGATCGCCGCTGAAAAGTGCGGCCTCTTCCTCGAGCGCGTAAGCGACGTGATGCGACGTATGGCCCGGCGTGAAGACCGCCCTGATCGTCCAGCCGGCGCCGCGTACGACATCGCCGTCGGCGAGGTCCACATCGGGGCGGAATTCGAGGTCGTCGCCGGCTTCCATGCGGACGTCCGATTCCGTCGGGATCGGCTCGCCGCCAGCGGCGTAGATCGTCGCGCCGGTCGCCTTTGCGAGGGGGCGTGCGGCGGGACTGTGATCCATATGGCCATGGGTCACGAAGATATGCGTCACGCGTTCGCCTTCGACGGCTTTCAACAGCACGTCGAGGTGACCTGGCTGGTCGGGTCCCGGATCGATCACAGCCACATCGCCATGGCCGATGATGTAGACGCCGGTGCCGAGATAGGTGAACGGGCCCGGATTGTGAGCAACCACGCGTCGGATCAGCGGGCTCACCTGCTGGGGAACGCCATAGTCGAACTGCATGTCGCGAACGAAAGGTATTTTCGCCGCCATTAGCTGCTCCCCGCCATCGCCAAATCCCGAAAGGCCGCCGCGAGCGCGCGAGCGGACGCCATTTTGTCCTTCAAGGGCAACGCGATCGGCGGGCCCATGTCGGTCTTGTTCACATCGACCACATAAAGGCGGCCGTCGCGGACGTCGCGCAGCACATCGACGCCGCCCCAATCGAGCCCGATCGCCGCCGCGAACCGGGCGAGGAGATCAAGCTCTGCGGCGCTGAATATCTCGGCGGGTCGCGCCAGTTCCACCTCGGAATTGTGATTGGCGAAGCGTTCGCCGATCCGCCGCCGCTTCCGATAGACGCAGACCGCCTTGCCGCCAACCAGAGGGGTGCGCAAATCCTCGACAAGTCCGTCGCGCCGGGCCGTGTCGATCAGGCGCTGATAGACCCTGCCCGGGCGCGGATCGGTGGGGCAGGTGACGAGCCGGCCGTCATGCGCGCCGTTACGCTCGGATTTCTCGACCGCCTGGCCAGAAAAGGTGCGCGGATCGATGGTCAGATCATAGCCGAACGTCGCTTCGAAGGCGGCCGCGACGGCTGATTTCGAGACGTCCGTGCACTCGAAATTGATGAGCTTGGCCTGCGCGCGCCGGCGGGCGGGCGGCGGATTGCCACTGATCGTTGCGTCTTCGAAATGGAAAATGACGTCGGCCTCGGCGGGGTCGTCGATGATGTCGGCGCCCGCGAGCTTGGCTGCGGCCCAGATCAGATACCAGGGCCGCGCGCGGTCAGGGCTGAACGCGAGCTTGAACGCCTTCGTCTTCGGCGCGGCGGCCGCGACGGCGAAGTAGAACGGCAACCACGTGGCGACCTCAACGACGATGCCGTGCTCGATCGGGACGACCGCCCCGGTCTTTCGAACACGCACCGCGCCGGCGCCGATGTCGAAGTCGCTGAGCCAATTCCGATTCGTCATAAGTCCCTGCGTGGTCGCCCAATGAGCGATATCTCGCCTGGGCGCAACGCCCAAGAGCCGCCCCCAGTACGTGGCCCGCGGCTTGCTGGTTGCAATCACATGCGCGGATCTATCGTCGATGCCATCCTATTCGCAACCGACCGCCTGCGCGTCGCCGTGCTCACGCTTGCGCTTCTCGGCATTTTGCAGACGGCGAGGGCGGTGCTCGCCGATCGCGATCAGCCGCCGCCAAGCGCCGCCAGCGTCGCCCGCGCGCCGCTCAAATCGTAACCGGCGTCCGCCGCAGCCTTGACCAGCGCGTCCGGGTCGGCGCCGGCCTTCGCCCGGGCCATCGCCCACAGCGTGATCGACCGGGTCCCTGACCGGCAATAGGCGAGGTGGGGGCCAGGGGTCTGCGCGAGCGCCGCGGCGAAAGCGTCGATCGCGCTCGCTGGGAAGGGCATGACGACCGGGATCGCGCGATAGGTCAGCCCGGCCGAGTTCGCCGCCGCCTCGGCCTTCGCGCTGGTCAGCTGCCCCGGCGCCTCGCCATCGGGCCGATTGTTGATGATCGATTTGAAGCCCAGCGCGGCGGCGGCCGCGAAATCCTCGGGTCCGATTTGCGGCGCTACACTAAAGTCTGGCGCTACGGGGATGAACTTGGTCATGATCCGGTCTCGGCGGCCTTGGGGCGGCGAATGCGACGACGTGGATTTGACTTGCGGCGAACGCGGCGAAAAGGTCAATCAGGTCGGCGCCATCACGCGCCTTCGGCAGGAGCGGATCGTAAAGACCATGCTGGCCCAAATCGCGCGCCGTTTGCTGGTCGCCATCCCGACGCTGTTCGTCATCATCGCTGCTGCCTTTTTCCTGATGCGCGCAGCGCCGGGCGGCCCGTTCGACGGCGAACGCCAATTACCGAAGGAAATCGAACAGCGGCTCGAGGCCCAGTTCAACCTCGACCAACCGCCGATCATCCAGTTCCAACGGTACCTCGGCAATTTGGTCCAGGGCGATCTCGGACCGTCGATGAAGTACAAGGACAAGACCGTCCAGCAGATCATCGCCGAAGGCCTGCCCACTAGCGCCATCATCGGCGCGGCGGCGATGACCTTGGCCTTAACGCTGGGGTCTCTGCTCGGCGTTTGGGCCGCACTCAACCAAAACAAGGTTCAAGATGTCGGGGCCATGGCCTTCGCCGTCGTCGGCGTTTGTCTGCCGCCGCTGGTGATCGCGCCCATTTTTTCATTGGTGTTCGGCGTGCAGCTCCATTGGCTGCCGACCGCTGGACTTTATCGGGACCAGTACACGATCTCCCATTTGACCTTGCCAGTGCTGACGCTGGCTCTGCCGCAGATCGCCGTGATCTCTCGATTGATGCGCGCCAGCATGATCGAGGCGATGCGCTCGAACGCGATCCGCACGGCCCGCGCCAAGGGGCTTCCGGAAGCCCAGATCGTCTGGCGCCATGCGCTGCCGGTGGCCATGGTTCCGATCGTCTCATATCTCGGTCCCGCGATTTCGACGATTTTGACGGGCGGCTTCGTGATCGAAACCGTTTTCCAATTGCCGGGCATCGGCCGGCAGTTTTCGATCGCGGCGCTGCAGCGCGACTATACGCTCGTGATGGGGGTGGTCATCGTCTACGCCGCCCTGATCATCGTGTTCAACATGCTCGCTGACGTCATGTACGGCGTGCTCGATCCGCGCGCGCGCAAGGCCGCCTGACATGACCGACGCCGCGATTCCCGCATCCGCTCCGCTCAAGGGCCGCTCGCTTTGGGACGATGCGCGCCGACGCATGGCGCGCAATCCGGCGGCGATGGCGAGCCTCGCCGTTCTCGTCGTCATGACGCTGCTCGCCATCCTCGGGCCGAGCCTTTGGGAGGCGATCAGCGGCCATAGCGTCGAGGCCATTTATCGCGACCGCGTCGGGATCGCCCCGACCATGCAGCAACTGCATCTCCTGGGAACCGATTCAGAAGGCCGCGACATGCTCGCGCGCACCTTGTTCGGTCTCGGCGTCTCGCTGCAGGTCGGCGTCGTCGCCACCCTGGTCGCCCTGGTCATCGGCGTGCTGTGGGGCGCGATTGCGGGCTATCTCGGCGGCGCCGTCGATCAGGTGATGATGCGCGTCGTCGACGTGCTCTATGCGGTGCCGTTCATTTTCTTCGTCATTCTGCTCATGGTCGT
>JBMOIB010000120.1:0-8687 GCA_049317545.1 Caulobacterales bacterium | reverse complement strand
AGCGGCGCCGTTTAACTCAGCAATCTCGGGTCTTCGATGGGCGAAATATTCCTCTTCGGAAAGTTGCAGTACTTCCCACGGAGGATTGCCAATCACCAGATCAAAGCCCCGCGCTGGGCCGTGCTCGGGAGCGAGCACATCCGGGAATTCCAAAGGCCAATGGAAGGCGCGCGCGCCTTTCGCAAGGTTTAAGGCGGTGTTCTTTCGATTAAATGGAATGGCCCGCTGCCCGATCGTGATCCAGACGTCTTCGGTCGTCGGGATCATGGCCGCTTGGCGCGTGGCGGGAATACCGCCAGTTTTCGGCGTGAGAAATGCGGCGCAATAGAGATCGGCGGCGTCGCGCCAAGCTAGAATGCGCGGGTCGCCCATCGCCGCTGCGTAGCGCGCTTTCCGCTCTGAAATTTGCTCCAGCGTGTCTTCCGGCAAGCCGGCGATGGTGGTGAAGATGTCCGCTAGCGGCGGGGGCGCGGGGAGCGCGCCGCCTTCGGTTTCGAAGAGAAGCCGCCCTTGGCCGTCACGCTCGGCGGCGTTGAGCTTAGTGCGAAAGTACTTCGCGGTGTCCTTGTCGTCGCCGGAAAGCTGTTCAAACGCGGCATCCGGAATGCCCAGCCGTAGCGCCTCCAGATCCCAAATCCCGAACAGGCTGTCGCCGCACTTGATGTTCGCGTCGAGGAAGCCGAGCGGCTTGCCCGGCTCAACGGTCTCGATCCACAGCGCAACTTTGGCAAGCTCTACCGCCATCGGGTTGCGGTCGACACCGTGGATGCAGCAGCGCACGACGTCGCGCAGGGCGTGGCGATAGTCAGCGGGGCTTGCGACGCCGCCGGCGCGTGCACGGGCCACGCGCGTCGCCATCCGTCGCGCGGCGCCGAGCAGGAAGTGGCCGGAGCCGCAGGCGGGGTCGATAACCCTGAGCTTGAGAAGCGCTTCGGCCTTGTCGCCGTTCGGTGCGTCGCGCTCGGCCTGGTCGAGCACGGGATCGAGTGCGGTGTCGAGCAGCGCCTGCACGAGGCTGTCGGGCGTATAGTAGCTGCCCGTCGTCTTGCGCGTGTTGCCGCGCTGCTCGGCGGCGTCGCCCGCGAAGCCGAACGCGCGACCGCCGTCGAGGAGGCGCGGTACGAGTTCGAGCAGGCTTTCATAGACGGAACCCAGTTCGTCCGTCTGGATGTCGCGCCAGTTCACGGGCGAGAGCGCGCCGGTGTCGTCGTCGCGCACATAGGCGAGGCGGAACACGGCTTCGAACAGCGCGCGGTTTGCGAGCTTGGCGGCGTCGAGCGTCGGCGTCGCGTCCTCGGCGAAGAGGCCGCCGAGCGCGGGGAGGGCGAGGCGCGCCTCGCCCGTCGCGAGCGCGCGGAACACGATCCGCACACCCTCCCATTGATCGGCATGGCGATCCCACGCCGCGCGCCGGATCGCGCGATCGCGCAAGCGGGCGAGGGAATAGCCCTTCGCATAAAGCGCCTTTGCCGTTTCGGGCGCATTCGGAGGATGCAGAAGCTCGCGATCCTCCGCGGCGAACAGGAAGATCAGGCGATAGACGAGACGCAGCAGTTCCTGGAAGTAAGCGTCGAGGGTCAGCTCGTGCTTCTCCACGCGGTCCCGCAGCGTTGGGTTGTCGGCCAGGAAGCCCGTTCCGAGGATCGCCAGCGCGCGCTCGACGCCGTCGCGCAGCTTGTCGCGCGCAGCGACGCCGGCCTTCGCGCCGTCCTCCCGCCATCGCTCCAGCGCGCACTCGGCGGGATTGCCGCCCGGCGCGCCGAATCGGCTTGCGTGGATCAGCAGCCAGAAGGCCGAGAAGCTCGCGAAGTCCTCCGCCTCGAACATCTGGCGCAGGTCCGCCTCGATATAAGCCGGCCGAGTGAGGCTCGCATTGTCGCGCATGAGGCGCAGAACAAAGCCGTCGCTCGCGAGGCCCCACAGCGCATCGTCGCTGGCGTTGAGCCAGTCCTGCAGCAGCAGTGCGGCGGAGCGGACCTTGCCGTCGTTGAGGGATGGGCTGGCCGCATCCAGGCCGTTTCCGGGATCGGCGACGATCACCGGCGCCCGCCCGTCCAATGCTTCGAGCGAGACTCGAAACGTGCGTTCGTCGATCGCGTGGGTCGCGGCCGTTGTGAAGTCCGGGAAGCCGAAGACGTCTTTCAAGAGATCGCGCACGAACGCGACCGTCTGCGGATAGGTGGGGGTGGTGATCGCCGCGAAGTCGGCGAACTTGGCCTGCGCGATGCGGTAGTAGCGGCTGATCTCGTCCTTGAGCGTAAGGCCCTTTGGCACGCCGTAGGCAGCGGCCGCGTCCTTGTCGCCCGGCAGGCTTGCTGCGAGCTCCTCGACCTTTGCCGGCGCGATCAGGCCGCCTTCCATCCGCAGCGCGCCGAAGCCGCTGCCCGCGGTCTTGCGTGTCTTGCGCATGGTCACACCCCGTCCGGAACGATGACGTAGACGCCGACGATGTCGGGCTCGGGCAACACCTCGACCTTGTCGCTGGCGCCGCCATCAGCGCGCGCTGCGCGCACGCGGGCGTGGTCTTCGGAGAGCGCGTCGGCTCGCCGCCGCGCAAAGGCGGCAAGTTCGTCTTTCAGGCTGTCGAGCCGTCCGAGCGCGAGGTCGAGCTGGCGGCGCTTGGCCGCTTCAACGACGTCGCCGGTTGCTTCATGAGTGAGGAGCGCGAGGGCGGCATCTCCCTCGGCCGCCGGAGCTGTTGGCGCCGCGCCCACGAAGGCCGCAGCTGTCATTTCTTCGACCAGCGAGATGCGCGCTTTGTGGGCGCGCGAGGCAATCTTGAACCGGAGACGGAGCAGCACGACGGTCGTGATCGTGTCGACCGCGGCAGACCTCCACACGCCAGCGCGGGCGATCCCGCCAATTGGCGCAACATCGCTTTCGAGAGCGGCCTCCATCAAGGCTTCCCCCAGGATCGTGGGGAGCGGGTGCGTGCGATGCGCGCGCTCCGCGCCCGCCGGAGCTGGCTCTTCGAAGGCCACTTTCACTTTGCCCTTGAGGCCGCGGCCTTCGAGCCGCTCCTGGACCGGCTTGGGCAGATCATCGAGATAGGCGACGTTTGGGACTTTGCTAACTTCCATCGTCGCGCCAAGGCGCGCCATAGCACGCGTGACGAAGCGGCGGACGTCGTCGGGCGAGCCGAGGAGGTCGCGCAGCTTGCGCCATTCGGTCGCGACCTCCTCGGGCTTGATCGCGTTCTGCGCAAAGCGGGCCCGAGAGCGTGTTTCACCCTCCAGCGCATTCTTCCAGTCAACCTCGACCTGTTTGGCCGCCTCGCCAAACCCGAAGTCGAAGGATGTTTGCCGTCGCCGCGCGACATCCGACTTCCGCAGCAGGACCGCCTGCATCAGCGCGCCCGCAACGGCGTCGCGCTTCTCGGGGAGGGGGACGCTGACGCCGGTCGCCTTCTTGATCGCTTCCGCCTTGCGAAGGATGACCTCGAGGACCGCACCGTCGATGGCGCTGTCTGGGGAATACAGAAGCAGCGAGCGGACTTTGGGGGCCGGTTGTCCGAAGCGATTGACGCGACCTTCCCGCTGCTCGTGGCGGGTAGGGTTCCAGGACAGGTCGTAGTGGATGACGGTGTCGAACAGGCGCTGGAGGTTGATGCCTTCCGAGAGGCAGTCTGTCGCAACGAGGATGCGCTGATCGGCTTCTTCCGTAGCGTCGACGCGAAGGCGGCGATCGTCCGAAGTGAGCGCTCCCGTAACGACCTCGACGCGCACTTTCTTGAATGTATCGCGCAGGGTCGAGGCGACATGCTCCGCCGTCGCAATGAAGCGGCAGAACACGACTGGGTTTGCGCCCTCCTTGATGAGCGGCTTCAACACCTGGACGAGCGAGGTGAGTTTCGGGTCGGGTTCGCTCGTCAGCCGTTCCGCCGTCGCAATCAGCTTCTTGAGATCGGCGTCCTCGGCGAAGCCTGAGGATGGCTCGACGTCGAGTGCATCGCCGTCGTCTCCGTCCTCGTCCAGAACCTGCTCTTCGAGCTCGTCTTTGGCATTAGCCAAGCGGTTGCGAAGTGTGCTCAGGGCGGCCGCGGGGGAGGAGCCGACGCAGCGCATCAAGGCTAGCGTTCCCCAAAAGGCCAGGCGACGCTTGTTCTCTTCCGCGCCTGCGCCCTCGACGACGCCAAGGCAGTAGTCGAGGATGCTTTCGTTGAACGCCTTGTGCGCTTCGTTCAGCGTGTAGGTTTTCTCGGCGGTTTCATGCTCCGGGAAGGCGCGGTCTTCGCCCCAGTCTTTCCCCGTGATGTCGATCCGGCGCCGCTGGACGAAATGGCGCGCCAGCCGCCGCCGACCGGCGTCGCTGTCGAGGTAGGTCTTGTTCAGATCTTTGTCGATCAGCGAAAGGAGCCGATCGAACGCCTCTTCATCGCCGGAGTGCGGCGTCGCGGTGAGCAACAGCATGTGCCTCTCGGCGTCGCCGGTGAGTTGCTGCAGGAGCTTGTAGCGAAGCTGCCGGCCGGATTGCGTGCCAACGCAGGTATGTGCTTCGTCCACGATGACGAGCTTCGGGCAGCTGCGCACGAATGTCGCGCGCCGGCGTTCGGCCTTGATGTAGTCGAGGCTGACCACGGTGAAGGGATGCGCTTCGAAGATGCTCGTGGAGCCGGGGAGCGCGCGCTCGAGACGCTGCGCGGACGACGCCGTGACGGCAACTGCATCGACATCGAACTTCGTTCGAAGCTCTTCCTCCCACTGCTCGACCAGATGCGGCGGGCAGAGCACAGTGAAGGAATCGACCTCGCCACGATCCAGCAGTTCGCGGACGATCATCGCCGCTTCGATCGTCTTCCCGATACCGACATCATCCGCAATCAGCAGGCGGACGACGGGAAGGCGCAGGGCCATCAAAAGGGGAACAACCTGATACGCGCGCGGTTCGAACGAAAGTCGCGAAGCGGATCGAAACGGGCCTGCGCCGCGGCGCATGCCGAGACGAAGCGCCTCTGAGAGCAGGCGCGCACCATCCTGCGTGGCGAAGCGCACGGCTGTTGGGGGTTCAAACCGCGCCGGCGCGATGTTCGGCTCGATCTCGAGGTCGAGAAGCTGGGCGTCCTCCTCTCCGCCGGAGAGGGGCCGCAACAGAAGCTGCGTCGTATCGATGCCCGACACGACCCACTCGCGACCGCGCGCGCGCACGATGTCGCCTGGAGAGAAGCTCGGTGCAATCGTCATCATTGAACGCCCAAGGCCGCGCGCAACGCATCGCGCGCGCTTTCGTTTGGAGTTGTCGGAAGCTGGACGAATTCAAAGCCCTTAGCATCCAGTTCAGTTTGTTCGACCGCTGTGGGCGGGGTCGCATCGGCGATGACGAGCGCCGAACGCCAGGCGAGCGCGAAGGATCGTCCTGCAATCGTTACCGGCGAGGCGTCTGCCGCTGGCAGGTTCCAGGCTTCGAGAAGGCTCGCCCAAGCGTTGCCGTGCGCCGTGGGCTGCTGCGTTTTGGTTTGGCTACGCGCCAGACGCAGGAGAATCGTTATCGCGTCGGGATTGCGTCTCTCGATGAGGTCGTGCTCAGGCTGGTTGTAGTAGCTCAACAAGCAGCGATAACAGCCCGAGACGCAGGCGACATTTTCCTGTTCCTTGAGGTCGTCGGGAGATCCTGACGACACCGCCGCGTCAATCGACTCGCATGTGAAATGCATTGTCTCGAGAGCAGCGCGTGCAACCTCGGCGAACGCAGATTGGTCGCGCACCAAGCGCGACAGAACGCCGGCGCCGCCTTCGGTCGCCTCGTAAGCCAGGATCGCCCTGCGCTCGTCGCGCCGTGGCATGGGCTCGGTCAGGACTTCGCCTTCTTCCAGCTCGAATGTGATTTCGATCCCGCGAGACAGCGCATGCTGGACCGTCGCAGTGACTTTCCGTTCCAGCCTTTCGGCGTCGGCGATTTGGATCAGCGCCGCGTTTTTCACGTCCTGGACGATGGGGACCACACGCTGCGGCGGCGTCTTGTCCGGATCCTGCTGCTCCTCTTGCGGCTCACCGGGAGCGGTCTCCCAGCGCCCGGTCGATGGATTGATCCCGAACCCCAGCTTCGCCGGGTCGCGCCGGCGTCGCAGCCCAAAGTTCAGTCGACTGATCGTTGTGCCGGCGCTGTAATCGGCCCGCAGAACGATGCCTTCGTCGTCTTCCGAAGAGGCGCGCCAGACCGCCGGTCCGCCTTTGCGTTCAGGCCAGGCGAAGGTTGACTGGATTTCGAACCCTTGCCGCTGTCGATCTTCGTCGTTTGCCGTGATGCGTTCGACGGGGCGGGTTTCGACGTTGTCGATGCGGAGCACGTCTCGCACCTGCATTGCGCCCGCCATCGGGTCCGAGCAGACAGCGCAGCGTTCGACCTCGTCCTTGTGCGCGGCTCCACATGCCTGGCAGAGCCAGAGCTTGTCTGTTGTTAAACGCCCATCCGAGTCACGCAGGCCCGGCGGCAGTTTCGCCTTCACGACACGGAAGGCGCGCCCCTCATGGTAGATCAGGCTCTGCGGGCCAAACTCCGCGATCGCCAGAAAGCGCGCGCGTTGCAGGAATGCCGGACGGCTCGAGCCGCCGGTCGCACCGGGCACGAAGGCGTAGAGCGGCAGGCGCGGGAAGTTGTAGCCGGGCAGGAAGCCTTCCGTAGCGAGATAACGGTACGTGTAGAAGTCTGACCCGAACTGGGAACGACCGCTTTCCAGCAGTGCAATCTGCTCGTTTGCCTGAATCTGTTGAGATTTGGCTTCCTTGCGCTCACGCGCCGGGATGCCTGGCGTCTCCGTGATGCGGTTGGCTTCGCGAAGTTGGGACTGCGCGCTCTGATAGAGTGTCCGCCAACGATTGAAGGCGGCATCGAACTGTTCGGCCGAATCCCGCGCGACGCTCTCTGCATATCCGTCGAGATCCTCCGCCCACTCGCCTCCGCCCGCCACATCCGCCTCGGCGAGCTTGAGCACACGGCGCATGGCCGTGAGGGACTTTTTGAGGACGTCGTCTGCTCCAAGTGCCGCCGCCACTTCGCCTAGAAGTGGCTGTCGGTCGATCGTGAGGTCCAAGACTTTGGGGATGTCGCCTGCGAGCTCGTAGCTCGAGCTGCCGAGCCAAACCGCATGAAGGTGGGCACGAATGAGATCCTCATTCGCGAGATCCAGTGCAGGCGGCTTTACAACGCCCGCCACGAGGTCGAGGCGGCGCTCGAAGTAATACTGGTCGTGCGGACTTTGCGCGGCGCAGTAGGTCACCACCAAAGCGGCCTGTCCCGAGCGCCCAGCCCGCCCCGACCGCTGCGCATAGTTGGCGGGGGTCGGTGGCGCGTTGCGGAGGAAAACCGCGTTAAGAGCCGAAATGTCGACTCCGAGCTCCATGGTTGGTGAGCAGAACAGGGCGGGGAGAAACACACCGGGCTCGCCCGCCTGCTTCAGTTCTTCCTTCCGCTGGGAAAGAAACTCACGATCCTTGGACTCCCAACGAAAGCGCTTTTCACGCCATTCTCTGCGATCTTGATCGACCTGCGCGGTGTGTTCGCGGCTTTCGAGTCCGAAAACTCCGGCGTCATCGTGAGCAAGCTGGACTGCGATCGTTCTATAGAGACCCTGGAAAAAGGCATTCTTCTCGGGATCACCAGGGCCGTCCAGAAGTCGGATTCGAGCTCCGACCAATCGCCACCCCATAGGGGCGAGATCAGTCTCGACCTGGCGGACGAGTGCGTACTCCTCCGCTGCGCCGAGAATGGCATTGATCAGCTCGATGTAGTCCGGACCATCAAGCTTGATGTCCGACCCAATCAGTTTGCGGACATTGCGAGCCAACGCGCTTCTTGGTCCAGCCCTGAGAAGCAACGCATCGTCCTTGGCCTGCAGCTGAGCCCTCGGCGGAACTTCAATCGCGAGGATGCCGGCCGTGCGGATGCGCTCTTCCTGAGAGATGGCCCACGGGCTTCGAAGAAACGCGCGTGATCGTTCCGCGCGACTTTCGAGCTCCGCGCTATTGAGCGCTTCGGTCTCGACCGCGAGCGCTTTGCGCATAGCGTCCAGAACGAGGCGCAAGATCTCGCGTCTCTTCGCCGACGGCAAAGTTCCCAAAATCGCATTCCGCGATTCCCACACCGTCGCGTCGTCAGCGAGTTCGTCGAGTCCGGAATACTCGATGCGGATCAGGCCAAGATCTTCGAGATTGGGATTGGTGAAACGCCAGCCGCGACGCAGGTCCGCCCAAACGCGATGCGACAGCACCTTCGCAAGCGCGCGTTCGGCATCGGTTTTGATGCCTTTCGCGTCCGGATCGAGCATCCATTCGATCTGCCGATCCGTTTTGGCCGCGGTGAATCCGAGTGCATCCTGGACGGCTCGACCAAAAACCTCCTCTGAGAGGCCGTCGTCACCGGCTTTGGCCACCGCGCGCAGCATGGCGCCTCGGAGGAGCGTGACGAACATGAAGTCGTTGAAGTGGCCTGCTTGGAGCGCCGCGTCTTGGCGATTGTCCGTGAAGCCCAGCAGCTTGCGCTTCGGCTGCGGGATGGCGCTGCCTTCGCGGTTCATCCAACGAAGGACGGTCGACGTGATCAACGTCGTGCTCGAGCTCCGGCCCTCGTTGGAAAGGCCCGACAGCTTGTTGATTTCGCGCGCTTGAGCAGGCGGCACGTCTCGACACGCCGGGCAGAATTTGAACTTCCCAGGCTGAAACCATGCGACGCGCCCATTCTGGCCCGAACGACCA
>JBMOIB010000119.1:0-8788 GCA_049317545.1 Caulobacterales bacterium | reverse complement strand
GCGTGCCCGAGTTGCGGCGCGCGCGGAACGTTTCAATCCTATGAGGTCGCGCGGACCGGCACCTTGCGGGCGTTTTCGATCGTCCATCGCTCGTTCCCGGGCGTTGCGACCCCGTTCGTCTCGGCGGTGGCCGACATGGCCGATGGCACGGTCCTCAAGGGCAATCTGCGCGGCGTGACCCCAACGCCGGAAGCTGTTGCGCTTGGCATGCCCATCAAGCTCGTGCTCGACGACGCCGGCCGCACCGACAGCAAGGGCAATCGCTACATCGCTTATTTCTTCGAAGCTGCGTGACGGGGCTGACCATGACGGACGTGTACATCGTCGGAATCGACATGCTGAAGTTCGGTAAGTTTCCGGGCCGCACGCCTGGTGAGCTTGGTGCGGAAGCGGCGCTCGGAGCCATGGACGAGGCCGGCATCACGATCAAGGACGTGCAGGCGCTCTATAGCGGCAACCAGTTCGATCTCGCGGGCATGGTTGGCCAAGCGATCCAGAAACAGATCGGCCAGACCGGTATTCCCGTAGCCAACATCAAGAATGCGTGCGCCACAGGCGCCACGGCGTTCCGCGAAGCGATGATGCTCATCAAGGCCGGTGAGGCCAGCGTTACGCTGGCGGTCGGTTCTGAGGTGATGCCCCGCGGCCTTCTGGGCGGTGGCGCGCCGGCCGAGGGCATTCCGACGGAGGGCCTCTTCGGCTCGGACTCGATGCCCTGCGTTTTCGCCGAGGCAGGGCAGGACTACGCGCGCCAGCACGGCGTCACGTTCGAGCAGTTCGCGAAGGTCAGCGTAAAGAACCATCATCACGCGACGATGAACCCCAAAGCGATCTATCAGACAGAAACGCCGCTCGAGATGGTCATGGGCGCCGAAATGATCGCCTACCCGAACACGAAGTTGATGTGCTCGGTCAACGTCGACGGCGCGGCGGCGGCCGTGCTGATGAGCGGCGAAGAAGTGCGTCGGCGCGGGCTGATGGATCGGGCCGTGAAGGTACGGGCCTCGGCGCTCGCGTCGGATCCGTATACCCCGCAGAACGCCGCGATGTGGGACGTGAATGCGCCGACACGGCTTGCAGCCGATTGGGCCTATGCGCAGGCCGGCATCGGGCCGGAGGACCTGGACCTGGTCGAATTGCACGACTGCTTCGCGACAGCTGAGCTGCTGCACTACGAAAACCTGCGTCTGTGCGGCGTGGGCGAAGCCGGCCTCATGATCGATGACGGCGAGACGGCGCTGGGCGGACGTATTCCGGTGAACGTCTCCGGCGGCCTTCTCTCAAAAGGCCATCCGATCGCGGCGACGGGGATCGCCAATCTCTATGAGTTGGCGCTGCATTTGCGCGGGCGTGCAGGCGCGCGGCAGGTCGACGAGGCGCGGTTGGGCTTGGCGCATGTCGTCGGGCTCGGCACGGTGGCGGCGGTGCACATCCTCGAAAAGGTGAACTGAGCATGGTGGACGGCGGCGGGGTTGATGCCGGCGAAGCGGACGTGATTATCGTCGGCGCGGGCAGCGCCGGGTGTGTGCTTGCCGCGCGTTTGTCGGAAAATCCGAAGCTCACCGTGCTGCTGATCGAAGCCGGAACTAAAGCGCGCGACTTCTTTATCGATATGCCGGCGGGCAGTTTCCGGATGATGGGCGACCCTGCCTATGACTGGTGCTACCCAACAGAGCCCGATCCCTCGATCAACGGCCGGGTCCTGCAATGGGCAGGAGGGCGAATGCTTGGCGGATCGAGCGCCATCAACGGCCTCGTTTATGTGCGCGGCCATCGCGCTGACTACGACGATTGGGTCGCGGCGGGCGCGCAAGGCTGGTCGTTCGACGAGATCGCGCCCTTCTTTCGCAAATCGGAGCGGTTCGAAGGCCAGCCGACCCAGAGCCACGGCAGCCTTGGCGAACTGTCCGTGTCGCCGGGCAAAGTGCGGCATCCGATCGTCGATGTGTTCGTCTCGGCCTGCAAAGATGCTGGGCTTGCGGAAAACCCGGACTATTGCGCGGGCGATCCGTCTGGCGTCTTCCCGGTGCTGAACACGACGCGCAACGGGCAGCGATCGAGCGCTGCAAACGCGTTTCTGGAACCGGCGCGGGCGCGTGCAAATCTGCGTATTCAAACGGGCGGCATCGTTGATCGTGTGGTCATCGAGAACGGGCGCGCAGTCGGCCTGCGGGTCATCGACGAGAGTGGCGCGCGCACGTATCGCGCCCGTGCGGAGGTGATCGTCAGCGCCGGCTCCATTGGGTCTCCGGCGATCCTTCTGCGTTCGGGGATCGGGCCGGCGGAGGAGCTACGGGCGCTGGGCGTGCCGGTCGCGGTCGCTTGCGACGCCGTCGGGCGAAACCTGCAGGAGCATAGTGCGGCTTCGATCTCGAAGCTCGTCGACATGCCGACCTACAACGCGCCGTTTGGCCCGCTGACGATGACGCGCAATTTGTTGTCTTACTTGCTGGCGCGCTCCGGGCCGATGACATCGGCTGCGGTGCAGGCGATGGCTTATGGGCGAACGCGGTCTGATCTCGCTGCGCCGGATTTCTGCCTGAGCTTGATGCCGCTTGCGATTGATCTCTCATCGGGACGGCCGGCCATGCACAGTCAGCCGGGGATCACGATCGCGGGGAATCTGACGCGCCCGAAGAGCAGGGGAGCAATCCGCTTGCGATCGACTGATCCGCGCGACAAGCCTGTGATCGACCATCGCCTGATCGGTTCGGACGAAGATCTTGCGGCGCTGATCGGTATGATGCGGTTCATCGCTGTTCTCTACGAGACGCCGTCGCTCAAACGCCATGTCGTTGGCGAGAACCGTCCCTCGCCCATGCCGCTGACGGACGATGCCTGGGCCACCTTCATCCGTGACAATGCGGGAATGGGTTATCATCCGACGAGCACGTGCCGCATGGGAGCGCCGGGCGAGAGCGTGCTCGATCCGCAACTGCGCGTGCGAGGCGTCGGGGGCCTGCGCGTGATCGATGCTTCGTCGATGCCCAACATCATCTCGGGCAACACGAACGCGCCGACGATCATGATTGCGGAACGCGGCGCAGAACTCGTGGCGTCCGCGCTTGCGGCTTGATCCGATTACGAGGGCGGGTGTGTTTCCAAGAAGGCGATGACGGCAGCTGCGAAGGCGTCATTGTCGTCGCCTGCTACCATGTGGCCCGCGCCTGCGACATCAACGAAGGCCGCTTTCGGCATCACTTCCAGGAATGCTTCGTACTCGGCAGGCCCCACAAGATCGCTCTGCGCGCCGCGCACGAGAAGCGTCGGCGCCTTCACACAACGCGCCGCGCGTTCGAGGTTCGCCTGATAGCGCTCGGGCTCGAGGCGATGCTTGCTCGTCAGGAACGCTGGATCCCAGTGCCAGAAGTAGCGCCCGTCGCGCACGCGCAGGTTCTTCATCAGTCCGGACGAATCGACGGGACGCTGACGATGCGGGTTGTAGACGGCGACTGCGTCGGCGACCTCGTCGAGTGAGGTGAAGCCTTCGGGAGCGGCGCGCATGAACGCGCTGATGCGCTCTGCGCCTTGCATGTTCACGCGCGGCGTGACGTCGACAAGAACAAGAGAGGACGCGGGCGGTGCTGCAACGCCCCCAAGAAGCGCGAGCGCGGCAACGCCGCCCATCGATGCGCCGACGAAGGCGGGCTTGCCGCCGACCTGGTCGGCAATGTCGCGAAGGTCGCGCGCCATCGCCTCGACGCCGTAGTCCCCGTCAGGCGCCCAGAAGCTGTCGCCGTGACCGCGCGCATCGATGGCGATCGCGCGATAGCCACGCGCGCCAAGACGTTCGCGGGCTCGTCGCCAGCTGTGGCGCGTCTGGCCGCCGCCATGAAGCAGGAGCACGACAGGCGCATCAGGATCCCCAGACCTATCGGCGGCGATCTCGTGGCCTTCGCGCGTCTTGAAGGTCAAGCCCGGCGCCACGATGCGCCTACTTTTCTGCGTTTGGATCGGGATTCCAGTTCGGCGCGCGTTTGTCCATGAAGGCGCGTGGTCCCTCGGCGAAATCCGGGTGCGACCACTGGAGCATCAGCAAATTCCAGCCGGCTTCGAGCGCGCGTTCGTAGCCGTTTTCGACGGCGCCCCAAATCGCCTGTTTCGAGAGGCGCATGGCGTTGGGCGAATTTGCGGCCATCGCTTTGGCGAGTTCGAACGCCCGTAAGCGGGCAGTGGCCGCATCGGGCTCAAGGAGGTCGATGATGCCGATCTGGTGGGCGCGAGCCGCATCCATTCGATAACCGCGGCCGGCGAGCGTGAGGAGAAGGGCAGCGCCTAGCGTTGCGCGGCGTGCGAGGCCGATGTTCTCGATGGCGCCGACCTGGCCGACACTCGTGTGCGTGTCCATGAACTGCGCCGACGATGAGGAGACGACCACATCGGAATCGACGACGAAGTGTAGCCCGCCGCCGGCGACTAGGCCGTTGACGCAGCAGATGACAGGCTTCCAGATCTTGTTCTGGTAGGGCGACCAGCGGACGATTTCCTGGAAAGTCCCGCGCTTCAGACCGGTATCGCCGTCTTCCGAGGTCTTCAGACCTGAGACTGAGGCGCCGGTACAGAAGTGGCGTTCGCCGGCGCCGGTAATGATGACGACGCGGACGGCGTCATTCGTGCGCACGTCTTCCCAGATCTCGCCGATGCGCTTGCCCATTGTTGAGGTGAGCGCGTTGCCCTCGTGCGGGCGATTGAGCGTGATGAGGGCTATGCCGTCGGCGTCGATCTCGTAGAGGATTTCAGGGCTGTCGCTCATCATGCGCGTCCTTTTCCTATGGCGCCGCTCGCGCGCAGTATGTCACGCGCGGCGGCGGGCACGCCGAGTTCGTCGAGGATCTCGTCATTGTGCTGGCCGAGCGCCGGCGCCGGGCGGACATCGCCGTAGCGCGCGCCAGAGACGATGGCGGGGAACCCCGTGTAGGTGAAGGCCCCGCCAGCGCTGTCGACGCCCTCGACGATCACGCCGCGGGTGGCGAGGTGCGGGTCAGAGCCGATGTCCTCGAGGCGATGCGCCGGGCCCATGGCGATGTCATGCTTCGCAGCCAGTTCGGTCCATTCCGCCTGTGTGCGGGAGCGGAAAATCTCGCTCAGCTGCGCACGGAGGCCGCGATCATTGTGGCCAAAATCGACGGGGCCTTTTTCGTCGATGGTTTCGATCAGGTCGTTGCGGTCGATCGCCTTGCAGAAGTTCTTCCAAAACTTTGGCTCGATGGCGCAAAACAGGACGAAGCGCTCGTCCTTCGTCTGGTAGAGCTGGTAGCGCGCGGAGCCGGCGCCGACTTCGCCAGAGCGGTTCTCGTCGGAGAGGCCGACGCGGCTGACGAGGCGGTGCTTATTGAATGCGAACGTGGCGCCGATCCAGCTCGTGGCGAGTACGGCGTCGGATGCGGCGACGTCGATGTAGGAGCCTTCGCCGGTGAGGTTGCGCTTGGAGAGTGCGGCGACGGCGGCGAGTGCAGCCATCGGCGCGCCGACGGCGGGGCCTGCTGCGCTTTCTTCAGTGCCGCCCATGTATTGCTTGCCGCGGGCGTGGCGGACGAAGCCGTCGGCTCCGACTTCCGCCGGCATGCCGCCGACGAGGGCGTTCATCTGCTGTCCGTGCGTCGGGATCGACGCATAGGGGCCTTCGGCGCCGTAGCCGGTGTGCTGAACGTAAATGATGCGGGGGTTGACCGCCTTCTGCGCGGCGTAGCCGATGCCCATCTCGTCGCACGCGCCGGCTCGGAAGCCGTCGACGAAGATGTCGGCGGTCTTGATCAGGTCGAAAAACAGTTTGCGGCCGGCTTCGGTCGATGGATCGATTTCAACGGAACGCTTGTTCTTGTTGACCTGAGCGTGCGGCGGACTGATGCCCGGCGCGACCTGGCCGAGGAAGTGGCGCAGATAGTCGCCACGGCCGGGGCTTTCGACCTTGATGACATCGGCGCCGAGATCGCCGAGCAGCATGCCGACAGCGCCGCCATTGAACAGCACCGCGCATTCAACTACGCGGACGCCTTTGAGGAGATCGAACATCGCGGGCCTTTCAGAAGGGGACGTAGACGTTCTTGAGCTGGACGAACTCGTCGACGCCGGCTCGCCCGCCTTCGCGGCCGAAGCCGGATTGCTTGTAGCCGCCGAAGGGAGTGTTCGGCGCCATGGGAACACCGCTATTGATGCTGACTGCGCCCGCTTTCAGAGCCTTGGCGATCCGGTGTGCGCGGCTGACGTCGCGGGTGTGAAGATACGCGCCGAGGCCGTAGTTGCTGTCATTGGCCTTTGCGATGGCCTCTTCGTCCGCGCTGAACTTGCAGATGGCGAGAACAGGTCCGAACACCTCGCGGCGCGCAAGTTCGCTGTCATGGCCGACGTCGGCGAATACTGTTGGCGCGATGAAGTTGCCGGCCGCCAGATCGCCGCCGACGCGGTGGCCGCCCGCGATGAGACGGGCCCCGTCCGATTGCGCACGTCCAATCACGCTGAGAATGCGTTCGGCTGCGGAGGAGGAAATGACCGGGCCGACGAATGTCGTCGGCGCCGTCGGATCGCCTACAGTGAAGCTTTGGGCGACGCCGCGCACGTGCTCGACGAAGGCGTCATAAATGTCTGCGTGGGCATAGACGCGCGTCGGCAGGACGCAGCCCTGGCCAGAGAGGACTGCACAGCCCTGGATCGCCGCCATCGTGGCGGCGGCGGCGAGATCTGCGTCGGGGAAGACGAGGCTGGCGGACTTGCCGCCGAGTTCGAGAGCCAATGGCTTCAGGTTCTCCGCGCAGGCGCGCATCACGATCCGCGCTACGCTTTCGCCCCCGGTAAAGCTGATCTTGGCGACGTCGGGATGGGTGACGAGGGCGTCTCCTGCTTCTGCATCGCCCGGAACGACGTTAAAAACTCCGGCGGGAAGGCCCGCCTCCAGTGCGAGTTCACCGAGGCGCAGTGCGACGAACGGCGTGATCGTTGGCGGCTTCAAAACCACGACGTTTCCGGCTGCGAGCGCCGGAGCGGCTTTCATCGCCGTGGCCACCATCGGCGAATTCCACGGAATGATGAGGCCGACGACACCGTAGGGCTCAAGGCGCGTGTAGTTCAGACCACTCGCGCCGATTGGATCGACAGCCTGACCGTCAAGCTTGTCAGCCCAGCCGGCATAGTAGCGAATCCAGGATAGGGCGAGGCTGACACCGCCGCCCATCATGACAGGCACACCGCTTTCCAACGCGGCGAGCCGCGCGAAGAGGGCAGCGTCTCGCTCGATCAGCGCGGCCCAGCGCAACAGGATGTCGCGCCGTGTTGCGCCAGGCGTCTCTGCCCAAGCGGGCGCCGCGCGCTTGGCCGCAGCGACAGCATCATCGATTTCGGCGCGTCCGCCGATATGGACCTCGGCCTGGGGAGCGTTGGTCGCTGGATTGAGGTGATCCATCGCGCCGAGGCTCGTCGACGTGCGCCAATGCCCGTCGATCAGCGGTCCGTTTCGCAAGAATACCTCACTCGGCGTCATGCGCGATTCTCGTTTCTCGTTCGATTGGGCTCGAGATCGGCACGCCGCTTAACAGCGCGCGAGTTAGAGCGATCTTCGAGCGGCAAACCGAGGATGCGCTCGGCAACGACAGTTCGCAGTCGCTCCGTCCGGGCCACCCACGGTCCGCAGGGGTGGGGCAAACCAAACACGTGTCGCGCGAAAGGCGCGAGCCCGCCGTCTAGCGCTGTCTGGCTTGCGGTTTCGAGCGGGTCGAGCATCGACATGGCGACACCTTCGATCATGGCGACGTCGTGATCCCAACTTTTATGGTGGGCGCACCCCCGGCGAACACGCTCAGGCGAGGCCTCCCCATCGAGAAAGGGGGAAAAGAAGTAGCCGACCACCAATTTGTCGGGTGAAGGGATCGGGAGCATTTGTAACAGTATACTAGTCGAATGCGTGACATGTCGAGGGGCGCGTGAGGCCATCGTCGTTCACGCGCGCGCACTAAGCGCCACTGAGGCGGTCCGATCGTCTTGTGCAAACCTGTGGTTTTGGCGCAACGCAAGGCGCGATTCCAGTGAACGGCGCCCGACAGAGCGGAACAGCATTGTGTCCCCGGGCGACCCTGTTTTTTGGGAAAATCGCATAAAAACAGAAACAAATCCGAGTGCGCCATCGTCGCCCGCGGTGAGGTGGCCGTCTGGACGAGCCTTAAAAAGTATACTAGTAGTCGCTCCAACGATAAGGGGAGGATCCTATGAAACGCGTTCTCATGCTGGCTTCGGCGTGCTTTGCGCTCTGTTCGGCCGACGCCTTCGCGCAGTCGCAGCCCGCCGCGCCCGCCGCGGCCGCCAAGGACGACGGCGACATCATCGTCACCGCGCGCCGCCAGGCCGAAAGTCTGCAATCGGTTCCTCTCTCCGTCGCCGCGTTCTCGAGCGCCGCGCTTGAGCAGAAGGGCATCGCCCGTCTTGACGACCTGCGCACCGCGGTGCCGTCATTCACCCTAGCGAGCACCAACGGCCGCGAGACCTCGTTCCGCCCCGCCATTCGCCGTCAGAGCCAGATCGATGTCGTTCTCCCGCAGGACGGCGCCGTCGGCATCTATGTCGACGAAGTGTATCAGGGCCGTCCAAACGCGCTCAGTGGCGCGTTCGTCGACATGTCGAGCGTCGAAGTGCTGAAAGGCCCGCAGGGGACGCTGTTCGGCAAGAACACGACCGGGGGTGCAGTGCTCCTCAACAGCGCCCGCCCGAACCTCGTCGGGACGTCGGGCTTCCTCGAAGGCTCGCTCGGCGATTACAATGCAAAATCAGTTTCGGGCGCTCTCAATCTGCCGCTCGGCGACAA
>JBMOIB010000118.1:0-9216 GCA_049317545.1 Caulobacterales bacterium | reverse complement strand
GCGGACGCAATGTTAACCCGTGCAGCCCTAAGCTCCCGGCGGGTGGTTCATTCGAGGCCAGATCGCGCCACATGGACAATGGGCAACGCGAACTCCGCCAGATCGTCGCGGCGATCGAGGGCTATTGCGACGCCGCTTGGCGAAGCCATGGCGTCACGCGCTACATCGGCGTGGGCATCGTCTTCTTCGCCGTGCTCCTGGTGGTGCCCGATTGGAAATGGGCGGCGGCAGCCGGTGTTTTGTCCGCGATCGCCGTAGCGGTCGACGTCGCGGTCGATCGCTGGATGGCCCGCCGCCTCATCAGTCGCAAAGGGCTTGAAACTGCGGACGGCGCCAACCGTGTGCGACGAAACCTGATCGGTTTCGTGGTTTGGATCGTCCTCTGTTACGCGGCGCCCAACGTGGTCTTGGCGTTCGCGCCGGCGCCCGGCCCGGCCATCGGCCTAATGTTCAGCCTCACCGGGCTGATCCTCATGGCGAGCCAGCACGTCATGACGCGACGGATGTTCTGGTTCACCGCCCCGCCGATGGCGACTGCGGCGATCCTCAACGCGGCGATGCTGAGCGACGGCTGGACGAGCCTCGTCTTCGCCGTCCTCGCGGTTACGTCCGTCGCCAATGCAGCCAAGACAGCCGGCGCCGGCGCCAATACGTTTCTCGAGCTGATTGACGCGCGCCTCGACGCGGAGGATGTCGCCGCGAGCCTCGACCGCAGGGTCGAGGAACGGACGGCCGAACTCCACGAGGCCAAGGCCGCCGCCGAGGCCGCCAGCGAAACCAAGTCGCGCTTCATCGCCAATGTCAGCCATGAGCTGCGCACGCCGCTGAACGCCATTATCGGCTATTCCGAAATCATCGAGGAAGACCTCGCCTATGGCGACGCGCGGAGCTGTCCGGACGACATCCGCCGGGTCCAGTCCGCAGCGCGCCACCTGCTTGGACTGATTTCCGACATTCTGGACATCGCCAAGGTCGAGGCCGACACCATCGCCCTCAAGCCTGATCGGATCGACACACGAAGTCTTGCACGCGAAGTGTTCGACGCTGTGGCGCCGCTCGCTCAAAAGAATCGCGTCCGCTGCGTCGTCGATGTTCAGTCCGACGCCGAACACCTCGTCGCCGACCCTTTGCGGGTGCGCCAGTGCCTGCTGAACCTGATGTCGAACGCGGCCAAATTCACCGCCGACGGCGATATCGTGCTCGGCGTGCGCGCCGTCGATTGGCATGGCGGCGCTGGGATCGCCTTCGCCGTGCGCGACACCGGCGAGGGCATCGACGCGGCGCTTCTCGGCAAGCTCTTCACGCCGTTCGTGCAGGGCGACGATTCCACCACGCGCCGGACCGGCGGCGCAGGCCTTGGGCTCTCCATCACGCGTCGGCTCGCTCGACTGATGGGCGGCGACGTCACCGTCGCAAGCGTCCCTGGCCGCGGATCGACGTTTACCCTCGTGCTGCCGCGCGCCCCGGCCGAACGCGACGCACGTCTCGTCGCCGCCTGAACGGGCCTTGTCAGCGCGCCGCGACTGGAAAGTCGAAATAGGTGTCCGGGAAGGGTTCGTTCTCGAGCGTAAAGTGCCACCATTCCTGCTCGTAGGGGCGAAAGCCGCGGGCCCGCATGCTCGCCCGCAAAAGCAGACGGTGCGCGCGTTGGGCTGACGTCATCCCCTCCGCCGTCGGCCATGAGATCGGATCGAAAAGATCATACGGTCCGCCCATGTCGATCTCACGCCCCGTGGCGCGATCGACAAGCGTCAGGTCGATCGTCGATCCGCGCGAATGGCCCGACCGTTCGGCGACGTAGCCAAGCTTGAACACGTCGCGCTTGTCGATCTTTGGGTAAAATCGCGACTTCTGCGCCTGATCCTTGGGATCGGCCGCCCAGGCGACGAAATCGGCGACGGCGCGCTGCGGCCGGTAGCAATCGAACGCTTTCAGCCCGAGCCCGAACGGCGCCAGATCCTGCTGCACCCCCGCCAGCGCCGTCGCGGCATCGCGGGTCAAAATGCAGACCGGCGCTTGATAGCCATCGATCCGACGCCCGACGAAATTGTCGGTTCCGAAATAGCGCATCTCCACCGCAAGGCCGGTTGCGATGGTGGAAGCGTCCGCGAACCCCGGGGGGCGGGCCTCTTCAGCCCTGGCGGATGTGGCGAGAAGGACAAGGGCCGCGAACGAAGTGAGCAGGTTGCAGGCGATGCGCATGTCGGGATCCTAACGAAGGCGAACGACGCCCGCAGCCTCCCTCTTCGGATTGCGCTTCCCAAGCCCGGGAATGACGCCCCCCGCTTTGACGCCGCCCCCGCCCTCCGCTACGGGTCGCGATCATTCGGAGGAAACCATGCGCGAAGTCGCTTACGCAGATCTGCCCTCGCTCGTCGGCCAGGAAATGGGCGTCTCGGACTGGGTCGAGATCACCCAGGCCCGCGTCAACCAGTTCGCCGAGGCCACCGGCGACCACCAATGGATCCACATCGACGTCGAACGCGCGACCCGCGAGATCGGCGGCCCGATCGCGCACGGCTATCTCACGCTGTCGCTGATCCCGATGCTCGGCGCGGGCATCCTGCGCGTCACCGGCGTGACCCGCGGCATCAATTACGGCTCGGACAAGGTGCGCTTCACCAGCATGGTCCGCGTCGGCAAGCGCGTGCGCATGCGCCAGAAGCTGCTCGCCGCCGAGCCGAAAGCCGGCGGCCTGCAAATGAAGAACGAATGCACGATCGAGATCGAAGGCGAGGACCGGCCGGCCTGCGTCGCCGAGACGATCTCGGTCATCTACCCGTAAGCGCGTGCTGACCCTCCTCGACGCGGTCAGTGCGGCGGGCTCGCGCGCCGGCCAGAATGACGACGCTTATGGCGCGGCGCCCGGTTGCGCCTGGGTCATCGACGGCGCAACGGACCTCGACGCGCCGGTCACTCAGACGGCGTCGGACGCCGCCTGGATCGCCCAAACGATGAACGCCTGGCTGCACGGCCGGCCGAACGCCGCGACGGCCGAAGTCGCGTCGCTCGTTCGCGCCGGCTCGCAGGCGATGCGTACAGCCTTCGCAAAAATCGTCGATCCGGGCGCTTTGCCGCGCTGGAAATGGCCGGTGGCGGCTTTGCTCATGGTGCGGGAGACCGCGGACGGCGTCGAATTCGCCGATCTGGGCGATTGCCGCCTGTTCGCCGCGGGAAGGGTGTTCGGCGGCCATGACCATGGCAAGGACCAGGAGAACGCCGCCGCAGCCGCCCATGCCGCCGATCCGAGCGGCCAACGCTACAAGGCGCCGGCTGCGCTGGACCTGCTGCGGGCGCAGCGCAACACGCTTTATGACACCGTCGGCGTGTTCGGGATCGATCCGCACTGCGCCGAGCATCTCCGCATCCGGCGGATCAGCCTGGATCGTCCGACTCACCTTCTGCTGGCGACCGACGGGTTCTCGGCTCTGGTCGACGTGTACGGCGCTTATGATCCTGAAGCCCTGATGATCCGGGCGCTCGAACGCGGGCTTGCGCCGCTGGTTGCTGAATTGCGGAGCATCGAAGCCGCCGACGCCGACGGCGCGCGCCACCCGCGCTGGAAACGCTCGGACGATGCTACGGCCGTGCTCCTGCGGCTCAGCTGAAACCGGAGCGCCAGCGCCGTCGTACCCATATGCGCACTGCAAGGAGCTCAACCGATGGCCGAAGCCGCCTACAAGATTCAAAAAACGGACGCCGAATGGCGCCGCATCCTCACGCCCGAGCAATACCGGGTTCTGCGCGAGGAAGGCACCGAGCGCGCCTTCACGCCGGGCAATTTCAATGACGAAAAGCGCAAGGGCGACTACGCCTGCGCCGGCTGCGGAACGGTGCTTTGGCGTTCGAGCGAGAAGTTCGACAGCGGCACCGGCTGGCCGTCCTTCTGGGCGCCGGCGGACCGGCACGTCATTGCGACCCGCAAGGACACGAAGTTCTTCATGACCAGGGTTGAGGTCCATTGCGCGGTGTGCGGCGGCCACCAGGGGCACGTGTTCGACGACGGGCCGGCCCCGACTCGTCTGCGCTATTGCATCAACGGCGCGGCGCTGAAATTCATCCCGCGCGGTTAACCGCCGGCAATCGACGGGTTTGACTTCCCGGCGGCGGCGTTCATGTGTGCTTTGCCCGTAGGAGAGTGACATGAACCGTCGTCGCGTCGTGTTGACTGCCGCTGCAGGCCTCGCCGCCCTGAGCGCCGGCTGCGCTGCGACGCCGCCGTTCGCCCTCCCCGGCGGCGCCCGAAAGAAGGACGCGCCCGTGCCGCCAAGCGCCAAAAAAGATCCGAAGACCATCACCCAGCTCGGCCGCACGCGCGTCGACAATTACGCCTGGATGAAGGACGAAAACTGGCAAAAGGTCCTCAAGGACCCGACCTTGCTGCGCGCCGATATCCGCGCCCATCTCGAGGCCGAAAACGCCTACACCAAAGCCCTGTTGGCCGACGCCGAGAGCCTTGAAGCCAAGCTGTTCGCCGAAATGAAAGGCCGCATCAAAGAGGACGATTCCTCGGTGCCGTCTCCGGACGGGCCCTGGGAATACTATGTTCGCTTCGAGACCGGCGCCCAGCATCCGCTGCATGCCCGCCGCCCGCGCGGCCACAACGACGGTGAGCAGGTGCTCCTGAACGTCGAAGCCCAGGCCAAAGGCCGGGCCTTTTACGACGTGGGCGACGCCGCCCACTCGCCGGACCATGCCTATTACGCCTTCAGCGTCGACGACCAGGGCTCGGAAGTCTTCAAGGTCATCGTCCGCGATCTTGCGACCGGCGCCGATCTCGCCGACCCGATCGACAATTGCCATGGCTCGTTCTGCTGGTCGCCGGACTCCAAATTCATCTTCTGGACGTTCCGGGACGACAACGGCCGCCCATCGCGCATCTATCGCCGCCCGGTGCGTGGCGGGTCGCGCGACGACGTTCTCGTCTACGAAGAAAAGGACGAAGGCTTCTTCATTGGCGTTTCGACGACGGCGAGCCGGGCCTGGATCGTCATCGGCGGCGGCAACCAGGAAACGAGCGAGGCCTGGCTGATCCCCGCCGCGGCTCCGACCAGCGCGCCGAGGCTGTTCGCGGCGCGCGAAGAGAACCTGCGTTACGATCTCGAGCACTGGGGCGGGCGCTGGATTATCCGCACCAACGCCGACGGCGCCGTTGACTTCAAGCTCATGGAGGCCCCCGAGGCCGCCGCCAGCCGGAAAGACTGGCGCGACTTCGTCGCGCACCGGCCGGGCGTGTTCCTGGCCGGCATCGGCGCGGTAAAGAATTATCTCGTCCGCCTGGAGCGCGCCAACGCTCTGCCGCGGATCGTCGTGCGCGACGCCGCCGGGGTGGAGAGCGAGATCGCCTTCGACGAGGAAGCCTATGCGCTCGGCCTCGACGGCGGCGACGAATGGGACACGACGACGCTTCGCTACGTCTACAATTCGATGACCACACCGCGCCAATGGGTCGATTACGACCTCGCGACGAAGGCGCGCGTGGTGCGCAAAACGCAGGTCATCCCCTCCGGCCATGACCCGGCCGCCTACGTCACCCGCCGGCTGACCGCCAAGGGCCACGACGGCGCCGAAATCCCGGTCACCGTGCTGATGCGGAAGGACACGCCGCTGGATGGGTCCGCGCCGTTGCTGCTCTACGGCTACGGCTCCTACGGCATTCCGATGGACGCCGGCTTCTCGATCCAGCGCCTGTCGCTCGTCGATCGCGGCTGGATCTGGGCCATCGCCCACGTCCGCGGCGGCTCCGACAAGGGCTGGGGCTGGTTCCTGGACGGCCGTAAAGAAAAGAAGATCAACACCTTCAAAGACTTCATCTCGGCGGCAGAGGATCTCGTCGCACGCAAATACGCACGTCGCGGCCGGATCGTCGCCTATGGCGGCTCGGCCGGCGGACTCCTGATGGGGGCGATCGCCAATATGCGGCCTGACCTGTGGGCCGGCGTGATCGCGGCGGTGCCGTTCGTCGACGTCATCAACACGATGAGCGACGCCAGCCTGCCGCTGACGCCGCCCGAATGGCCGGAATGGGGAAATCCGCTCGAGGATGCGGCGGCCTATGACGTCATCGCGTCGTACAGCCCCTATGACAACGTCGCCGACCGGTCCTATCCGCCGATCCTGGCTACGGGCGGCCTGTCGGATCCGCGCGTCACTTATTGGGAGCCGGCCAAGTGGGTCGCCCGCCTGCGCGACCAGGCGCCGTCCGCTGGGCCCTACCTTCTGAAGATCAACATGGATGCTGGCCACGCCGGCTCGGCCGGCCGGTTCGACTATCTCAAGGAAATCGCTTTCGATTTCGCTTTTGCGGTCAAGGCGATTGGAGCCGCCGAGGCAGGCGCCCCTTTCGCCAAGACCTGAACAGTCCAATTGCCGCCCTCAAAGTAACGCTTCGGGCCGAAATGTGACGGAAACGGCAGTTCAGGCGCCGACGGGCGGTTGAATGAAGCCCTGTTCACCTGTATCGCTCCGACCGTTATCATAGGGGGAGTGCCATGAAGGGCCTCGTACAAATCCTGATTGCGATCGTGGCGATCGTGGTCGTCGCGTTGGGCGTCGGCTATTTCGTCCTGCCGAAGCAGGCGACAGTCGAGCGCTCGGTGCAGATTCCGCGTCCGGCGGCGAGCGTCTATGCGCTCCTCGCATCGACGCCGGCCGGCTCGCCGTTCGCGGCCGGTACGCAAACCGTCACCGCTGAAGGCGCGGACAAGCCTGTGAAGGCCGTCATCGCGTTGGACGAAAAGTCGAGCCTCGACGCTGCGTACACGCTCACGAAGTCGGGGGACGGCGTGAAGGTGTCGCTGAAGGCCACCGCCCCGCTCGGCGACAATCCGATCGCCCGCATCCAGGGCGCCCTCGGCGGCGGCGCCGCCGGCAAGGTCCTCGAAACCGGCTTGCAGGCGCTCTCCACGGAAGCTGAAAAGCTCCCGACCGCCGACTTCGGCTCGCTGAAGTTCGAAGTCGTCGACGTAGCGGCCAAGCCGTTCCTTTACCTCGACGCCGAGACGCCGAACGACGCCGCGTCGATCAAGGAAGGCGTGGCCCAGGCGACCAAGATCATCCAGACCCTGATCATCGCCAACAATCTGAAGCCCGATGGTTCGCCGATCGCGGTCGAAACCAAGTGGGATGAAGCCCAGAAGAAGTACGCCTTCCTCGCCGGCCAGCCCTACACCGGCCCGTCGCCGAAGCTGCTCATTGGCGTGAAGTCCGGCCAGACGCCGTCCGGCACGGCCGTGAAGGTCCTGTATGAAGGCACCGAAGATCAGGTCATCCCGGTATACGACCAGATCGAAGCCGCGATCGCCGCCTCGCGCGGCGAAAAGGCCGGCCCGTCGTTCGAAGTCTACCTCGACGACGCCAGCCAGCCGGGCGGCTCGGTGAAGCGTCACATCTACCAGATCGTGAAGGGCGACCTCACGACGCTGCGCGCCCTGTCGACGCCCGGCGCCACGATGACGCCCGCGGCTCCGGCCGCGGCGCCTGCCGCGCCCGCCGAAGCGGCTCCCGCCGCGCCGGCAGCGCCGGTTCCGGCGACGACGCCGTAACCCGACGCATTCAGTCAGGGGATCGAGGAAGGCCGGCGGCGACGCCGGCCTTTTTCGTCTGCGATAAGGTTGACGGCCTGATGGGCGTCCAGGCGCAGACGCGGCGGCGGCGAGACCGCGCTTCCGAAATGAACTGAAGGACGTTATTGCGGGTTTTCGAATCGCAATAACTTTATATAATCTTCCTCGATATGGATCCCCGCACGAACCCCTACGCCCCCGGCGCTGGTGCGCCGCCGCCGGAACTCGCCGGACGCGACAAACTGATCGAGGACGCCGCGATCGCGCTCGATCGGATCAGGGCCGGCCGCGCCGCCAAAAGCCTCATCCTCATCGGACTGCGCGGGGTCGGCAAGACCGTCCTGCTCAATAGGATACGCAATGACGCCGACGCGGCCGGCTGCTTCACGCTCTGGATCGAGGTTCCGGAGGATCGATCCTTGCCAGGCATCCTGGCGCCGGCGCTGCGCGCCGGGCTGTTGAAGCTCGACCGCATGGCCGGGGCCGCCGACGGCGCCAAGCGGGCGCTGCGGGCGCTCGCGGGGTTCGTCGGCGCCATGAAGCTGAAGTACGGCGATGTCGAGGTCGCGGTCGATCTCACTGGTGAGGCCGGCCTCGCCGACACGGGCGACATGGAATCCGACCTCGCCGACCTTTTGGAGGCCGTTGGCGCCGCGGCCCGCGAACGCGACACTGCGGTCGTGCTGTTCCTCGACGAACTGCAATACGTGCCGGAGGCGCAATTCGCGGCGCTGATCACGGCCCTGCATCGCTGCGCCCAGCGGCAATTGCCCATCACGCTCGTCGGCGCGGGCTTGCCCCAGTTGATCGGCGCGTCCGGCAGGGCCAAGAGCTATGCGGAGCGGCTGTTCGCGTTTGCGGCGATCGGCCCCCTGACGCCTGACGCGGCGCGGGACGCGCTCGTTGCGCCGGCGAACAAACTCGACGTCGCCTTCACCGCCGACGCGCTCGCCGAGATCGTCGCACAGACCGCGTGCTATCCCTACTTCCTCCAGGAATGGGGCAAGCACGCCTGGGCCAACGCCGACGCCTCGCCGATCGACCTTGACGCCGCGCGACGCGCGACGGCCGACGCAGTCGACGACCTCGACGCCAGCTTTTTCCGCGTCCGGCTGGACCGCCTCACCCAAACCGAAAAACGTTACCTGCGCGCCATGGCCGAGCTCGGGCCCGGCCCGCATCGCTCCGGCGACGTCGCCGCCGTGCTCAAGCGCAGCGTCAATACGGTCGCCCCGGTGCGCGCAGGCCTCATCCACAAGGGGATGATCTACAGCCCCAGCCATGGCGACACGGCGTTCACCGTCCCGCTGTTCGACGGGTTTTTGAAGCGCACGCTGCCGTTGGACGCCTGAGCGGCGCTATGGCGCGTCCGACCGCGGACCGTGTGGCTGGGGTGCTAGGATTCGAACCTAGGAATGGCGGTACCAAAAACCGCTGCCTTACCGCTTGGCGACACCCCAACACGGACGCGGCGGTTCGACCGCCGCGACGCGGGAGACGGGTGTTTAATCGCGCGCCCGGACCGATGCAACAGCTTCGTCAGCGTCGCGAAATCTTGCGCTGCCGTCGCTGAGGCGATAGAGAACGCCCCCGCACCGGAGCATAGCTCAGCCTGGTAGAGCACCACGTTCGGGACGTGGGGGTCGTAAGT
>JBMOIB010000117.1:0-9342 GCA_049317545.1 Caulobacterales bacterium | reverse complement strand
TCATCGAAGCCGAAGACGTCGATGAAAAGCGCTTCCCCGCCCGCCTCCTCGCCGGCCTGATCGACGGCTGGAAGAACCGCGCGCTGACGCCCGACCGGGTGCCGGAGGAAGACGCCTACAGCTACGCCGACGGCAAGGGGATCAAGCTCTACGCCGCCTATCAGGCGCGCCTCAGCGTGCTCAACGCCTGCGACTTCGGCGATCTGCTCTTGCACGTGATCGCCATGTTCCAGAAGCATCCCGACCTCCTGGAGGATTATCACAAGAAGCTCCCCTACCTGCTCGTCGACGAGTACCAGGACACCAACGTCGCCCAATATCTCTGGCTGCGGCTTCTGGCGCAGGGCGCGCGCAACATCTGCGTGGTCGGCGACGACGACCAATCGATCTACGGCTGGCGCGGCGCGGAGGTGGACAACATCCTGCGCTTCGAGCGCGACTTTCCCGGCGCCAAGGTCGTGCGGCTCGAACGCAATTACCGCTCGACGGGATCGATCCTCGCGGCGGCGTCGGAACTGATCTCGAAGAACCAGGGACGCCTCGGCAAGACGCTGTGGACCGAGGATTCCGACGGCGAACAGGTCCGCGTGCGCGGCGTCTGGGACGGCGAAGCCGAAGCGCGCCTCGTCGCCGACGACATCGAATCCTTCGTGCAGCGCGGCCGCCGCTATAGCGATGCCGCCGTGCTCGTGCGCGCCGCCTGGCAGATGCGCAGCTTCGAAGAGCGCTTCCTGATGCTCAAGATCCCCTACAAGGTGATCGGCGGCCCGCGCTTCTTCGAACGCGCGGAAGTGCGCGACGCGCATGCCTATCTGCGCTTGATCCGTTCGCCGGACGACGACCTCGCCTTCGAGCGCGTCGTCAATCAACCGAAGCGCGGCGTCGGCGATTCCTCGCTTTCCAAGCTGCAGGCGATGGCGCGCACGATGGACGTTTCGCTTTCACAGGCGGCGCGCGACGTGACGCTGACGGACGAGATTCGCGGCGCGGCGCGCACCGGGTTGATCGCCTTCCTCAATGATCTCGACCGCTGGCGCAGCCTGTCGCGCGAGGTGCGTCATGTCGATCTCGCCGAGACGATCCTCGACGAGAGCGGCTACACCGATATGCTGAAGGCGGACAAATCGCCGACAGCGCAAACACGGCTCGAGAACCTCAAGGAACTCGTCCAGGCGATGGGCCAGTTCGACAGCCTGAGCGCCTATCTCGAACACGTCGAGCTTGTGCTCGACATCGATCAGGGCGGCGACGGCGATGAGGTGCATCTGTCCACGCTGCACGCCGCCAAGGGCCTGGAATGGCCGCTGGTGTTCCTGCCCGGATGGGAAGAGACCGTATTCCCCTCGCAGCGCGCGATCGACGAAACCGGCCTGCGCGGCCTCGAGGAAGAGCGCCGCCTCGCCTATGTCGGCCTGACGCGCGCCCGCGAAAGCGCGCGCATTTCGTTCGCCGCCAACCGCCAGATCTACGGCCGCTGGCAAAGCGTGCTGCCGTCGCGCTTCATCGACGAATTGCCGAGCGCGCACGTCGATGCGCAAAGCGAAACCGGCTACGGACGATCGGGCGGCCTCGCCGAGGGCGGCTCCCGGTTCGACTTCGCCCCCGGCGCCGGCTTCAATTCCGGCTACCAGAGCCCCGGCTGGAAACGCGCCCAGGACCGTATGGGCGCGGAAAAGCCTTTCGGACGCCCGCCCGCCATCGACGGCGAAGCGCGGCTCGTCGCCAAGAGCGGCGACGGCGATTCCAGCTTCAAGCTCGGCGAACGCGTCTTCCACCAGAAGTTCGGCTACGGCCGCGTCAAATCGGTCGAGGGCAACAAGCTGACGGTCGACTTCGAGAAAGCCGGCGAAAAGCGCGTGATCGACAGCTTCGTCATCCCGGCCAGTGCGGCGTGAGGCTTGCGCGCCGGCCGCAAAGGTTCGCAACACGGTCTGAGCTCTGACGGCGCGCCGTCCGCCTCTGGACGTCAATTCCGGCCCGCCTCTCGCCGCCTCTCCATTGTCGACAGTCCAAACGTAGCAGCCTAAACCCGGCCCATGCTTATCCTCACCGCGATCGGCCCGCTCGCCCTCATCCGCACCTGCGCCGACGCCTTCGACCGCCTCGACCCCTCGCCCGCCGAAGCCGTCTCCTGGTTCGAGGAGGACGTCGGCCGGTTCCGGCTGGAGGTCTACGCCGCCACTGAAGAGCACGTGGACGTCTGCCTGGCGCTTCTCGGCGCCGAGGCGCCGGACCTGCACGTCAACGTCGCGCCGGTCGAAGACGCCAATTGGGTGGCGATGGCGCTCGACGGGCTGCCGCCGGTACGCGCGGGACGGTTCGTGGTGGCGGGGGCGCACGCGCTGGCGCGCGCACCGCAAGGCGCCACGCGGATCTGGATCGAGGCCTCGGAAGCGTTCGGCACGGGCCATCATGGCACCACGATGGGCTGCCTCCTGGCGCTCGACGGGATGGTCAAACGCGGTCGCCGGCCGCGTCGCGTGCTGGACGTCGGCGCGGGATCGGGCGTGCTCGCCATCGCCGCGGCCAAGGTCGGCGCTAACGCGCTCGGCGTCGAGATCGATGCGCGCGCCGCGGAGATCGCGCGGGAAAACATCAAGAACAACAAGGTCGCCGCCAGCGTGCGCATGCTGACCGCCGACGGCGTGCGCGTCGCCCGCGCCCGACCCGGCCATTATGATCTCGTGTTCGCCAACATTCTGATGCGGCCGCTGATCCGGATGGCGCCGGCGCTGATCGGGGCGATGGCGCCGGGCGGACGGATCGTGCTGTCGGGCCTCCTGGTCGGCCAGGTGCCGCTAGTCCGCGCGGCCTACGAGAACCGCGGACTGACGATGGCGGCGCGGCGGCGGCGGCACGGCTGGGCGACGCTCACCTTCATCAAGCCGTGACGGCGAGACCGTGATCGGCGGGGCTTGACCGTCGCCCCCCTCAGACCCCAAGTCTTGCGTATGTTTCAGACGTTCGACGATCCGGGCGGCCCGCAAATCGGCCGCGCTCACCTGCCCCTCCTGCGCAAAGAATTGAAGCGCCTGGGGCTTGATGGCTTCATCGTTCCGCACGAGGACGAGTACCAGAACGAATATGTGCCCGAGGCCTATGACCGCCTCGCCTGGACGACTGGGTTCACCGGCTCGGCCGGGGCCGCCGTGGCGCTCCTCGACGCCGCCGCGGTGTTCGTCGACGGCCGCTATACGCTGCAGGTGCGCGCGCAGGTCGATTCCAAGCTCTTCGAGTACCGCGATCTCGTGGAGGGCGGCGTGCCCGCCTACCTCCGCGAGCGGGTCAAGAAGGGCCAGCGCATCGGCTATGATCCGCGGCTCGTAAGCCCCGACGCCTTGGAGCGTTGGCGCAGCGCCGCGCAGGACATTGGCGCGGACCTCGTCGCGGTCGCGGAAAACCCGATCGACGCGGCCTGGGGCGGCAAGCGCCCGCCGATCCCGATGTCTCCTGTTCGTCCGCACCCGGATGAATTCACCGGCGAGACCGCCGCGCAAAAGCGCAAGCGCATCGGCGCTGCGATCGTCAAGGACGGCGCGGACGCCGTGGTGCTCACCAATCCCGCCTCGCTCGCCTGGCTGTTCAACATCCGCGGCGGCGACGTCGCCTATACGCCCTTGCCGCTGGGCGCGGCGATCCTGCACGGCGATGGGCGCGCCGAATTGTTCCTGGCCCCCGCCAAAGCCTCGGCGGAGCTTTCAAGCTGGCTCGGCAACGAAGTGGCCGTTCAGCCTGAGGAAGGGCTGGAAGCGGCCCTGAAGGGGCTGACGGGCCGCAAGGTCCGCGTCGATCCGGCGACCGCGTCGGCCTGGCACTTCGAGCGCCTCGGCGAGGCCGGCGCCTCGATCGTGCGCGCGAGCGATCCGACCGCCCTGCCGCGCGCGTGCAAAAACGCCGTTGAGGTCGAAGGCGCGCGCAAGGCGCATGCGCGCGACGGCGCGGCGCTTACCCGCTTCCTGCATTGGCTCGCAACCGACGCGCAAACCGGTCTGATCGACGAGATCGAGGCCTGCCGCACGCTCGAGCGCTTCCGCACGGCCAATGGCGCCCTCAAGGACCTGTCGTTCGACTCGATCTCCGGCGCCGGTCCGAACGCGGCCCTTCCGCACTATCGCGTCTCGACGAAGACCAACCGCAAGTTGAAGCGCGGATCGCTGTTCCTGATCGACAGCGGCGGCCAATACCAGGACGGCACGACCGACGTGACGCGCACCGTCGCGATCGGCCGGCCGACCAAGGAAATGCGCGACCGGTTCACGCGCGTGCTCAAAGGCCATATCGCGCTGTCCCGCGTGCGCTTCCCGAAAGGCACGACCGGATCGGCCCTCGATGCGCTCGCAAGGCTCGCCCTTTGGGAGGCCGGGCTCGACTATGACCATGGCACCGGCCACGGCGTCGGCTCGTATCTGGGCGTGCACGAAGGCCCGCATCGAATCGCCAAGGCGCCGAACACGGTTGCTCTGGAGCCCGGCATGATCGTCTCCAACGAACCGGGGTTCTACAAGCCGGGCTCCTACGGCATTCGCACCGAGAACCTTCAGGTCGTCACTGCGCCCGCGCCGATCGAAGGCGGCGAGCGGTCGATGCTCGGCTTCGAAACGCTGACGCTCGCTCCGATCGACAAGACGCTGATCGAGAAGAAACTCCTCACAAAAGAGGAGCGCGACTGGCTCGACGCCTATCATGCGCGCGTCGCCGCAGTGATCGGAGCGCAGCTCGATGGCGATGCGAAAACCTGGCTGGACGCCGCGACCGCGCCGCTCTGACGCGGGGCGCGCGCCGCGTTTGCGCCCGAATCCCGCCGAACGATGGGTCGCGGAGGGGTTAGTATGGCCGACGTGTCGATCACTGGCGCCGTAAGGGTGAATTCCCGCGGCGTGCATCGCAGCGCGACGATGCTGATCGCAGCGGGTCTGGCGCTCGGCGGCTGCTTCTCATCGCGCCAGCCGCTGATCGGACCGGCGGACGGCGTCAAGCTGTTCGGCGACGGGGGCCTCGCCAAGCGCGTCTCCTATGCGTCGATGGGCGGCGGCCCGCTCGCCGAGGACGTGCGGTTCTCTTGGGTGGGCGACAGCTACGTCATTTCCGACGGCCGCGGACGCCGTGAACCCCTGAACTACCGCCTCGCCGTGCTCAAAGGCGACTGGTTCATCACTCAGCGCACCGAGCCGGGCGGCGTCGATTATGGCCTCGCCCGCCGCGTCGGGGAGCAGATTTACGTCTATGCCGTGCAGTGCGTTGACCTGAGCGACGCCGATCGGGCTGGCCTTGGCCTGCGCTTGGGCGGCGACGGCACGTGCCTCATTGGCTCTCTCCCGCAATTGCGCGCGACGATGACGCTCGTTGCATCGCGCCATCCGCAGGCCGAGGGCTATTACGAGGTGGTCGGACCGACTCGTCCGTAGGCGCCTTCGATCGGGATGCGGGCGTGGATAAGGCGCCCACGCGCGGCGATCGCGAGTTCGGCGCTCAATCGCGCCAGATAGGCGTCAGCGTCACCGGTTGATCGCGCGAGGGCTTGCCCGAAAGACGTCGTCGCCATGAAACCTGCGGCCTCCGCGGGGGTCCATTCGAAGTCCGCGTAGATCTCGAACGCCGACGTCTCGGTAAAGGCTCCGCTGCCGCGAATGGCGTCTTCGTAGGGCCGCCAGGATGAAATTCGACCGTCCATGTGCTTGCGCGCGCGGGTCATTTCGGCATGCAAGATCTCGGTCACGGCGCGCGGCGCCTCCGGATACTGGACCTTGCCGGTTACGAAAGCGAAGAACACACCGCCCGGCCGCAGCCAACTCGCTGCGCGTCCGGCGACGGCCGCTTGATCCATCCAGTGAAACGCGGTGGCCGCGACAACGACGTCGGCGCAGCCCGGGCTGAATTCTACGGTCTCCGCGTTCGCCACCATCACCTCGACGTGCGGCGCGGACGGGATAAGAGCCGCCATTTCGGTGTCGGGTTCGACGGCGACGACGCGCTTAAAGCGGGCCGCGAGGTCGAGCGTCGCCTGGCCAGAGCCGGCGCCGAGTTCGATGCACAGCCCGTCACGGCCGCCGACGAGCGCCGACATCCGATCAAACACCTCAGCCGGATACCCGGGGCGAAACCGCTGGTAGAGCGACGCCCAAGCTCCGAAATCGGGGGCAGAGGCCAAAGCCTGAGTCATCGGGCCGCCTTACGCGACCGGATCGGCCGCAGAATTCGTATATAGGGCGACCGCGCCGCTCGCACAGGTAGTAAATGACGCGTCACCACGCGCGCACAGTGAGAAAACACAACCCTCACGCTTACTTTCGTCGCGCACAATCTGAGCGCTAGCGCCCAAACGCCGCGTCGCGATGGCGTCATTGTGGAGGCAACCGAGGCGCGATTCGCCGCCTCGCCTGCTGGGAGCGATCGGACCCGCCCATGACTCGACGCACCGTTTGCTTTATCTCTTTCGAAATCGACAACCCTGGTTGGGCTATAGGCAGCCCACTAGGCGGCGGCCAGTGGTCGCGATTTAAGGACCTCGCACTGATGTCGGAAGGCTCCAAGCCAGCGAACGACTTCGTTTCGACCGAAGAACTGCGCGACATGCTTTCGCATTTGCGCGAGGCTAATGAGACCACGCGCCTGCTGCTCGATCAGATCGTGGAATCGATCCGCAGCGTCAACGACACGCATTTGCGTGAGTTCGACGAACTGGCCGTTCGCATCCAGCGCAAACTCGACGAACGCTGACGCGCTTTAGTTCGCCCCGTCTTCCAGCAGACGCCGCGCGATGACCTGCGCCTGAATCTCGCCCGCGCCCTCGAAAATGTTGAGGATGCGCGCGTCGCACAGAACGCGCGAGATCGGGTACTCCAGAGCGAAGCCGTTGCCGCCGTGAACCTGCAGCGCGTTGTCCGCCGCTGACCAGGCGACGCGCGCAGCCAAGAGCTTGGCCATGCCGGCTTCGAGGTCGCAGCGCTTGCCGCTGTCCTTCTGACGCGCTGAGAAATAAGTGAGCTGGCGCGCCGCCATGATCTCGACGGCCATCATGACGAGCTTGTTGGCGACGCGCGGGAACGCGAAAATCTCGGTCCCGAATTGCTTGCGCTCCAGCGCATATTTGAGCCCCAGTTCGAGCGCCGATTGCGCGACGCCGACGGCGCGAGCGGCCGTTTGGATCCGGGCGCTCTCGAAGGTCGCCATCAGGTGCTTGAAGCCCTGGCCCTCGACGCCGCCGAGAAGATTGGCGGCCGGAACGCGGAAATCGTCGAAGCCGATCTCGTATTCCTTCATGCCGCGATAACCGAGCACCTCGATCTCGCCGCCCTTCATGCCGGGCGTGGGGAACGGATTGGCGTCGTCGCCGCGCAGCTTCGGCGCCAGGAACATCGACAAGCCGCGGAAATCCGTCGTGGTCGGGTCGGTCCGGACCAGGAGCGTCATCACATCGGCGCGCGCCGCATGCGTGATCCAGGTCTTGTTCCCGGTGACGACGTAGTCCTCGCCGTCTTTCACCGCGCGGGTGCGCAGCGAGCCCAGGTCGGAGCCCGTGTTGGGCTCCGTGAAAACCGCCGTCGGCAAAATTTCGGCGGTGGCGATTCTCGGCAGCCATTCATTCTTCTGCGCCTCAGTGCCGCCGATCAGGATCAGTTCGGCGGCGATTTCCGAGCGCGTACCGAGTGAACCAACGCCGATATAGCCGCGCGACAATTCCTCCGAGACGACGCACATCGCGGTTTTGCCGAGACCCGAGCCGCCGTACTCCTCGGGGATCGTCAGACCGAACACGCCAAGGGCGCCCATTTCCTCGAGCACCGACATCGGGATCAGTTCGTCGCGCATATGCCAGCCGTGCGCGTGCGGCATGACCTTGTCGTCGGCGAAGCGGCGGAACTGGTCGCGGATCAGTTCGAATTCGTGCTCGAGCCCGGTTTCTTCGAGCGTCGGCTTGCCCTGCGCCGCACGCAAAAGGCCAGCCAGACGCGCGCGCGCGGATTGGCCGCCAAGTCCGACGTAAGCGGCGAGGGCCGGCTCCGCGCTGATCCCGAAATCGCTCGGACGGACGATTTCCGTCTGCGTCATCGGCACGCCGCCGATCAGCTGGGCCGCGTATTCCCCGACCAGGATTTCGCACAGCAATTGCTCGGTCTCGCCGAACTTACCCTCGGCCGCCAGACGGTCGGCCCAATTGGCGACCTGAGCCAGCGTCTCGGCATAGGTGGCGATCCAGGCGAGCCCGTGAACCAGGTGCTGCTCGGCGTCGAGGCGCTTGCGATCCAGCTTGCCGTCGACGCTGACGACGGCCCGAACAGCGGCTTTCACCGCCCCCGCATAGCGGCCGGCGGCGGCGGCGCAGGCGTGGAGGTCGGCGAGGCTGAAAGCGGATCCGTCGAGCGGCATGCGGGAGGCTCCCAATATGACTGTTGCGTTGCAACATGAAGGCGGTCGTCGCGCAAGCGGGCGCCCGCCGGACGCGTTCGTCGAACTTAAGCCGCGTCGGCCCGCCGGCCAGGGCGTTAAGTATAGACTGATGCAGACGCTCGAGGATTGACGTTCAACGGCGGCGCAACGCCAAGCGCGGCTTCCCTCTCCGCGCGAACCCGCCTACATCAGCGCCAATCCAAGATCAAAGGCGCACGCCATGGCGGACAAGCCCGCACAGTACATTTTCTCGATGCAGGGCCTCACGAAGGCCTATCCCGGCGGCAAGAAGGTGTTCGAGAACATCTGGCTGTCGTTCTACCCCGACGCGAAAATCGGCGTCGTCGGCGTCAACGGCTCGGGTAAGTCCACCCTGCTCAAGATCATGGCCGGGATGGACAAAGACTTCACCGGCGAGGCCATGCCCATGCCGGGCACCAAGATGGGCTATCTGGAGCAGGAGCCGCATCTGGATCCGGCGCTCAACGTGCGCGAAAACGCCGAGGCGTGGTGCGTCGAGAAGCAGATGCTCAATCGCTTCAATGAAGTCTCGGTCAAGCTCGGCGAGGATTATTCCGATGAGCTGATGGAAGAGATGACGAGCCTCCAGGAGCGGATCGACGCCGCCGACGCCTGGGACATCGATTCCAAGATCGAGATGGCGATGGACGCGCTTCGCTGCCCGCCCGACGACAGCGCGGTCGACAAGCTCTCCGGCGGCGAACGCCGCCGCGTGGCGCTGTGCCGCCTGCTCCTCGCCAAGCCGGACATGCTGCTGCTCGACGAACCGACCAACCACCTCGACGCCGAAAGCGTCGCTTGGCTCCAGCACCACCTCGAGGCCTTTCCGGGCTGCGTCATCCTCGTCACCCACGATCGCTACTTCCTCGATCAGGTGACGAAGTGGACGCTCGAACTCGATCGCGGCAAAGGCATCCCCTACGAGGGCAATTA
>JBMOIB010000116.1:0-9354 GCA_049317545.1 Caulobacterales bacterium | reverse complement strand
GGTCAAAACGTCCGGCGGACTTGCAGCCTGAAGGAGCGCGGCGGCACGGGATGGAAGTGGATATCCTCCACGCCGTCGGCCGGTTCACCCGGAAGGCGCGAGGCATAGAAGTACGTGATGTCGGCGTCGTCGCTGTCGAGCAGGTTCAACGCCTCCGCGGCGATTGTGTAGCGGCCCACGCGATAGCCAATCCGGCCGTTGACGACCGTCGAGGATTTGCTGCGCGCCGAATTGTCCTCGATCAGCGGCGCCGGACCGAGGCGGCGGACAGTGAGCGAGCCGGTCCAGTCCTCGGCGAAACGCACCGTGGCGCCGCCGGTGATCACATAGTCAGTTGCGAGCGGGATACGATCCTGCCCTGCCGCGACGCCCCTGAAGCGTGCGCGCGTCGCCGCGGCCGCGCCGTCCAGCGTCAACCAGTCCGTCGGCGCCCAGGTGGCGGTCAGTTCGACTCCGGTGCGACGTGACGCATCAGAAGGTTCTGTCGCGCCAGCGTCCCCGACATAGACAAGTTCCGAATCGAGATCGAGGCCGAACGCGCTTGCGGTGGCGCTGAACCTGCGCCGTTCATAGCGAAGTCCCGCCTCTATGCCCTCGGCTTTCACGAAGAGGGGCACCCGCGCTGCAGGGTCGCCGGTTGCGGGATCGAAGGCGATGGTCGCGCCGCGGGCGTCATTGGAATGAAATCCACGCCCGGCGCTTACATAGCCTTCAAGCTGGTCGCTGAACCTCCAGGCAAATGAAGCCTTCGGCGAAAGGATCGCATCATCGGCCTCGCCGGAGTTGCGGGTATCGTTCGAGGCGACATCCACACGCATGGCGTCTGCTCGAAGACCCAGATCTATCCGTGCGCGACCGAAGTCGCCGTCCAGAGATCCCCAGGCGCCGATCGAGTCCTGCTCGACCTTATCCTCGCGCACGGTCTCGCGGCGCACGCGCGCGCTCGTGCGATAAAGGCCGACTGGGTCGAGCCGGTCCAAGCGTGCGTCCAGACCCACACGCGGCGTCCACGCGCCCACCGGATCGAACGCCTTGGTGATCGCCCCGCCGTAAGTCATGCGGCGTTCGGCCTGCTGAAACTCATCACCATTGACGGGATCGTCGAGAAAATAGGTGAAGTTGGAGGTGAGCTTGAGCCGATACCGCATGGCATAGACACGAGCGGTTAGCCCATCGTCGCCTGCATATCCGACGTTCAGCCATTCCCGCTCGGAAGAGCCGCCCACATCGGGATCGATATCGCTGAGACGCGAGATCAGGCCGCTCTGCAGGGTGCGCAATGGGACCTGGTCGGTCGCGTTCCAGGTCGCGTGATAGGCGCCGCCGCTCAGAGACCATGGCCCCGCGTTGAAACGCACGAAGCCGTTCGCCTTCTTGAGATCTTCAGGTTTCGCCCATGGACCGTCGTCGCTGGTCAGGTCGAGTGCGGCATAGCCGAACTGCCCAAAGTTTACGCCGCCGACAAACCGGCGCCAATTGTTCTCCCCGATCTCCACCTGCGCGAAGTTTTCGGGCAAGTGCGCGAACGTCGAGAACGATGCGGAGCCCGCCGCAGAGAAATCGCCGACGTCTGCAGAGGCCACACCCTTGCGATAGGAGATGCGCTCCACGATCTCGGGGATGAGGAAGTTGATGTCGAGATAGCCTTGCCCGTGCGCATTGGTGCGAAGGTTGAGCGGGATGCCGTCGAGGGTGATGGTGAAGTCCGTGCCGTGGTCGAGGTTGAAGCCGCGCAGGAAATATTGGTTCGCCTTGCCGGTGCCGGAATGTTGCGTTGCCGCGAGGCCGGGCACCACCTCCGCGAGTTCGCCGACGCGCAGCAGAGGACGATCAACGAACTTGCCGAAGTCGACAGTCCCTTCGGATGCGGAATGCGCCACGCCCAGTTGTCGCTGACGCTGACCCCAGACAGTGACGGTGTCTGACTCGGTCTCTGAAACGGGGGCAGGTGTCTGCGCCATGGCGGTTGGCGCCACCACGACCGCGAAAATCGCCGCAATGAGTTGTGATCGCATTCGTGTCGTCCAAGCTTGTTCCGCCGACGTCAGACCTAACAGCTGAAGTGCAGGCGGGGCAGCGCCATTCGCCGGGCAGGGGAAGGGTGACAGAAGCGGTATGGCAACGTCCGGCGATCCCGAGTCGGAGCGTACATGACAGTTGAATGACTGGATTGCGAAGTCTTGGCCGGTCGCCGATCATGTTGCCGGGGAGTTTGGGAGAGCCCGCCATGGCCAAGAAGTCCACGATGGCGACCGGAACGCCGGGCGATCCCTGGGTGCTGAAGACGCCGCCGCTGACATCCGAATTCACAATGCATCGTGACGTGAAGGACGGGAAGGACGTGCTCGTGTGCACGGTCGGCAAGACCGTGCTCCTCTATGATGCGCGCTGTCTGGATGACCTTCACGCCATGCTAAAAAAGCACGGCGACTGGATGGAGCTCGGCTCCGCCGACGAGCAAAAGGACGCCAAGGACGGCACGGTCGAAGCTTGGGGGCGCTCAAGCAGCAATCCCATCGGTGGCTGGTATGGCCTCAAGAAGGGATTGCGCGGGCGCTTCGGCATGTACGTGCCGCCTTTGATGGAAGCGCTCGGCCTAGCAGAAGTCGAGCACAATGCGCGCGGCAATCGGATGCGAGCGCTCGGAAACTGACGGGTTTCGAGCGTCGTTCTTCGGCGAGATCCTGCCCCTCCGTGGCGATGTGGCGAACGGCGGGGTCGCTCAATGCCGGTCGTCGGTGAAGGCGGCCAGCGGCGGCAGCACCGGGCCCTAAGTGGCCAATCGTAGAAGAACGGACAACTCACTCGCGTTTCTGACGAAGAAGGCTGGAAACGGCGTCCATCACGAAATCCACGACCTGATCGAGGAATTCCGTGTCTGGACGGTGCGCGTATTCGAGCGCGAGGCCGCGCGTGAGCGCCCGCATCGTGTGCTTGTAGACCGCGAAATCCATCTGGCGTTCGCCGAGCGACTGGAGCATGCGCCCAAGCGCCTCGTCGGCGATGCTGCGCTCGGTCCCGAGGTAGTCCTCGACGCGTGCGCGCAAGGCGTCGTCGCTCTTCGAAGCGATCCAGACCTCCAGAAGGAACCACGTCCCAGGATCGCGATACGCGGCCTTCAGACCCTCCCGGGCGCTGTCGAGATCGGCATTGGCGAGGGCAGGGAGCGAGGCTTCGTACTGCTGTTGGCGATGCTCCAGCACCTCGGCGCAGGCTGCGGCCATCAGGTCGACGCGCGTATCGCCGAAATGGTGCTGGATCGCTCCCCGGGTGACGCCCGCGCGCTCGGCGATCCGCGCCATCGTCGCCCCCGCGTAGCCGTTCTCGAACACGACGGCGATGACAGCCTCGATCAACTTCTGGTGCGTCTCCGACCCCTTCATCGGTTCCCCTCGTTTCGCCGATCGGCGCGTCCGGCATCTGCGCCCAGGCGCATGAGCGGCACGACGCCGTTGATGTCACGAAACTGACGCCTGGAAAGGGTATCCACAAGATACATACACGAATGTATGTGTGGAGGGGTGATATGAACACGGTCGGGAAACACGTTCTGTTCAGCCTGCTGACGGCGACGTCTCTGGCGCCGATGCACGCCATCGCTCAGGAGGCGCGGACGCAGTCGGTTGAGGCCAGCGCGACGGGGGAGATCGTCGTGACGGCCCGCAAGCGCGAAGAGCGCCTTAGCGCCGTTCCGATTGCGATCTCGACCTTCAGCGGCGACAGGCTCGCCAGCGCGGGCGTGGCCAACCTGACCGAATTGTCGACGGTGGCCGCGGGGGTGAGTTTCCGTCAGGATGTGGCGGGGCGCGCCTCGCCTAGCATCGTCATTCGCGGCGTCGGCTTTGACGATTTCCGCTCGAACGGCAACCCGTCCGCCGCCGTCAGCTTCGACCAGGTCTATGTCGGGTCCAACGCGCTGATCGGCGGCGGCCTGTTCGACGTCGACCGGATCGAAATCCTCAAGGGGCCGCAAGGCGCCCTCTATGGGCGCAATACGACGGCCGGCGCAGTCAACGTCATCACGCGCGGCCCCACCGACACGCTCGCGGCCAACGCCAATGCCGAGTACGGAAGCTATCGTCACGTGCGCGCCGAGGCGGGGATCGGCGGACCGGTGACAGACGCGCTAAGCGTGCGGCTCGCAGCGACGTACGAAGCGGGCGGCGGGTACCTGACGAATAAGGGCAATGCCGGCTTCGCGGGTACGACGCCAGCGCCCGGCCTCGTGCCGCCTTTGGCGTTCGTTCCCGAAACGAAGAATGTCGGCGACGCGGATTTCTTCGCCGTGCGCGGCACGCTCGTGGCGCGGCCCTCCACCGATACAACGATCACCGCGCATCTCAATGTCGCGCGCGATCGCGGCGACAACAGCCAGTCCGACGTGCTCGGTCGCTCGGCAACCGGCTTCACGGAGCCGGATGCGGATCCCTTCACCTACTTTGGAAACCTCGCGCCGAAGATCGATTCCGATCAGCAGGGCTTCGACGTTCGCCTCGATCAGGCTTTGGGCGGCGCGAAGCTCACGGCGATCGGTTCTTACGTCAATCTCGACCGCACCTACACGTTCGATCCTGGCGATCCGCGCCGCCGTTTCGATCTCAATTATGCGGATGATCTCGATCAGTATACCGGCGAGGTGCGTCTGTCCGGGTCGGCCGCGCGCGCGCTCGACTGGACCGTCGGCGGCTTCTATTTCCAGGACGAGGTTCGCCTGCGCAGCCTCCTCGACGCTCAGGACCTCGTCACGTCGATCATATCGACGAACTACCTGCAGAAGCGCGAGAGCTGGGCGTTGTTCGGCGAAACGGACTGGAAGCTTTCGCCGACGACGACACTGACCGGCGGTCTGCGTTACACCAACGAGAGCAACGACTTCTCCGGCGCAACGCGAGATCTCGACCCGTTCAAAACTGGAGCCGCCACGCGCGCGTTCCGCCTGCCGGTGGTGTTCGACAACACCTTCAAGGATGACAACCTTTCCGGCCGGCTGATCCTGTCCTACCGGCCCGCCGAGGACGCCTTGCTCTATGCGTCCTACAGCCAGGGCTACAAGGGCGGCGGCTTTGACGGATCGACGATCTTCTCGACGCCGGAGGCCTTGCCGTTCCGGTCCGAGAACGTCGACGCCTACGAGGTCGGCGCGAAGTTCCTGTCGCCATCCGCGCCGTTCAACGTCACGGTCGCTGGCTTCTATTACGGCTATCAGGACCTGCAGGCGAATTCAGTGCGCCAGACCGCCGGAATCTCCACCGCAGTGCGCACGAACGTCGCCGAGGCGACGTTGTGGGGCGGTGAAGTCGAGGCCGTCCTACGCCCGACAAAGCGCGCGCGGATCGGCCTCGCGTTGGCCTATCTGAACACGACGGTGGACAATTTCGTCTCCTCCGATCCAGCCGAAGTCGCCCGCCGGAATGGCAACGATCTTCCGGATTCGCCGAAACTCGCCGCCAATCTCGACGCCAGCCAGACGTTCCTGGTCGGCGACGGCTGGATGCTGAAGCCGCAAGTGAACTACAGCTATGTCGGCGACCACTACAAAGAGATCGACAATTTCGTGAAGGTCAAAGGCTACGGCCGCCTCGATCTGCGCGTGGAACTTACTGCCCCCGATGCGCGCTGGACGATGGCCGCTTTCGGCCGCAACGTGACGGACGAGGTCTATTTCACCGGCATCATCCCGGCGACGACCGCCGCGGGGGTTGTGTTCGGCCAGCAGCGGATCGTCGGGCGTCCTGCAACATACGGCGTTTCGCTCGGATACAAGTTCTGATGCGATCAACGCTCATCGCGCATATTTCGGATCCGCACATCGTGGAGGAGCCGAAGCTCTGCTACGGAATCGTCGACACGCGCGCCAGTCTGGCGCGCGTGCTCGCGCGACTCGAGGCCATGAATCCGAAGCCCGATCTGATCGCGCTCACCGGTGATCTGGTCGACGAGCCAACGACGGCGGCCTATGCGACCCTGCGCGCGATCCTTGCACGCGCCGCGACGCCAATCGTGGTCATTCCCGGCAACCACGACGATCGCGCCCTGCTTGCGCAGATGCTCGCCGAGCACGTCTACCTGCCGCGCGGCGGCGCGAAAGCGCATTTCGTTCTGGAGGAGGCGGATGGCCCGCGGATCATCGGCTTCGATGCGGTCGTCGCCGGGTGCGAGCACGCGTTCGTTTCGGACGAGGACATCGCGTGGCTTGCGCGGGTCCTGGACGCCGGGAATGCGCGCCCAACCATGCTGATGATGCATCATCCGCCGATCCGGACCGGCCTCGCCTTCATGGACGCGTTGCAGCCGGACCTCGATAGCCGGTTCGCGGAGGTGCTCGCCCGCCATCGCGAGCTGAGGCTGATCATCTGCGGCCACGTGCATCGCGCCATCGACGGCGTGTTGGCGGGCGCGCGCGTCGCCGTCGCAGGCAGCACCGCGTTTCAGTACCAGTACGCGATCGATCCGGATGCGCCGCCACGCTTCGCGCTCGAGGCGCCGACCATTCGCCTGCATCAATGGAGCGACGATGCCGTGACGTCGTTCACTGCGCCTCTCGCAGACGACGCGCCGAGCTTCGCGTTCCCGGGCGTCGACGAGGCGACCTGGCCCGCGATGGCGCGGCGCATGCGCGACGGCGCGTCGCGGCGGGATGTTGTCGCGGCGCCTATTCTTCCAGAGGCGTGAGGCGGGCAAATGGGCGAGCCTGGAAAATCCCTCCGCTTCTCGCAGCTCGCGGCCTATGCCGCGCCCGGGATCGCGATCAAGGCGCTCACGCTGCCGCTGCTCGCATACCTTCCGCCGCTCTATGCCGGCATGCCCGGACTGTCCCTCGCGTCCGTTGGAATCGTGTTCATGGTCGCGCGCCTGTGGGACATCGTCACCGATCCGATCGCTGGCGTCGTGATGGATCGATCCTCGCCGCCGCTCGGGCGGCGCAAGTTCTGGATCGCTCTGGCGACGCCCGTTCTGCTCGCGACGCTGTGGCCGCTGTTCAGCCCGCCGCACGGTTCGGGCATCGCCTATCTCGCGTCGCTACTGTTCGTCTTTTACGTCGCATGGACTCTGCTGACGATCGCTCACGCGTCATGGCCGGCCGACCTGAGCGACGACGGCGCAGACCGCGCGCGCCTCATCGCCTGGCGCGAATGGGCGGGCGTGATCGGCATGGTTGCAGTGCTCGCTGCGCCGATCCTCGTTCTCGGCCCCAAGGCGCCGATCGAGGACCAGCTTCGCGTCATGGGCGGCGTGCTGCTGGTCGCAACGCCTCTGACGATCCTCCCGCTGCTCCTGCTCCTTCCGGGCCGCAGCGCGACGCCGACTGCGCTGAACCGGCCTAAACTCGACAGCGCATGGCGCCTGGTTCGCCAGTCGCCGGCGTTGAGACGCCTGCTTCTGGCCGACCTGATGTCGGGCGGCGGATACGCCGCCAACAGCGCAACCTCATACTTCGTGATGTCTCGCTTCCTGGCGGTTGGCGACCAATATTCCTCCATCATGCTGTGCTTCATGCTGGCGATGATCGTCGGCATCCCGGTTTTTCTCCGCGTGGCCATCTGGCGCGGATCGCGCGCGAGCTTCACGTTAGCGATGATCGGCGCTGCAGCGGCGAGCATCGGATTTGCGTTCGCGCCGGCGGGAAACGTCGCCGCGGCGATGGCGATCAACGCGGCGCTAGGCTTTTGCACTGGCGGCTATCAGTTCAATCTCAACACCGAAATGGTCCGCCTCGCCGGCGTCGATCGCGCGACGTCTGGAGAGGATCGCGTAAGCGCCCATCTCGCGCTGCTCGCGATGACGAACAAGCTCGGGTACGCGCTGGCGATCGGCTTGGTTTATCTGCTTCTGGAAGCCCTCGGAGGACAACATGCGAAGCCTGCAGATCCGCCCGCCGTCGCACTCGTGGGCCTGGGACTGGTCCTGCCGGCGCTCCTCTTTCTTGGCGCGGCGGTAGCGTTCGCGGGGAAACCTCGGCATTGAAGGTCGCAGTCCGGCGAATTTCCGCCCGACTAAGTTCGAAGGCGGACGTCCGCTTTCCGATCAATTCGCGCCGTCGACGCCGATCGTTCGCCTTGGCGATAGTGCCGTCTGCCCCGCTTGGGGCTAATCCGGCGCTTACCCTTGCCGCGCAATCGTCGCCATCGACGCGCCTTGCGTTTAGCGTCCGCCAACGCCGTGCATTGATTTCCTTCAAAGACAATCTCGATCTCAAGAGAGCGCGCCATCGATGCGGCTGGGCGAGCGGCGGGCTCAGATGAGTCAGCCAGGGCAATGGCGTCGGCCTCACATGTCGCTGAGCCAGATCAACGCAGGAGCGCGGTGCGGTCGTTCGGTCATTGCCAGTGAGTTCGGGTCGGACGGCTCACAAACCCGAAGCACGCCCCACGTTCGATCAGATCGTCTGCGCCCCTGATCCACCCACACCTGCCCCAATCCGCTCACATCGCGTCAGGACGATTTGCGTGCGCCATTTCGACCCCAAGGACCCGAGGCGGCCGCCTGTCGGTTTCCGCAGATGCCTCTTAAGTTCGGATCTTATTGAGATTTTCTGGAGCGTGTGAGGGGAATTGAACCCCTGACATTCAGCTTGGGAAAATCAAAAAGGGGTGTCCGGATGAATTTCGGCGATTGCCGGGAGTTGCCAAAAAGCGCAACTGGCGCTGTTATTTACGCGCGAGCGCTTGTGAGGTTGCGTTTCGATGCGGGCAGGTCGGTGAGGGCAGGAGAAGTGCGAATCTGTGCCCCAATTCGACCCCGTTTCGCGGGATTCTCACATTCAGCCTAGTTGGAGTTGATAGCCTCCTTGCCGTTGACTGACGCCACTCTTCGCGCCCTGGTTGCATCGCCGCCGGAGGCGCGCGTGGAACTGCAGGACGGCTCGATCCGCGGCCTCGCAATTCGCGTTGGCCCCCGGGCGAAGCCAACCTGGACGCTGCGCTACGCGATCGCTGGCGCGGGCGGCGCGACCGCGAGAGGCAAGGCCCTGCGCGGGCGCAAATTCTACCGCGTCACGCTTGGAACCTATCCGGCGGTCTCGCTGAAGGAAGCGCGGGCGAAGGCGAGCGCCTTCGTCGCTAGCGCCGAACGCGGTGAGGATCCTCTCGCGCAGCTGGAAGAGGCGGCGACCACGACCAAGGACAGCCTGGCGGAGCTCGCCGAGGCGTTCCTCGAAGGTCACGTCCGCAACCGGCTGCGGAGCGAAAAGAACGCCGAATGGATCATCCGCGAGCACATCACGCGGCGGCTTGGCTCCCACCGTGCCGACAAGCTCAAACGCGCCGAGGTCGTCGCGCTGCTGGATGATCTCGCCAAGACCGCCAGCCCGACCGCCGCCATCGAGACGCGGAAATGGCTGTCCTCGATGTACTC
>JBMOIB010000115.1:0-9410 GCA_049317545.1 Caulobacterales bacterium | reverse complement strand
AAATCCAGCGCAACATCATGGCCAAGATGGTGTTGGGATTGTGAACCCAGTCCGGCGGCGTCGCGCCTGAGCGCGGCGCTTGCCGGCTGCCGGGTCGAAGCTATCGTCTGCGACATCATTCCGCGGCGAACTCCGCAAGGGAACCGACATGCGCTTCATCTCGCCCGTCCGCGCGTTCGCCGCGCTTGCCTTCGCCATGCTCGTCGTCTGCGCGCCGCCGCCGGCCGATGCCGCAAAGCGCGGCGCGGAGAAGGCGGAGTATCTCTCCTGGCCGCACGAGCGATCCGACGTCGCCCCCGATCCGAGCGTGCGGTACGGCGTGCTAGGCAACGGCGTGCGCTACGCGCTGAAGCGCAACACCCAGCCGGCGGGGATCGTGGCATTGAGGATGCGGATCGCCGCGGGCGCTTTGCAGGAGACCGACCCGCAGCGCGGCTACGCGCATTTTCTCGAGCACATGGCCTTCAACGGCTCGAAGAACGTGCCCGAAGGCGAAATGATCAAGATCCTCGAGCGCAGCGGCCTCGCCTTCGGTCCCGACACCAACGCCTACACCTCGTTCGGCGAGACGGTGTACATGCTCGATCTCCCGAAGAACGACGGCGCGCTCCTCGACACCGGCCTGATGCTGATGCGCGAGACGGCCGATCGCTTGACGATCAGCGCCGGCGCGGTCGAGCGCGAAAAGGGCGTGATCCTTTCGGAAGAACGTGCGCGCGACACGCCCGAGTATCGCGCCATGAAGACGCGGTTCGGCTTCTGGCTCAAAGGTCAGCGCCTGCCGGAGCGCTTCCCGATCGGGACGATCGAGACGCTCAAGGCCGCCGACAGCGCCAAGATCACCGCCTATTACCGCGGCTATTATCGGCCGGAACGCGCTCTTCTGGTGATCGCCGGCGACATCGACGTTGACGCGGTCGAAGCCAAGATCAAAGCGAAGTTCGCCGACTGGAAAGCAACCGGGAAAGCGGGCGCTGATCCCGATCTCGGGAGCATCACCAAACGCGGGCGCGAAGCCGCCGTCCATGTCGAGGCCTCAGGGTCGACCAGCGTTACACTCTCGTTTTTGTCCGCACCGGACCTCACGCAGGACACGCGCGCCAAGCGCATCCGCGAGACCCGGCGGGCGGTCGCCATCGACGTCGTCAATCGCCGCCTGCAAAAGCTCGCCCGCGCCGCCGATCCGCCCTTCATCGCCGCCAGCGCCTATCGCTCCGACCTGGAAAAGAGCGCGACGCTCGCCGGGCTCTCGATCTCGACCCAGACCGACGCATGGGAAAAAGGACTGGCTGCCGGCGAACAGGCTTTGCGCCAGGCCTTGCGGTTTGGCGTCTCGCAGGCAGAACTCGACCGCGAAATCGCCGAGAACCGGGCCGCCCTCGCCACCACCGTCGCCGGCGCCGACACACGCGACACGCGCGGCCTCGCGAGTGCGATCGCCCAGGCGTTCGATGAGCGCGTCGCCTTCACCCCCCCCAAGGATGACCTCGCCCTCTTCGACGCGGCGGTGCAGGGCTTCACGAGCGCGGACGCTTCGGCGCTGCTGCGCGACAGTTTCTCCGGCGAGGGACCGCTGGTGTTCCTGTCGACCTCCAAGCCGACGGAGACCGCCGTGGTGGCGAGCGCCTACGACCGCTCCGCCGCGGTTGCGGTCGCTGCGCCGGTCGAAGAGAAGGCGGTCTCGTTTCCGTACGTTGATTTCGGCAAGCCAGGAGTCGTGGCGACGCGGTCGCGCGATGATGCGTTGGCGACCGATTTCCTCACCTTCGAAAACGGCGTGCGGCTGACCATCAAACAGACCCCGTTCGACATGGGGCAGATCGGCGTCAATGTGCGCTTCGCGGGCGGCGTGCTCGCGTTGCCGCGCGCGCCGAAGGGGCTTGCCTGGGCCGCGCCGTTCGCCGCCGTGGAGGGCGGGCTCGGCAAGCTCGACAAGGAGGGCATCGATCGTGCGACCGTCGGCAAGGTCCTGGGCCTTGGGCTGTCGTTCGATGAGGACGCCGTCGAACTCGGCGGCGACACGCGCCCCGAAGACCTCCTGCTGCAGCTGCAATTGTTCGCGGCTTATGCGGTCGATCCCGGCTGGCGCGGCGAGGGTCTCGCCCGGCTGCAAGCCTCGGCGGAAAACCAGTTCGCGTCGATCGCCGCCAACCCGATGCGCGTGATCGGCCGCGACGGACCGGCCTTGATCCGCGGCGGCGATCCGCGGTTTGCGTTCCCCACGCTCGCCGACGCGCGCGCGCTGTCGATCACGGACGTCAAAAACCTCGTCGGCCCGCAACTGATCTCGAGCCCGATCGAGATCGCGATCGTCGGGGACGTCGATCCGAAAGCCGCCGAGGCCGCCGTGGCCGCCACGTTCGGCGCCCTGCCGAAGCGTGCGCCCTGGTCGCCGCCCAAGGGCGCCGATGCGATCGCCTTCGCTCCCGGGTCGGAAACGCCGATCGCTCTTCAGCACGTCGGCCGCGCCGACCAGGCGGCCGCCTATGTGGCGTTCAAAGGGTACGACGCGAGCGATCTGCGCAAAATGCGCGCGCAGCGTTTCGTGCGGCAATTGATGCGTCTGCGCCTGACCGAGGAATTCCGCGAAAAGTTGGGCGCGTCCTATTCGCCGAGCGCCAATGACTTTTCTTCGGAGGCGTTCGCCGGATTCGGATTTCTCTCCGCATCGGCCGAGACGCCGCCGAAGGATGCGCCGTCCTTTTTCCGCATCGTCGACGAGATCGCTGCGGAATTGCGCGCCGGCAAGTTCGACGAAGACTTGATCAAGCGCGCGCGCGAACCGCTCGTCGATCAGGCCGAAACCTCCGAGCGTACGAACGGCTATTGGCTCTCGGCGCTCTCGGACGCGCAGACCGACGTGCGCACGATCCCGGCGATCAAATCGCGGATCTCGGACCTCAAGACGATGACCAAGGCCGAGGTCGTCGCCGCGGCGAACGAGATCCTCCAGACGAACCGCCGGGTGCGGATCCTCGTCGCGCCGAAGCCGTGAGGCGCGCGCCGCCCGCTATTCGACGGTGACGGATTTGGCGAGGTTGCGCGGCTGATCGACGTCGGTGCCGCGCACCACGGCCACGTGATAGGCGAGGAGCTGCAGGGGCGCGGCGTACACCAAAGGCGCGATGAACGGATCGCAGGCCGGGACCTCGATGATCGCGTCGACGACGTCCCTGGCGGCTGCGGCGCCGGCGGCGTCGGTGAAGAGGATCACGCGGCCGCGCCGGGCCTTCACTTCCTGCATGTTCGACATCGACTTTTCGAACAGCGCGTCATGCGGGGCGACGACGATCGTCGGCGTGGCTTCGTCGATCAGCGCGATCGGGCCGTGCTTCAGCTCGCCGGCGGCGTAGCCCTCGGCGTGGATATAGCTGATCTCTTTGAGCTTCAGCGCGCCTTCCAACGCCATCGGATAATGCGCGCCGCGGCCGAGGAAGAGGATGTCGCGGGCGTTGGCGAGGTCGCGCGCCAGCGCGGCGATGCCGGCCTCGGCCTTCAGCGCCTCGGCCATCAGGCGCGGCGTTTCCATAAGCGCGTGCACGAGCCGGCGCTCCTCATCTTGGCCGATGGCGCCGCGTACGCGGCCGACGTGGATCGCGAACGCTGCGAGGACCGCGAGTTGGGCGGTGAAGGCTTTGGTCGAGGCGACGCCGATTTCGGGACCGGCGAGCGTGGCGAGCACGGCGTCGCTTTCGCGCCAGATCGTCGAGTGCTGGACGTTGACCACGCCCAGCGTCTTGACGCCGTTGGCTTTGCAATAGCGCAGCGCCGCCAGCGTGTCGGCCGTCTCGCCCGATTGCGAGACGAACAGGGCCGCGCCGCTGGGCGAGGGCGTCGGATCGCGGTAGCGGAACTCGGAGGCGATATCGCACTCGACCGGCAGCCGGGCGATGCGCTCGAGCCAGTATTCGGCGACGCGTCCAGCATAATGGGCGGTGCCGCAGGCGACGATGTCGAGGCGGTCGGCGCTCGCCATATCGACCCCTTCGAGATCCGGCAGCGACACGCGTTCATTCATGGCGTCCACGTAGCGCGCGATCGTGCGCCCGGTCGTTTCCGGCTGCTCGTGGATCTCTTTCTGCATGAAGTGGCGGTAATTGCCCTTCTCGACCGCGGCGGCCGACCCCGAGATGACCGTCACCGCGCGCTTTGCAGGGCGGCCGGCGGCGTCGACGATTTCGATGCTGTCGCGCGTGAGGATCGCGGCGTCGCCCTCCTCGAGAAAGATCACCCGGTCGGTGAACGGGGCGACGGCGATGGCGTCCGAGCCCAGGAAGGCCTCTCCGTCGCCGACGCCCACGACCAGCGGGCTGCCTTTGCGCGCGCCGATCAGGAGGTCAGGCTTGTCGGCGAACAGGCAGGCGATCGCGAACGCGCCGTCCAGCCGGGCCAGGGCCGCCAGGGTCGCGGCGCGGGGATCCTTGCCCTGCTCCATCTGGTCGGTGATCAGGTGGGCGATGACTTCGCTGTCGGTCTCGGAGGCGAACGATCGGCCCTTGGCCTGCAATTCTTCGCGCAGGGGGCGAAAATTCTCGATGATGCCGTTGTGCACGATGGCGACCGTTTCGGTCGCGTGGGGGTGCGCGTTGGAGGTCGTGGGCGCGCCGTGGGTCGCCCAGCGGGTATGGCCGATGCCTTCGAAGCCGGCGAGCGGGCGATTTTCGAGTTCGGCGACGAGGTTGGCGATCTTGCCGGACGCGCGCCGGCGCTCGATCCGACCCTGCTCGAGGGTCGCGACGCCGGCTGAATCGTAGCCGCGATACTCAAGCCGTTTGAGCGCCGCCACCAGACGCGGCGCAGCGGGTTCCGAACCGAGAATGCCGATAATCCCGCACATGACGCGTCTCCGCTGGCTCGAAGGGCCTGCGCACGCTGATGCACGCGCCGGGCCGTCCGGGCGCCGCTTATGGCGCCCGCCGAGAGTCGGCGCACCTCAGGTTTGGTTTCAGAATGCTGCGGCGGCTCAGTCGGGCGAGGCGTGGAACTGGTCGACGGTGCGCGCCCGCGCGGCGGCGGCCGGCGACCGGGCGACCGAACCCGCGCGTTCGAACATGGCCTGCGCGCGCGCAGAGACAGCATCATCAGCAGCGATAGGCGCTGCGGGCGCAACCGCCGGGGCCGCTACGCGGGGCGCGACGGGGGCGAAACCGAATTCGGCGCTGAGGGCGGCGCGACGGTCAACAGCGGTTGCGTTCGCGAGCACGGCGCCAAAGCCGAGGCTGAGGGCGACGGCCGCCAGAGCGCGCATCGCGGCCGACAGGCCGATCCGGCGTTCGCCGGGCGTGGGTTTGGCGTCGGACGGTCCCTGCAAAGCAAGCGCCGTGGACAACCCGCGCAGGTCGGCGCGGCCGATTGCGGCCGCGACGTTGGCGAGCGAAGCCGGAATTGGCGTCTCGTCGAGCTTGAGAATGACGCTCGGCGCATCCCGGTTGGCGAACATCGCCTCGTACACCGGCGCCAGGCCGGCGGCGGCCGCCGCGGCTGACCAGATCGCGACGAGGCGGAACCGCGGCCCAAAGGCGCCCGCCGCCGAAGCTTCGGTGACGGCGCTCGCGACCCAGATTTCGGAATGCCCGAGGACGAGATCAGCCGCCACGGCCGCCTCGCTCGGCGCATGAAGAATGATCACGTTGCGCATCGATCGCCCCACCGAGCTTCCAGTCCCCAAGTTGGGGCCGAAAGTCTTCAGCGGTAGGTGCACACTGATCGCGGCGATCTCAAGGACTCTATTTCAATCCCGCGTAATATTTTTCGTACCAGGCCACGAAACGGGCAAGTCCCGCCTCGAGTGGCGTCTTTGGCGCGAAGTCGACGGCGGCGGCGAGATCGGCGACGTCTGCGTAGGTCTCGGGAACATCGCCAGGAGGCGCCGGTGCGTGGCGCACGATCGCCTTGCGCCCGACGGCGGCTTCGAGCGTGGCCAAAAAGTCCTTCAACGCCACCGGCGTATGGTTGCCTATATTGTAGATTCGGAAGGGCGCCTGAGAGGTCGCGGGATCGGGACGGGCTGGATCGAACCGCGGATCGGCGCCAGGTGGTTGATCGATCAGGCGGACGACCGCTTCGACGACGTCGTCCACATAGGTGAAATCCCGGCGCATGCGATCGGCGTCGTAGAGGGTGATCGGTTCGCCGGCGAGAATGGCCTGGGTGAACTTGAAATAGGCCATGTCCGGACGGCCCCAGGGACCGTAAACGGTGAAAAAGCGCAGGCCAGTCACCGGCAGGGCGAACAGATGGGCGTAGGTGTGCGCCATCAGCTCGTTGGCGCGCTTGGTCGCAGCATAAAGCGAGACCGGATGATCGACGCCGTCGTGCTCCGAAAAGGGCGTGGCGGCGTTGGCGCCATAGACCGATGACGACGAGGCGTAGACGAGATGCCCGATCGAAAGCCGGCGGGCGGTTTCAAGCACGCACAAGAACCCGGTGAGGTTCGACCGGCCATAGGCGTGAGGCGCCTCGATGGAATAACGCACGCCGGCCTGCGCCGCGAGGTGGACGATCGCGCCAGGCGCGGCGGCGTCGGCGGCGGCGTCGAGTTCAGCCTGGTCGGCGATGTCGAGCGCGCGAAACGCGAAGTTCGGGTGTTCGCGGAGGAGCGCCAGCCGCGCCTGCTTGAGCGCCGGATCATAATAGGGGTTGAGGTCGTCGACGCCGAACACGCGCACGCCGAGGTCCAGAAGGCGGCGGCAGGTATGGAAGCCGATGAAACCGGCGGCTCCCGTGACCAGGATGGATGCTCCGGCGGATGGAATGGGGCGCTCCCTCAAGATGATGCGCGCCGACCATAGCCGTCAGCGCGGGCGCGCGCACGTCCGCCGACGCGGATCAGGCCGCCGCCGGTTCGGCCTGATCCTTTGGCGCGAGCAGCAGATACATGGCCGGTGTGACGATCCGGGCGACCAGGGTCGAGCTGATCAGGCCGCCGATGATGACGATCGCCAGGGGCGAGTAGAGCGGCGATTGCTCCAGCACCAGAGGCGTCAGGCCGCCGATCGCCGTGGCGGAGGTCAAAAGCACCGGCAGAAAGCGGATCTCGCCGGCGCGCTCGACGGCCTCGCGCTTGGGCACGCCCTGGTCGCGCAGCTTGTTGGCGAAATCGACGAGCAGGATCGAGTTCTTGATCTCGATGCCGATCAGCGCGACGAAGCCGATCACCGCCACGAACGACATGCTCTCGCCGGAGAGCGCCAGCGCGATCATTCCGCCCATCACGCCGAACGGAATGACGAACGCCACCGTCGTCATCATCGCGAACGTGCCGAACTCGAGCAGCAGCACCGCGAGCACGCCGAAAATGGCGATCAGGACGGCGGCGCCGAGACCCGAGAAGCTGCGCGCCGAGGCCTCAGCTTGGCCGCCGAACGTCGCCTTGTAGCCGGGCGGCAGATCCAGCTTGGCGATCCGCTCAGCGACGTCCTGGGTCACGCGCGAAGTGAGGAAGCCGTCCTGGGTGTAGGCGGTGATCGTGACCACGCGCTCCTTGTCGAGCCGGTCGATCGCGGCCGGGCCGGAGGAGAAGGTCGGCGAGGCGATCTCGGCGAGCGGAACGGCCGCGCCCGATTGGGTCCAGACGTAAAGCCGGCGCAGATCGTCCGATGTCGGCGCATCGCTCGCGGTCGCGAGCTTGACGCGCACGGGATAGGAATCGCCTGTCGGATCGCGGAACGAGGCGACCTGCGCGCCGCCGATTGCGATGCGCAGCATTTCGTCTGCGGCGCCTGCGCCGACGCCGAGCAAAGCGGCTTTGTCGGCGTCGATGTTGAGGTCAAGGTCGATCTGGCGGGCGGCGAGCGGGTTGCGCACCGTGCGTGTGCCCGGCGTTTCACGCACGATGGTTTCGACGCGCGCGGCGATTTCGTCGAGCGCAGCGAGATCCTTGCCGCGCACGCGCACGGCGATCGGCGCCTCGATCGGCGGTCCATTTTCGAACCGGCGTAGGGTCAGGCGGGCGCCGGGATAGGCCGTCAGAGCGGCGCGGATCTCGCGCACGTCGTCGGGCGAGGTCTCGGGGCGCCATTCCTTGAAGGCCGCATAGATCGCGCCGACGTTGGGCTGGGTCTGTTCGGGAATGACGTTGTAGTAGATTTGCGGATTGCCGCGTCCGGTATTGGCGAAGGTCCATTCGATGTCGGAACGGGCCGCGAGCACGCCCTCGGCGTAGCGGATCGCCTTGTCGGTTTCGGCGATCGAGGAGCCGTTCGGCAATTCCGCGTCCACCATGAAATAGGGGCTGTCGTTCTGCGGGAACAGAGAGAAGCCGACCTTGGGAATGAGCAGGAAAGGAACGATGATCGCCACGGCGAGCGAGACCGCCACGGTTGCGATCGGCCGCTGGAGCGCCCAGTGCAGCACCGGATTGTAGACGCGGTGAATGGCGCCCATCACGGCGTCGAGGAAGAAGTTCGAATGCCCGGCCTCGGTGCGCGGCAACAGGCGGCTTGCGAGGAAGGGGATGATCGTCAGCGACACGAATAGCGAGGCCGCGATCGTCACGGTCACTGCGACCGGCAAGGAGCGGGTGAATTCGCCCGCGCCTTCCGGCAAATTGAGCAGCGGCAGAAAGGCGAACAGCAGCGCGGCGGTGCAGCCGATCACGGCGACGTCGATTTCGGAAACGCCGGCGATTGCGGCGTCATGCGGGCTCAGGCCCTCGCGCAGTCGCCGCGCGATGTTTTCCGTGACGACGATCGAATCGTCGACGAGCAGGCCAAGCGCCAGCACGAACCCGGCGATCGATAGCTGGTTCATCGAATAGCCGAGCGCATCAACGGCGACGACGCCGATCGCCAAAGACAGCGGGATCGACACCATCACGATCAGCGAAGCGCGGAAGCCGAGCGGCAGCAGAGTGACCAGCACGAGCAGAATGGCGATGCCGAAGTCGCGCCCGAGCTTGCCGAGGCGCTCCTCGACGGTCTTGGACTGATCGAAGCCGCGTTCGAGTTTGATGTCGGCCGGCAGGCGCTTGGCGAAATCGTTGATTTCGGCGTCGATGCCGGACTTCAACTGGAACACGTCCTCGCCGAGCTTGCCTTTGGCGGTGACGAACAGGGCGCGCTTGCCGTTGAAGCGGGTAATGTGGCGCTGTTCTTCATTGCCCCACGTCACGTCCGCGACGTCGCCGACGCGCACGGTTCGCCCGTCTGCCGCGCGCAGGACGGTGGCGCGGATTTCATCGAGGCCGTCGAAGGGGCCTGACGCTTCGATGTTGAACCTGCGCCCGCCGGCGACCACAGCGCCGATCGGATTGTCCGCGCCTTCCCGGCGCAGGGCCTCGGTCACGAGCGTCGGCGCGATCTTGTAGGCGGCGAGCTTGTCGAGATCGAGGTTAACCTGGACCTCCGAACCCGGCGCGCCCCAGATCTGCGCCTGCTGGACGCCGGGCGCGCGCTCGATCTGGTCGCGCA
>JBMOIB010000114.1:0-9484 GCA_049317545.1 Caulobacterales bacterium | reverse complement strand
AACGGCAGCATCATCAAGGCGATCCATCACGGGCACGATGATTTGTTGAAGTTGGCGTCCGGTCATCGGTCCATCGAGCCAGGTCGACGCTTCCATGGGCAGGCCGGCTGAAGCGAAAATTCCGGAAAAATCAGCGCCACGGCGGATCGCGGCGCTGAGGAATTCACGCGCCAAATTCGCCGCTACTTTGGCGGAGGCTGTAGTCTCGAAATCGACTTCGGACGATCGTCTCATCTTTTGGACCGCGCTATAGAGAGGGGGGGGCGAGAGGAATGGCTGAGTAACAAACCGGCTCGGATATGAAATTTTCAGATCCATAGGTAAACATATGCCGTGGAGGACGGGAAGCGTTGAAAGGCAAGGCGGCCCAAAGGGCGTGCACCGATGCGGCCGTACCGCCGCCAAGGCGTGGCGGCCGAGCAGGTAGTTCGCCGGAGCTGCGACTTGCACTGTTTCTTCGGGCCGCGCTTTACTTGAGGCGTCGTCCAGATTGGCCTGCACCCGGTTTCACGGGCGCCTGGATGAGGCGTATAAATGGGCGGACAGGTGGATGATGGCCGATATTCAGAAGGAACTGGCCCTTCGGTTGGCTTGGTACATCGATCGCTATGGCGCGATACCTGAGCGCGATATGATCAAACTTGCGGCCGCGGTCACATGCGGACGCGAAGATGACGAGACTGGGCGAATCACTGCCTTGGCCGGCGAGATCCTCGAGTATCTCCGCTCGTTGGATTAAACGACTCTACCGATCGGCCAGCCATCAGGGTCCAAGACAACCGTCCTGTTCTGGCCGAAGCGCCGAGCAAAGCGCGGCGGAGATCACAGGCGCGCAATCGGCGCGAGCGATTGGATCGTGATCCGAAGCGTCCACAGGCTCATGTGACCGTACAATTCTCCAGCTTCGAGAACGCCGCCGATGCGGACGATGCTTATCCAACCTATCTCGCCCCGGGTCACAAGATCCTCGACGGCTTCGGAGGGATTCACCCACCATGTCTCGTTGGAGAGGCCTTCGGGCGCGATCCAGTTCGGTGCTCGGGGCAGAGCCGAAGCCTTCGCGATCCAAAAGGGATCGGTTGGAGCAAAGCTCCAGTTCTCGAACATAAGACGCAATTCGCCGACGCAATCGGTCACGCAAATGCGAGCGATCATGCAGTTGATCCTCGGTGGGCTTGGTTGCTCATTCTTGGTCCCCGTCGGCGCCCATCGCATCGGCTAACGCGTCTCTAACAATCAAACAAGACTCGACGGATCGGAAAACTAGATGTATAGAAAAAGGGCGTCCAGCGCGTGTTGTGCTGCGGCGCTGGCCGCGTCGTCGATCCATCGAAAGATGGCGACAGACGAAATGGCGGAGCCGCCCGAAAAGGGAGGGGAGGCCTGCCGGGTTTTCGTTGCGAGCCCCTGGGGCTGCAATCGCGATATGCTGACGGCGACCGACGGCGCCTGACGTGCCTATTGCGCCTGTCGGCCTGGAGGGTAATCCTAATTCCCGTCGCGCTTTATGGGGGGATGCGATGCTAACTCTACGGGCGAGTATCGCTGCGGTTTTGGTTCCGGTCCTAGGGCTGGCGCTTGCGCTTTACATTGATGCCGGCGGCGGTGTGGTGGCGCCGGCTCAGACCTTCGCGTCGGCCTACGAGTGTCTATCGGCGCTGCCGGCAAACCAAGGCTGCAGTTCGGCCAACTATACAACGGAGCTCGCGGCAAGCGCTGTGGCCGCCCTCCTGCTCGGCGGCGCGATCCTTCTTGGATACACGCTCGCGGCGCAGCTGTGCGGCGCAAACAGGCTGGCCCTGGCGTGGATATTCCCTCCGGCCACCTTCGTTGCACTCGTTGCGATCTCCATGCTGACGCTGCTTCATGCGATCATCGTGGCGTTGGGAGTTTTCGCCGCCGAGAGGTATTGGCTCGGGCAAACGCACGCCTGGATTGCGGGCGCGATCGCCGGCCTTGGGTTTGCGGCTGCGGCGGGCGTCGCCTGGAGCGCGGTCCGTTCGTTTGGACCCGCCCGCGTCACCGTAATCGGATCGCTCATCAGTCCGATGGACCAGCCTCGTCTGATGTTGGCCGTTCGACGTTTGGCCCGGGCCGTTGGCGCTCCGGCTCCGGATCATGTCGTCGTCGGGATGGATGCGAACTTCTTCGTCACCAATGCGCAGGTTCTCATGCCGGGCTTGCGTGCGCCCTTGCGCGGCCGGACGATGTTCCTTTCAGCCCCGCTCATGCGAGGTCTGACCGCCGCCGAGCTTCGAGGCGTAATCGCTCACGAGCTTGCCCATTTCGCCAACAAGGACCTTGCGTACAGTCAGATGTTCGCGCCCGTTTATGCGAGGCTCATGGACGCAAGGGGCCGCGCCGACGGGGCGAAGAAGAACGCCAACCCATTCTTGTGGCCGGTAGGGATCTTCACGGAATTCATGGTCGCGCGTTTCCACCGCAACGTCGCCCGCGTCTCACGGATCCGGGAGTTCGCTGCAGACCAGCGCGCAGCTGAAGCGACGTCTGCGCAGGATCTCGCGACGTCTTTGCTCAAGGTCAGCATTCTAACCGATCTTTGGCAGCGCGAGTACGCGTCGATGATCGAACGCGTTCGTGCGGGTCGTTTCTCACGAAACCTTGCGCGCAACTTCGAGGACCAGATCAAGTATGATCTCGATCGCAAGAAAGTGGGCGACATGATGCAATCCGTCCTGGCTTGGCATGTGCCCCATCCCACGGATGCGCATCCGCCGACGGACGATCGGATCAACGCCCTTGGGCTCGACGCGGAGGAGCTTCTTTCCGCATCGGCAAGCTTTGACGATTTTTTCGGAAAGGCGACGGCTGCAGAAGAACTCGATGACCTCACCGAACTGGAGGAGGCACTTACCTGGATTTACCAGAAGGTGATGGTGGACGTGGGCGTCGGGATCGAGAAGGAGATGGACCGGGAGGAGTTCGCGCGGCGTGTTCTCATCGATCTGATCGCGCACATGATCGTCGTCGACGGTATGGTCGACGACCGAGAGATCGAAATGGCGGAACGCGAAGCGGCCAGTTTCGTCTCGGATTTCGACCCTCGGGACTTGCGCGAGCGCTGCCGGCATCCTTCTGATCTGCCGGACCTCGACCGTCTGATCGAGGTCTCAATCGACATCCTCACCCCGGTTGGCTTCAAGCGCCTTGCAGCGATCCTCGAGAAGGTCTCGAAGGCGGATGGTATGCAGCACGTGAAGGAGCGTCGCATGCTCGAGCGGGTGCTGGCGGCCGCTGAAGTGGCGGAACAAGGGGCATAGTGTTCCGCCGCAGCGCAGCTCGATCGCTCGAGCTCTGCGCGAACGCGGCGCCGGACGTCAGCAACGACTTTGATCAGCGAGCGTCAGAGGCAATAGGCGTTTAGGCGCCCGGTCCATTGGAGCAAAAGTCCAGACGCCATTGAGACCTCGTCGCACTCGAGAACGAGATGCGACAGGACGCGCGCTTCGAGCGTGCCGCCGTCCATTGAAATGCGGCGTCGGCATCCAAGCCTCGGTCGAGTAGGGGGGGCAACGTGCTCGACGAGGTAGTCCCAACGCATTGCCATAAGGAGAGCACGAATGGAGTTTTCGAGCCGGTTCGAAGAGGCGCTCGCGTACGCGCACGACCTTCACCGATCACAGACGCGCAAAGGCAAGCCGGCGCCTTACATCGGTCACCTCCTCGGCGTTACGGCCATCGTGATCGCAGAAGGCGGCGACGAAGATCAGGCGATCGCAGCGCTCCTGCACGACGCCATCGAGGACCAGGGCGACAAGACCTCGATCGATGCCCTGCGAGAACGGTTCGGGCCGGGGGTGGCCGACATCGTTGCGGCCTGCACGGATGCCTGGACCGCTCCCAAGCCGCCGTGGCGCGCTCGCAAGGAGGCGTACGTCGCCGCATTGCCCGACAAACCAGACGCCGCGCGGCTCGTCGCGCTCGCCGACAAGGTTCACAACCTCGAAGAAATTCTGGACGACCATTCGCGCGTGGGCGCGCAGATCTGGTCACGCTTCAACGCAGAGCCCGCCAACATCCTTTGGTACTATCGCTCGCTCGCCTCGGTCTTCGCAGAGATCCTTCCAGGACCATTGGCCGATCGTCTCGCTGTGGGTGTGGGGCGTCTGCAGGCAATAGTTTGATGTTCTGGAACCGAAGGGATTCGATTCATCCCGATGCGCGCTTAACGCGCGGAAAGCAGATCCTTATCCGGTTGAGCGCCAATTTCCTTCGCAGATGGTAATGCGCCCCGTCTGGAAAAGCGAACCGTGAGTCGCATTGGCTTGACACTTGGCGGCCGCCTAAAGAAACTGGATCGGCGCTCTCCCATTCCGGTTCAGGATCATCTGGCGTTTCGCCAGAATTGCGCAAGCCTGTTCCGTCTCGCTCGTCGAACGGAAGGGGCGCTCGCTCCTCTGCGTCGTCGCGCAGGGTGCGCTCCTTTGGCGCCGTCACGCGCGCCCCTTCCGCCCGACGCGCTCGGTGACGGAGGGTGAAGTGACCGGATGGGAGGGCTCCATTGTCGCGGGGGCGGACACAGTGAGTACGGCGAACGGCCGACGAGCGCGTAAGGAGCTGCGTCGACACCTCGAGGCCGCGCTGGGCGATGGATCGCAGGTACAGCGCATATTCGCGTCGCTTGATCCTTGTGCTGATGATTTCCTGCAGACGCGGGATGCGGCGTTGAACGATGCGCTCGGTTCTCTCTGGGCTAACGCGCGCGCGGTTTGCGCGCACCTGGATGACGAAGCCGCCCTTCGTCATTGCTGGGCGGTCGCTGCGAGCGATCCGCTCCGCATCGCTTCGCTTTACTCATCCGTACGCCTGGCTGGCCAGACAAACCTCATCGCGCTCGCCAACCGCCTGGCCGACATGGTCGCTGAGCTGATCGGCGCCGAACCGATTGCGGCCGCGCTGGTAAAGAGCGAATGGAGCGTGGCTGATCTGTCCGGATCGTCCCGTCTCAGCCCCGGTTTGCGCGTCCGTTACGCGCTGGCGCATCGTCTGCGCGCGAACGTCACGGCCAGGGAGCTGACGGCTGCCGCCGCATGCATCGATGTTGCCTCGAGCTACGTTCAGCGCAGGGAACTTCTTCGGCTCCTCAGGCGCGCCGACGAGAAGGCGATCCAGATCCGGCGGTTTGGTCTGATCGAGTTCCTGATGCGTCCTAACCCCGAGCAGTCGCTCGTACTGTCGAGCGCAGTCCTTACAGGGCGGTGGGCGCCGCGCGGCCTTCCCCATGGGCAAGATCTGGACGTCTGGCTCGAGGTCCAGCGCACGGCGCGCGACGAGGCGGATGCGGCCGGGGCCGTCGCGGTCGAGGCGCTCGCCGCTCGGGATTTCGACGCCGTTGGATCCGCGCTGGCGGACCTGACATTCGATCGCCTCACCAAAGCAGCGCTGGCTCGCCATCAAGTCGGCCGCGCGATCGCTGGAAGGCTCGCCGGTGCGGCCGCTTCCTCGTCAGCTCGTGCATGGCAGGCGATCCGGCCCGACATCGAGCGCCTGCTCATTGAGGGCTGGCCGAGGGTTCGCATTCCCCCTTATTGGAGTCTCGGCCCTGACGAGATTGCCGATGCGCTCTGCGCGGGGCGGCTGCAGCCCAAGGCGATATTGACGCAAGACCTCGCGCTGTTGCGGACGAGCTGGAGCCTCGCGGCCCAAGAGCGCCTGTTGCGGGCGAAAGCAGATGCGGCGCTCGACCTGAACGCGGCCGTCTGGACGGCTCTGTCCTTGAACGACGTCGTCGCGCTCGCGGAGCATAGGCGAGATTTTCAGGCCGTCCTGAAGCGGCGACTTGCCGCTCGGCCGCCCAGCGAAGACGTGCTGCGTCTGCATGCCGCGCGGCCCGATCTCGATCTCGTCGAGGCGTGGGACGATGCGCGCGTCCACCGGAACAAGCCCCGGTTTGCAAGCACGATCGTTGCGTGGATCGGCGACGATCTTTGGCGGGCGGCTGGCGGCTGGTCGCTGCACCGCTCGACCGTTCTCGACGATCTCTGCGCGTTCGGAAAAAGCGCTGCTGCGCCTGCCGACCCGCAGGCGTTCGTAGATGAGATCGCGGCTTTTCTGGCCGCAAGGCTGGCGGGCGCCGCGTCCGAAAAGGCGGTCAGCGCCGCTATGGCGATACGGGTGAGGTTTCCCGAGATCCTTCGTCGTTTGGCGCCTGGTTTGGGGCCTCGGCCTCTTCTGCGCCTCGCGTCCGCGACCGGGGATCCAGACGCGCTTGCGATCTTGCAAGACGCGCTTTCGATCTTGCAAGCCTCAGCGCCCCGCGACGTCGCCAGCGCCATCTTGAAGGCGCGCGCTGATTTGACGTCGCGTCCTGCGACGCTGATCGACCTCCTTGCAGAAGGCGCGCAAAAGGGACTTGCGATCCCGTGGCGCGATGAATGGCTGGATTTTGCCCGCAGGATCGGAAAAGCGGGTCAAGGCGTGGTCGGGGACGGCGCATCGAGCGCCGGTGGGCCCAGCCAATCCGAGATGGACGGGCTTGTTCTCCTTGCGATTGCGCTTCGCCGCAACGTCAAAAGGCTCAAGGCCGTCACCGCACATGTCCAGGATGACGACGTACGCGAAGCCCTCCAGCGCGCGTCGGCTCTGATGGGCGATTCCGGCACGCTCGACGCCATCGTCCTCGAACTGGGCGCACGTCTGGGACTGCGGGATCTTCCCCACATTGCGTCCGCCTTGACCCGCATTGACCGATCGGGCGAGCGCGGTTTCCGGCTCGACGGCGAGTACCTTCAATGGACGTTGCCAAAGGATTCCGGCGGGGTTCGCACGATCAGCAGTCCGGCGCCGATCCTCAAACGGGCCCAGCGGGCGATCCTCAAGGGATTGCTCGAGCCGCTCGGCGCCCATGCCAACGCACACGGGTTCATCGTGGGGCGATCGATCAAATCCAATGCGGCCCCGCATGTCGGACGCCGGATCGTGGCGAATGCCGACGTCGCCAATTGCTTCCCGAGCGTGCGCTGGCCTCTGGTTCTGGCGGCTCTGCGTCGTGACTTCGCCGGGATGTTGTCGCCGCGCGCGATCGGGCTCCTTGCGGATCTGTGCACGTCGAACGGCGCCTTGCCGATCGGCGCGCCGACCTCGCCTGCGCTGCTCAACCGCGTTCTGCTGCGCACGGACGAGATTCTGAGCGAGCACGCCGGGCGGCGCGGGTGCGCCTATACGCGCTACGCCGACGATCTGACTTTCTCCGGCGACGACGGGCGCGTGGTTGAGCTCGTCGGGATCGCCAAGGGCGTGCTCGGCCGCATCGGGCTGACCTTGGATCCGCGCAAGACGAACATTTTCCGACGCGGCCGGCGTCAGATGTGCACTGGCCTCGTCGTCAATGAGCGGGTCAGTGTTCCAAGGCGGCTGCGCAGGCGTTTGCGTGCGGCCGTACACCGTGTTGGCCAGGGACGCGAAAGCGAATGGCATGGCGCGCCGCAAACGCGCGCAGCGCTCGACGGGCGCATCGCCTTCGTCCGCATGATCCACCCGGAGGAAGGCGCGAGGCTCGCCGCTTCATTGTCTGCGCCCGTCGAGGTCGACGTCGAAGCCGCCGAGGCTTCGTCCCCACCCGAGCCCCCGCCCCAATCCCCGCCGCGGGCGAAGCGTCGCCGAGCCCGCGCAAAGCGATCGGGCGCGCAATGACCGAGCATCTTCTTTTGCCTCCATCCCCCGCAGATGATGTGCGCGTCGTCCATGGATCGAGTGCGCACATGGGCGAGATTCAGGACGGCGCAGCCGACCTCATCGTAACGAGCCCACCTTACTTTCCGACTTCGGTGGAAACCGTCCTGGCCGACGGATCTGGCGGCGCAAGCCAGGAGGACCGAGATCGGGCGATCCGCGATACGATTGCCTACGCGTGGAGTCTGCGACCAACGTTCGCAGAGTGCCGGCGGATCCTGAGGCCCGGCGGCTGGGTCGTCCTGCAGACGCGTGACGTTCGTTTCGATGACCAGCTCGCACCGGTCGAAGCGGTTCATCGCGGACTTCTGGAGAGCCTGGGCCTTGGCCTCTATGCCCGCCATGCGTGGCGTCCGGCTCATGTCACGATCGCACGGCGCCGCAAGATGGAGAGCCTCGCGCGCAGGGCGGGACCGACGGCGTTCGACATGGAATCGTTCCTGGTGTTGCGCTCGAGGGGGCCGTTACGGCGCGGGACCCCAAGCCCAGCCGACGCCGCGCTTTTGACCAGCGACGTCATGCGAACCGCGATTGGCCGGCAGCGCGTTCGTCATCGCTGGCAATCGCCGATCCCGGTGCTGCGCGCCTTCATTTCGGCCTACAGCGTTGCGGGGGATCTCGTGGTGGATCCGTTCGCGGGCGGCGGCGCCGTCCTTAGCGCTGCGCGTGCACTCGGGCGGCGCGCCGTCGGCTATGAGATCGATCCCGAGGCGGTCGCCGCCATCCGGATCAATCTTTGCGAGGACCGGCCGTCGTGACGCGCGCGCCTGCGCCTTCGGACCAGGTGATCGTTCCTGTCGACGGCCTCGTTGCGGCGGTTCGCGCCGCGCAGGCGGACCGGGACGGGGCAAACGACCCTTCGGTGCTGGCGATCGTGCACTCCGTTCAGAGCGAGGCTCTCGTCCGGTTCTCGAGCCGTCCGCATGCGCACGCGCTGGACGCGTATGCGCGGCGTATGGGCGAGAGGATCATACCCTTCGTCGTCGACGATTTGACCCTCGCGGTAGGGATGATCGTCATGGGGTCGATCACGAAGGGAACGGAGCTGCGCATCTACTCGCAGGCCTCGCAGATCGATCTCGGGTACTTTAGTTTCCTCGATGGCGCTCCGTCTTACGTCGACGTCCCAGGCGCGCATGCCGCCGCAGAGCGTGTGATCGAACTCTCGGGCCTCGGCGTCGTCGACGGGTGGCTCGAGGCCTATCTTGATCTCGACCGATGTCCTCCGACGATCGCCTATGCCGAGGACGTCGGTGATCGGTTGCGCGTGAGCCTGCCCGAGACCGAGGCGGCGCGATGGCGCGCCCAGGGCGGCCGGGCAGGGATCCACATTTTGACGCACGTCGGTGGAAAATGGGGAAAGCGATCGATTGGCGCCGCGCGCGTCGCGCGCTCGGACCCGCGGCATGCGGGGCAGATCGAGATTGCGCTGGGTTCGGAGCAGCAGATCGAACTGCATGCGGCCGCCTTCCGTGACGATGTCTGGATTCATGTCCATAGCGGCGCGTGCGGCCTCCTCGCGCTGGCGCCGGGTCTGGATGTGGGGGCTGAGCCGCAGCCCGCCCGGCTTCGTTTCCCGGCAGTCGGGCCTGGCGGTCTCGACGATGCACGTTGCGGCATTGCCGTCCCGGCAGGGCTCGTTCAGCCCTTCGTGCGCCGCCACGCCTGGTTCGGATTCGACGATCCCTTCGCATGGCTCACATCCCTCGAAGGCGGCGCCGCCAAGGCGAGCCCGTCCTGATCGAGATCTTTGGAGATTGACTGACTCATGAAGCCACAGCGTCTGATTGCG
>JBMOIB010000113.1:0-9531 GCA_049317545.1 Caulobacterales bacterium | reverse complement strand
AGGCCGAGCACGGGCCGACGTCTCCTGCCGTACTGCTGACCACCTCCGAAAAGCTGGCCCACGCCACCATGGCCGAGGTGGAGCGCCAACTGCGCATCCTGCCCACCGCCGGCATCGCGGCCAAGGCCTGGGAGGTGTACGGCGAGGTCATCGTGTGCGACACCGACGCCGAGATGCTGGCCAAGGCCGACGAGATCGCCTCCGAACATGTCCAGGTGATGACCCGCGACCCGGACTATTTCCTCGCGAACATGACGAACTACGGCGCGCTGTTCCTCGGCCCGCTCACCAACGTCTCGTATGGGGATAAGGTGATCGGGACCAACCATACGCTGCCGACGCGCCGCGCCGCGCGCTATACGGGCGGGCTCTGGGTCGGCAAGTTCATGAAGACCTGCACCTATCAGCGCGTGACGACCCCAGAAGCATCTGTGATGATCGGCGAGTACTGCTCCCGTCTGTGTGCGCTGGAAGGGTTCGCCGGCCACAAGGAACAGGCCGACATCAGGGTTCGACGCCATGGCCAGAAAGCCGCCTGAAGCGCCCCGCGAGGCGCAACGCCCGTCGTCGCGCTCCCGCGCTACGTCTTATGACGTGGCGCGCCGCGCGGGCGTGTCGCAGTCCGCCGTCAGCCGCGCGTTTTCGACCGACGGCAGCGTCTCCGACGAAACGCGTCGCCGGGTCATAGAGGCCGCGACCGCGCTCGGCTATCGACCCAACGCAATCGCGCGCTCGCTCATTACGCGTCGCTCCAATCTCGTCGGACTGGTGCTCGCGAGTTCGACCAACGCTTACTATCCCGAAGTCGCGACCGAGATCACCCGCCAATGCGCGTCGCGCGGCTCGCGGATTCTGCTCTTCACTTTCGAGAGTGGGGAAGACATTTCAGGCCTCCTTGAGCAGATGTGGTCCTATCAGGTCGATGGCGTCGTCGCCTGCACCAGCCTCACGCTGGCGCAGGAGAAGGCGTTCGAGGCGTCAAGCGTGCCGCTCGTCCTCTACAATCGCGCGCCGATATCCCGCTACGCCAGTTCGGTTGGGGTCGATCACGAGGAAGGCGAGGGCCGGCTCGTCGATGCGCTCTGGCAGTCGGGCGCGCGCCGCTTCGGGGTCATCGCTGGGCCGGCGTCGTCCTCCGTTGCTCAGGCGCGCGTGCGGGGCATTCTGCGCCGCTTGACCGATCTTGGCGCACCCGATCCGCACATCGTCGCCGGCGACTATACCTATGAGAGCGGCGTCGAGGGCCTGCGCGAGCTGCTTTCCGCCGCGCCGGAAGTCGAAGCCGTCGTGTGCGCAAATGATGCGATGGCGCTGGGCGCGCTCGATGCGGCGCGCCGTGGGCTCGGGCGCGTGGTGCCGGAGACCCTGTCGATCGTTGGATTCGATGGGTTCGGCGCCGGGCGCTGGCTCGCATATGACCTCGCTACGATGCGCCAACCGGTCGAGCGGATGGCGGAGGCGGCCGTCGAGCTCCTGTTCGCGCGCATCGAGGATCCGACGCGACCTGCCGAACGCCGCACGTTCCTCGCTGATCTCGTCGCGGGCGCATCCGCTCGCCTCGCTTCAACCGACTGACGACAAACCAAAGAGGGGGGCGCCGTGCGCACATCGACAGACAGAATCCTGACGACGCACGTTGGCAGTCTTCCGCGACCGGATGATCTCGCGACCGGGTTGTTCGCCCGCGAAGCGGGGACGCTCGGCGACCCGGCCGCCTTCGAGGCGGCCGTGACGCAGGCCGTTTCAGACGCCGTTTCGCGCCAGGCCAAACTTGGCCTCGACGTCATATCCGACGGCGAGATGAGCAAGATCAGCTACGCCACCTATGTGAAGGACCGTTTGTCGGGCTTCGACGGCGACAGCCCCCGCAATCCGCCCGCGGATCTGGAGGCGTTTCCGCGGTTCATGGCGCGCCAAGCCAAAGGCGGCGGCACGCCGACATACCGGCGGCCAATGTGCGTTGGTCCGATCGCCGTCAAGGACGATGCGCCGCTGGAGCGCGATCTGGCGAACCTAAAGGCCGCGCGTTCGGCGCATGCGCCGAACGCGGAGGCGTTCATGAACGCCGCCTCGCCGGGCGTGATCGCGCTGTTTCAGCCGAACGCCTATTATTCCTCTCAGGACGCCTATCTTGGCGCACTCGCCGACGCTATGGCCAGCGAGTATCGCGCTATCGTCGAAGCCGGTTTCATCCTGCAAGTCGACAGCCCAGACCTTGGCCTCGGCCGTCACGTGCTGTTCAAGGGGCAGAGCGACGATGCTTATGTGCGGGCCTGTGAGGCGCACGTGGAGGCGCTCAACGCCGCGCTTGCTGGCCTGCCGCGGGATCGCGTGCGGCTGCACGTGTGCTGGGGGAATTATGAGGGTCCGCATCATTGCGATGCCCCGATCGACCTCGTTCTCGGTCTCGCCTTGAGGGCGCATGTGGGCGCGGTCTTGTTCGAAGGCGCCAATCCGAGGCACGCGCATGAGTGGACCTATTTCAAGTCGCACAGACCGCCGGATGACGTGATCCTCGTGCCGGGCGTGATCGACAGCACCACAAACTTCATCGAGCACCCCGAGCTCGTCGCCCAGCGCATCGAGACCTACGCCAATCTCGTCGGCAAAGACCGGGTCATCGCCGGCTGTGATTGCGGGTTCGCCACATTCGCGGGCTTCGGGGCCGTCGATCCCGATATCGCCTGGGCCAAACTTGGCGCGCTCGCCGAGGGCGCGGCGCTCGCCAGCCGACGCCTGTGGGGGCGCGCGTGAGCCCGGCCAAAGCTTTCAGGGATCGGCTGCGCGCGCGTGACCTGATCGTCGGAACGTTCGTGAAGACGCCGCATCCCAGCGTCGTAGAGGCGCTGGCGTCGGGGGGGCTCGATTGCATCTGCCTGGATGCGGAGCACGCGCCGTTCGATCGCGGCGATCTCGATGTCGGCATTCTGGCGGCGCGCGCGACGGGGCAGGTCGCGTTGGTTCGCCCGTCCTCTGGGGCGCCCGACGCGATTTTGAACGCGCTTGATCTCGGCGCCGCTGGTGTGGTCGTGCCGCACGTGCGCAGCGCGCGTGAAGCGGCAGAGGTGGCGGGCGCCTGCCGATATGGCGCCGGCGGGCGCGGCTATGCCGGGTCGACCCGCGCAGCGGGATATGGCGCACGGCCAATGCCGGAGCATCTCGCGCGGTCTGCCGAGGAGGTCTGCGTCATCGCCCAGATCGAGGACCTCGAAGCGCTGGACGAGATCGACGCGATCGTCGCTGCGCCCGGGCTCGACGCCGTTTTCGTCGGTCGCATCGATCTGACCGTCGCGCTTGGGGCGGCGTCGCCTATGGACGCGGCCGTGATCGCGGCCGTGCGTCGGATCGTTGAGGCGGGCGCCAGGGCGGGTGTGGCCGTCGGGATGTTCACGCCGGCGCTCGACGAGATCGCGGAATGGCGCGCACTCGGCGCGTCCATGTTTCTGCTTTCGTCCGATCACGCCTTCATGCAGGCGGGCGCCCGGTCTTTGGCGGCAGCGGTGCGCGGCGCCAAAGCCTCACTTTAGCGGCTCCGACGTCTGCGGCGCATTCGGATGCAAAAAACCGGTTGCACAGTCCGTAAAATACCCTCTTCTATTCATAATTCGCTTGATGAATTCGACGTCATCGGGCGCTTGACGCGAGCGCCGCTCGCGAGGGGAGAAGCAAGATGGCGGACTACAGGCAGATTTTGCTCGCCTCCGCGGCGGGCCTGATTGCGGTTTCGGTTCCGGGCGCAGGGGTCGCGCAAGCGCCTGCGACCTCTGAGGGCGCATCGGCCGGGCTCACGGAAGTGATCGTCACGTCACAGCGGCGCGAGGAAAAGCTGCAGAACGTGCCCCTCTCGGTGACGGCGCTTTCGGCGGCCGCCCTCGAAGCGCGCGGCATTACGGACGTTTCCAAGATCGACACCGTCACGCCCGGGTTCACGTTTGGCCGGTCCGGCTCTGACGCGCGCCCGGCGATGCGCGGCGTTCGCACCGAGAACGTCGGCGTCAACGGCGACACCACGATCGGCTTCTTCGTCGACGGGATTTACCAATCGCGCGCCGCGCAGGCCATGCTTGGCTTCGTCGACGTCGCGCGCGTCGAGGTCCAACGCGGCCCGCAAGGCACGCTGTTCGGCCGCAACACGTTCGGCGGCAACATCGCGATCGTGACTAACGCGCCCCAACTTGGCGCCTTCGATTGGGCGGGCAGCGGGCAATACGCGTCGTTTGAGAACACGCGCTTCGAAGGCATGGTCAACGTGCCGCTCGGCGACAAGGCCGCGTTCCGCCTGACTGGCGCCAGCGCCCAAGGCAATGGTTGGGTCGAGAACTCGACGCGCTCCGACGCCGACCTGTTCGATGAGGACTTGAAGTACATCCGCGGATCGCTGCGCGTCGATCTGACGGACAACCTCAACGTCGTCGTGCGCGCGGATCGGGCCGAGCAGGGCGGTAACGGCGGCTCAGCCTTCGGTTACAAGGTCGTCGGCAGCTATTACAATTTCGGGCAAGGCGCTGCGATCTTCAACTCGACGCCGCTTTTCCTCAACACGCGCCCGAACAACCGCGACGGGATCGACGATAATCCGGTTCTGGCGGGCGTTCAGGATCTCGGCGTTCCGATCGCGTCGCAAAACGATCCGTACACGATCGACAACGACTACAAGACCAGCCGCGATCTTGAAAAGACGGGTGTGACCGGCGAAGTGAATTTCGACGGTGGGGCCTACGCCCTGCGGTTGATCTCCGGCTACGTGGACTTCAGCGTCGACCGGTCGTCGGACACTGACTTCTCTCGCAATAGGCTCGGCGCCGATTTTCAGCGCACGTCCGCCGAAACCACGACCCACGAGCTGCAGTTCATTTCGAAGTGGTCGGGGCCGCTCCAAATCGTCGCGGGCTATTACTACCTCAAGGACGATCTCGTCGGCCTGTTCATCAACCAGCAGTTCCCGCCCGTCCTGAACGGCGTGTCCGCAAACGGCGGCGTGCCTTTCGGCGGCTCGTTCTACGATGACCAGCGCGTCGAAACGACGTCGACCGCGTTTTACGCGCAAGCCGAGTTCGCCGCGACCGACAAGCTGAAGTTCACGCTCGGCGCCCGCCAGACCGAAGACGAAAAGACCTTCCAAGTTTATCGTCCGCTCGCGCAGAGCGCCGCCAATGCGATCGGCGTCGTCCAGCCGACGGCCACGCTGTTCAACTTCAGCGCCGTCGCCGGCCAGACCGTGACGGCCCTCAATCGCACGTTCGAAAAGACGACGTGGCGCGCCGCCGTCGACTACAAGCTCTCGGACGACAATCTGCTCTACGGCTCGGTGAGCACGGGCTTCCGGTCCGGCGGCTTCAACACGTCGACGGCCGAGCAGGTGCAGGCGTTCCAGCCGGAAAACGTCACGGCGTATGAAATCGGCTCGAAGAACCAGTTCTTCGACAACCGCGTGCGCCTCAACCTCGCGGCATTCTTCAACAAGTATGAAGACCTGCAGGAGCAGCGCCAGATTCCGGTCGGCGCCACCACGCTGTCGGTGGTGTTCAATGCGGCCGAAGCAGAATCCTACGGCCTCGAAGCCGAAGCGGAATGGCTCGCGACCGACAAGCTGACGCTCGCGGGATCGTTGTCCCTGATGAACGCTGAATACACGACGTTCAAGGACGTGCCGCTGCCGGGCGGGTTCGTGTCGCCGGTGGTGGCCGGCGCGATCAACACGGCGCTGTTGCCGCCCGGCTTGAAAGGCTGCCGCATCGTGCCGCCGTCGGTGAGCGCGTTCGGCTGCGATCTTTCGGGCAACAAGATTCCCTACAGCCCGGAATACAGCGGCTCAGTTTCGGCCGCTTACGCCTTTGATCTCGGTTCGATGGGCAAGCTCACGCCAATGGCGGTGCTCACCTATTCGGGCGAGTTCTACGGCACGGTCTACAATGTCGGGCTCGACAAGACCGATGCGTTCGCGAAAGGCGACATCTCCGTCACCTGGGATCCGAACGCGCGGGTTTCCGTGCGGGCGTTCGTCGACAACGTGACGAACGAAGAGATCAAGAACCGCGCCGTTTGGGGCGGCGGCGGCGTGCTGCAGGCGAGCTATCAGCCGCCGCGGATCGCCGGCGTGAAGGTCAGCGTGAAGCGCTGAGGGGGGCGAGAGGCGGCAGTTCGGGCCGCCTCTCGATCGATCCGATTATCCCAGGCGATAGAATTCGCGCGCCGTGTTTTCGAACACGGCGCGCTTTTCGTCTTCGGACAGACGCGTCGAAAGGCGCATCGCCTCTGCCCACGTCGACGCAGCCGGTTGCCGAAGCGTGTCGACCGGATGATTTGAGCCGAACATGGCGCGGTGCGCGCCGAACGCCTCGAGCGCGTCCGCCACATACGGCCAGACGTCGTCGGCGCGCCACGGTCCGAAGATCATGCCGAAGCCGCTCAGCTTTATCCGGATGCGCGGGTTTGCAGCCAGTCGCTTCACGCCGCTGAGCCAGACCGCGCGTCCCGCTTCGCTGCGATCCCACGGGCTTCCCAGATGACACAGCGCGACATCGAGTGCGGGCGTCTCCTCCAAAAGGCGAGCGCATGCGTCCAACTGATCGAACCGCGCTTGCAGGTCGAACGACAGTCCCCGTTCCGCGAGGCGCGAAAGTCCGCGCTTGAAGTCCGGGTCTCGCAGGAGCGCGTCGGTTCCGCGAGCGGCATCTTCGTCGGCGCGCCGACCAACGATATGGCGGATCCCGCGAACGACGCCATGCGCGCAATGCCGATCGAGCACGGCGTCGAGATCGGGGCGCGTCAGGTCCGCGAAGGCGACCGCGGCAGAGGGCAGGCCGGTCCGTTCAGCAAGGCGCGCCAGCCACGCCGTTTCTTCGACTTCAGCGCCCTCCGCGACGCCGACCTGCACATGCACGCTGCCGACGAGGTCGACGACGCCGTTTGCTTCCCGCACGAGATGCTCGGGCAGATAGTCGTTCTGGATCGGCGTCGGGTCGCCGAAAAAGCGCTGCACGCCGCGTTCGGCCACCCATCCGTGGCGGACCTCCGTCAGCGACCAGAAATGATGGTGGGCGTCGAGAACGCGCATCACAGGTGAAGGGGCGTCAGCGCGATGCGGTGCGCGGCCGGCTCCCAGGCGTCGACGACGCAGGCGGTCGCCCCATCGCTCTGCACAACGATCGCCCATGCGCCGACCTGGACGACGCGACCGGACACGACGCGCTCCTCGCCCTGGACGCGCAGCAGGGTCGCCCATCCCGTCTCGGTCGAAAAGGCCTCGAACACAGCGATCTCGCTTCGCTCGGTCCTCCAGGCTTCGGAGACGACGAGCGGCGCCAAACGCTGCAGGTCCTTAACGTGAGCCGCGTTCAGTTCCGGATGCAGGGCGGCGTCGAAGTCGATGGCAGGGGACATCTGCGACATCCGCGGATCATGGGGCGCGGCGAGACCAAGGAAGGGCGCGACCTCGCCGATGACCGGGCCGACCAGCCAGGCCCGCTCGAGCACGTCGCCAACGGTTCTTGCAAAGACGCCAAAGACGCTGTCGCCAACTTGGAGGACGCCGCTGGCGAAGCGCGGCGCCGTCAGGGCGATCCCCTTCACGATTGAAGCGTCCAATGAAATGTTCGGACGCGCGGTGACGGCGGCGTCGGCGCCAACGCGATCTGCGCCGAAGGCGTCGATGCGCGCTGCATGGCCGACGAACGCGCGAACCGCCGCGCCATCGCCGGAAAGCAGGGCAGCGCCGAGCGCATGTGCGTCGATCATGCGCCGAGCCCTCCGGCGATCTGACGCGCCACCGCGATCTCGTCGAAGATCGTGCGCTCCTCCAGGATGCGTCCGTTGCGCCACCGGCAATGGCTCACGCCAAGAATGAAAAGCTCGCGCCCTGTCGGCGCGCCCCAGGCGCCGGCGCCCGCGTGGAACCCGGCGAGGCTCCAGCGAACGGCCGTGGCGGTTTCTCCTTCGGGCAAAGCCGTCTCCGCCAAATGATCGACGCTGAACGCGACGTCTGCGAGCGCCGCGAGGAGGGAGGCTGCAAGCCCAGCAAAGCCGCGCGGTCCGAAGGCGCGCCGCCCGGTCGGCCAGGCGATGTCGGCGGCCGGCGCGTACATTTGCGCCGCATCGCCGATCAGAAGGCGGTCGAATGCGACGCGCCAAGCCTGCGCGAAGGTCTGCGCGAGCGGCCGATCCGGCCCCTCGGCCAGCGCCGGGCGACTGCGAACGCGCTCGATCTCGCCCGTGCGCCAGGCATGCTGGAGAGGATCGGCGCTGCGATCCGCGGCCGCCTGCCGCTGCGCGATCTCACGAATGTCGCGTCCCAGTTGGCGCGCGAGCCAACCATTGTCGCGAACGAGCCATTCCTCGACGATCCGGTTTTCGACGCACACGCAGTCGGCGATCGTGTGCGCAAGCGCGCGCCGACCCGAAGCGAGGCCGAAGGTCGCATCGTCGCCGAGATGCGTCATGAGGCTCGCGATCCGATGCGAGGAATAGAAGAGCCCCGGGGCGTCCTCGCTCCAGATCACGTCCTCGCCGATGAGGGTGCGGTCAGGAAACGCCGCCATGGTCGCCAGCGTGTTCCGTTTGACGGCCTCTACGCCGATGACCGGGCCGGCCAGCGTGTGCAGGCGGCACGCCGCGCCATAATGTGTGTCGATCAGGCCGACGTTCTTTTCTTCCCAGATGCGATGCGTGCACCGCAGGATGTAATCGACGATGTCGGAGTAGATCGGCTCGAAACCCTCCAGAGCCTGACGTCGCGGTCGCTGCGCGAGGATTTCCTCGATCCGCCGACCGGCGGGAGAAGGCGCTTCGGACGTTGTGCGCATGCGATCAGGCCATGCGCGGCGTCGGAGCGGGATCTCCACGGCGCGTCACGAACAGATGCGCGCCCGTCGCGCTCGACAGTTTGCGCCGTGCGCCCGGCGGCAGGCTCACGGTGTCTCCCGTCGAAAGCTCGGCGGACTGGTTGGCGACGTCGATCCGAACGGCGCCGGAGTGGACGAACACAACTTCATGCTGGTCGAGAACGTAGGTCAGCGTCTGCGCCCCTGCGGCAATGTCCAATCGTCTGCAGACAAACCCGTGCTGCCAGGCGAGCTTGCCTGCCGGCGCGTTTTCGGCCGCCGACGCCGCGCCGATCACGGCGCTCTCCGTGACGCCTGGTCCGCTCAGCGGCCCTTCAAACGGCGCTTCTTCACCGGTTCGAACGACGACATCGGCGAGGCCATCGGCGTCGCAATGCGCGACGACCCGCGCGAGATCTTCGGACGAAAGCGGACGGATGCTCGGCATATCTTCCGGCGCCTGCTCGCCGCGCAAGGTGTCGATGAGGCGTCCGTTCTCCAGGAGGAGAAGCCCGTGGTCGGCTGCGCGAATCAGCACGTCAGGCGCCCAGATCACGCGGCCTGGATCATCTCCTCCAAGCACGGCGTAAAGAAATCCGATGTCGTCGCCGACGTTCTCGAAGCCCCGGAAAACATGGACCGGAATGGAGATAACATCGCCCGGGCGGAGAATGATTTCGCCCTCGTCGGCGCGCTCGCTGGTGCGAAACGC
>JBMOIB010000112.1:0-9592 GCA_049317545.1 Caulobacterales bacterium | reverse complement strand
CGCACGTCCTACTGGGGCGCGCCGCGCACCGTGCTCGTCCAGGCGGGCGTGAAGTTCTAAGGAGACGCGTATGGACCCGCAGGAACGCTTCATCACGGTATCTGATGGGCTGAAGCTGTTCTTGCGGGACCTGCCTGCTGCTGGGGCGGAGGTCGGCCCGCCCGTCCTCTGCCTGCACGGCCTGACGCGCAACAGCCGTGATTTCGAGACGATCCTGCCGCGCATCGCGGCCGGAGGGCGACGGGTGCTGGCGCTCGACGTGCGCGGGCGCGGGTTCTCCGACAATGATCCGAACCCGGAGCGCTATCAGCCGCCGACCTATGTCGGCGACCTGATCCAGGTTCTCGATGCGCTTTCGATCCCGCGCGCGGCGTTCATCGGCACCTCGATGGGCGGGCTCATCACGATGATCCTTGCGGCGCTGCAGCCGCAGCGGATCGAACGCGTCGTGCTCAACGACATCGGCCCAAAGCTCGAGCCGGAGGGGCTCGCGCGGATCGCCGGATATGTCGGAACCGGCGCGCCATTCGCGAGCTGGGACGAGGCGGCGGCGAAAATCAATGAGATCAACGGCGCGGCCTTTCCCGACGCCGGCGACGAATTCTTCGCGGCGATGGCGCGGCGCACCTGCCGCGAACGCACGCCGGGGCAAATCGCGCTCGATTATGATCCCAACATCGCCGTCCCGTTCCGCCAGCCGGGCGGCGCAGCGCCTGCCGATCTTTGGGCGCTGTTCGAAGCGCTGAAGCCCATTCCCGCGCTCGTCGTGCGCGGCGCGATCTCGGACCTGTTTTCCGCCGCGACCGTTGCGGAAATGAAGGCGAAGAAGCCCGACCTCGAAAGCGTCGAAGTGGCGCGCGTCGGCCATGCGCCGATGCTCGACGAGCCGGCGGCTTGGGACGCACTGGCGCGGTTTTTAACGTTGCGGTAGCGCACCTCGCATCCCTCTCCCCTTGTGGGAGAGGGTGGATCGCCGGCAAAGCCGGCGAGACGGGTGAGGGGTGTCGGAGCCGCGCTTGCAAACGTGGCGGTCCACCCCTCATCCGGCCCTTCGGGCCACCTTCTCCCACAGGGGGAGAAGGACCTCCTACAGCGACCGGCGGAACAGGTCCTCGTACTTCGCCGCGTCGAACGGGATAGCGTTCGTCGCCGTCGCGAGATCGGTCAGCGCGTAGTCGAGGTTTGGCGCGAAATGCTCCTCGCGCACCCCGATGGCAGAAAGCGACGCCGGAATGCCGATCTTGGAATTGAGGTCGGCGATCGCCTGGGCGACGTCGGCGGCGGGCGCGAGCCCCATGGCGCGCCGCAGGCGGGCGAGCTTTTCGGTCGCGGCGCCGGCCTCCTGGATCATGGCGAGGCTCGCCGGCAGAATGATCGCATTGAGCGTGCCGTGATGGAGCTTCAGAGCCGAAAGGCGGCCCAGCGCGTGCGACAGTCCGTGCACGGCGCCAAGCCCCTTCACGAACGCGAGCGCGCCTTCATAGCTCGCCATCATCACGTGCCAACGCGCATCGCGATCGCCGCCGTCGGCGACGGCGCGCTCGAGCATCCCCATGCCGATGGCCCGCTCGACGCCGTCGAGGCCGACGGCTTCGGCCGGCGGGTGGACCATCGGTGAGAGCACGCTCTCGATGCAGTGGGTGACGGCGTCCATGCCGGTCGCGGCCGTGAGGCCCTTCGGCAGGCCGAGCGTCAGTTCGGGATCGCAGATCGCGACCTTCGGGATCAGGTGCGCGCTGACGAACGTTTCCTTGCGGCCGTTGTCGAGAATGATGACGAACCCAACCGAAACCTCGCTGCCGGTGCCGGCCGTCGTCGGGATCGCGACGAGCGGCGGGATCGGCTTGATGTGGCGGGTGCCGCGCTGGGTGCCGCCGTAGCGGTCGTAGGGGCCTTCGTGCGTGGCCATCAGGCCGATCGCCTTGCCCATGTCCATCGAGGAGCCGCCGCCGAGCGCGACAATGCCGTCCGCGCCGGAGGCCTGATAGGCGGCGACGCCGTCGCGCGCGGCGGTTTCGGTCGGATTGGAGGGCGTGTCGGAATAGATGCCGGCCGCTGGAATGCCGAGCGCCGCGACGACCTGGTCGAGCACGCCCGCGGCCTTGAGGCCGGCGTCGGTGACGACGAACGGACGCGTCACGCCAAGCGACTTGAGGGCGCCGGCGACCTGCTTGAGCGCGCCGAAATCGAAATGGCAAGTTGTCAGGTATTGCATCGTCGGCATGCGGCGCTCCCTCGTTTGCGCCGGTCTATCGCGGCGCGGCGCCCGCTGCTAGCCGATCAGCAACTCCGTGATGCCGCCGAGCGCCGCCGCGCGCCCCGCGGTGGCGCGAGGACAGAAGAGACCCCAACATGTCCGGGCTTCCGAGCCGCGCGAGCTGGCGCTTGGCGCGCGTCGGTTTGGTGCCCCAGGCCCGAGTCGAACGGGCACGTCCTTGCGAACGGCAGATTTTGAGTCTGCTGCGTCTACCGATTCCGCCACTGGGGCCCGTTGCGCGGGCGCACTGGGTTAGGCGGGGCGGGACCGGGCGTCAACTGGCCGGAGTCGCTCTGGCCGCATCGCCCGACGCGGTTTAGAGCGGAGCGACCAACGAGGCGGCGCGATCGGCGCCGTGATTGCACGCCGGAGGCGTTATGACCCCGAACGCTCGCCCCATCCGCAAAGCCGTCCTTCCCGTCGCCGGCCTTGGCACCCGCGTCCTGCCCGCCACCAAGGCGATCCCGAAGGAAATGCTCCCGGTCTTCGACCGCCCGGCCATCCAATACGTGGTCGACGAGGCCGTCGAGGCCGGGATCGAGCACATCGTGTTCGTCACCGGCCGCAACAAAGGGGCGATCGAGGATTATTTCGACCGCGCCTACGAGCTTGAAGACACGCTGCGGATGAAGGCGAAGACCGACATTCTCGCCGAGCTGGAAGCCATCCTGCCGAAGGCCGGGTCGACGAGCTTCGTCCGCCAGCAGGCGCCCTTGGGCCTCGGCCATGCCGTCTGGTGCGCGCGCGACGTGATCGGCGACGAGCCGTTCGCGCTGCTGCTTCCCGATATGATTATGGTCCCGCCTACCGACGGACCGAACTGCCTCGCGGCGATGAACGCCGTCTATCACGCACGCGGCGGCAATGTGATCGCGGTCAACGCCTGCGACCCAGCGTTCGCGCACAATTACGGCATCGTTTCGCTCGGCGCCCGGGACGGCGCGGCCTTCGAACTCACCGGCATGGTGGAAAAGCCGCCGAAGGGCACGGCGCCGTCGAACCTCTACATCAACGGCCGCTACATCCTGCAGCCGGAGATTTTCGGCCTGCTCGAAAACCAGGAGCGCGGCGCCGGCGGCGAGATCCAGATCACCGACGCAATGAAGCGCATGCTCGGCGTGCAGCCCTTCGCGGGTCTCGAATTTTCGGGCCGCGTGTACGATTGCGGCGACAAGGTCGGCTATCTGCGCGCCGCCGCGGCGCTTGCGTTGCGCGACGCCAACCTCGGCGCGGATGCGCGTGCGGCCTTGCTGGAGGAGCTCGCGCTCGCTACCCGCTAGTCCGTGACCTCATCTGAACTCCTCGACCGCATGGACGCGATCGCCCGCGAGGCGGGCCGCGCCATCTACGACATCTGGAAATCCGGCTGCGCGGTGACCACCAAGGCTGACGGCAGCCCGGTGACGATCGCCGACGAGCAGGCCGAAGCGATCATTCTGGCGGGCCTCGCCGCGGCGGCGCCGGGCGTACCGGTGATCGCCGAGGAGGCGCAAGCCGCCGGCGACCAGACGCGCGGCGGCACGCGGTTCTTCCTGGTCGATCCGCTCGACGGCACAAGCGGATTCACCGAGGGCGGCGCGGAGTTCACGGTCAATGTGGCGTTGATCGAGGACGGCGTCCCGACGCTCGGCGTGGTCTATGCGCCGGCGACCGGCGAACTTTACCTCGGTGGGCCGGACGGGGCCTTCCATGCGCGCTGCCTCCCGGCAACCGCCGCTCTGGACGAGGGGCCGAGCAGGATTGTCGTCGACCAGCGCACCAGCGGATTGCGCGGCGTCAAAAGCCGCACCAGCGATGGGCTCGACGCGTTCCTGAAGCGCGCTGGCGTGACGCAGATGCGGCAGGCGAGTTCGTCGCTGAAGTTCTGTCTCGTCGCGACCGGCGAGGCCGATCTCTATCCGCGCTTCGGCCCGATCAATGAATGGGACGCTGCGGCAGGCGACGCCGTGCTGCGCGCCGCCGGCGGCGGCATGATGACGCTCAAGGGCGCCCTTCTGCGGTACGGCCAGACGCCTGGAGACACCCTGATCCGCGGCTTCGTCGCCTACGGCGGGGCTGGCGCCGAGGCGGCGGCGCGCGCGGCGCTGGCCTAAACCGCGCGCCCGGCGCAGGATAGGGAATGCCCGCCTCGTTCACCGCCGAAGCGACCGCCGCGCGCGCGATCCTCGATCGCCTGGTCGCTTTCGATACGACCTCGCGCAATTCCAACCTCGCGCTGATCGATTGGGTCGAGGCCTATCTCGGCGCGCGCGGCGTACCCACATGGCGCATCGCGAGCGCTGACGGCGCCAAGGCCAATCTCGTCGCCCGCGTCGGCCCTGAGGCCGCCGGCGGGATCGTGCTGTCGGGCCACACCGACGTAGTGCCGGTCGACGGCCAGCCGTGGACGAGCGATCCCTGGACCGTCGTCGAGCGCGACGGGCGCCTCTACGGCCGCGGCGTCGCCGACATGAAGAGCTTCCTCGCGCTCGCGCTGGCGCATGTCGACAAGGCGTTGGCGGCGGCGATGGATCGGCCGCTGATCCTGGCGTTCTCGTATGACGAGGAGGTCGGCTGTCTCGGGGCGCCGCACATGATCGCGCGTCTAGGCGAGTTCGTCCCGCCGCCGGCGCTGTGCGTGGTCGGCGAGCCCACGGACATGCGTGTGCTGTCCGGGCACAAGGGCATTCGGTCCTTCATCGTCGAAGTCACCGGCCGCGAGGCGCATTCGAGCCAGATCCACCAGGGCGTGTCGGCGATCGCCGAGGCGCTCAAGCTGATGAATTTCGTGCTCAAGATGGGTGAAGAGGCGGCCGCCGCAGCTGATCCAACCACGCCGTTCCAGCCGCCGGGCGCCACCATGACGATTGGCATCGTCGAGGGCGGCACTGCGGTCAACATCCTCGCGCGCCGCTGCATGTTCATCTGGGACCTGCGCTGCCCGACAGCGGGTGAGCCCGACATCTACGAGGCGCGCTTTCGCGCCTTCACCGCCGAGGTCGACGCCGGCATCAAGGCGCGCGCGCCGGAAGGCGGCGTGGTCGTCACCCGGCGCTCCGATACGCCGCCGTTCGCCCCGACGCTCGATAGCGCCGCCGAGCACTTCGTTCGGGCGCTGACCGGCGACAATTCCGTGCAGGTGGCGAGTTACGCCGCCGAGGCGGGCCTGTTCCAGCGGGCCGGCATCCCGACGGTTCTGTGCGGCCCCGGATCGATCCTGCAGGCCCACCAGCCGGACGAATGGATCGAAGAAAGCCAGATCGCCGAGGGCGCGGCGTTTATGGATCGGTTGATCCGGCGCTTAAGCGCCTGACATCGCGCGGCGTTTCGCGTCCGTTAGGATTGTGGCATAAGCCGCGCAACAAGATGCGGCGCAGCTGCCCCGGGGGAACAAGATGAAAATCGTGATGCGCGTCGCGCTCGTTCTGCTGGCGCTGTTCAACGCGGCGCTGGGCGTCGGCTTCCTGCTCAAGCCTGCCGAGTTGGGCCAACAGTTCTTCCTCTCGCCGATCGGCGCGCAAGGCCTCGCGACCATGCGCGCTGACTTCACGGCGTTTTTCATCGGCGCGGCCGTGTTCGCGCTGATCGGCGCCTGGCGCGCCAAGCCGGGCCCGCTCTATCCGCCGATCCTGCTGCTCTCGATTGCGTTCGCGGGGCGCTGCGTCAGCCTCGCGCTCGACGGCGTGCAGCCGACGGCCTTCCAGCCGATGATCGTCGAAGCGGTGATGATCGCCATCCTGGCGAGCGCCGCCGCGGTCTTCCGCAAAGCCGGGTGAGAACGCGGCTCTCGGTCTATTTCTCGACCTTGCCGTCGGCGCGCTTGAAGCTCAGCAGCTCGACCTTGAACACCAGCACTTGGTTCGGGCCGATCTGGCCGCCGGCGCCGCGCTCGCCATAGGCGAGGTCGGACGGGATCACGAAGCGGAATTCCTCGCCCGGGCGCATCAGCTGAAGGCCTTCGGTCCAGCCGGGAATGACGGCGTTTAGCGGGAAGGTCGTCGGCTCGCCGCGCTGATAGGAGCTGTCGAACACCGCGCCGTCCGGCAGCGTGCCTTCGTACTGCACGGTCACTTCGTCGCTCGGGCCCGGGCGCGGCTTGGACGCCGCGACGGCGCGCACGACTTCGTACTGCAGGCCCGTCTCGGTCACTTTCACGCCGGGTTTGGTCTTGTTCTGCTCGAGGAAGGCGAGGCCTGCGGCGACGGCCTTCTCGATTTCCTTGGCGCGTTCGGCTTCGGCCTTCTCGATCTCAGCCATGACGCCGCCGCTGGGTTGTTGGCAGCCGGACAGCAGCGCCGCGCCGATCAGCGCTGCGGCGATAAAGCGGTTCATGAATGTGCTCCTGATTGGCTCTTAGGCGTATAGCGCGTCGGTGGCGGGAATTGTCCACGTCTCAGCGACCGCTGCGCGTTCCCACGCCGCAAAAGCAGCGTCGGCGAAAATCGCGTCGCAATAGGCGGCGCTGACTGCATCGAGCGGGACGCCATAGGTGCGAAAACGTGTGCAGACGGGCGCAAACAGCGCGTCAGCGATCGAACGACGGCCGAACAGGAATGGGCCGCCGGCGCCGAACCTGGCGCGCACATCGTTCCAGAGTTCAACGACCCGGGTGATGTCGGCCTGCGTATCTTCGGGCCAGGAGCCTACCTTTGCGCGCCGGCGGATGTTCATCGACATGTCGCGGCGCAGAGCGGTGTAGCCTGAATGCATTTCCGCCGCCACGGAGCGCGCCACCGCCCGCGCGGTCGCATCCTCCGGCCACAAGGCGACGGCTGGGCGTTGCTCGGCCGCCCATTCGCAGATCGCAAGCGAATCCCAGATCACCACGCCGTTCCAGTGCAGCGCCGGCACGCGGCCGCTGGGGCTTACGGCGAGGATCTCGGGGATCTTCGACTTGCCATAGCCCATGGCGCCGAGCGGCAGCACCCGCTCCTCGAAATCGAGCCCCGCCCAGGTCAAGGCCAGCCAGGGGCGCATCGACCAGGACGAGTAATTCTTGTTCCCGATGTAGAGGACGGGCGCTGCGCTCATCTATGCGTCACTTCTTGGGTTCGAGCTTGTCGTTCAGGACCCAGCCGGCGTTGCCGTTTTCGTCCTCGACTTCCCACCACATGCCTTCCTTGGCGCCCAGCGGGTAGACCATCATGCCGGCGTCGAGCTTGCGGATCAGCGTCGCGGACGCCGCCGGCGAGCGGCGCATATCGACCGCCGCGCGTGCGACGAACGCCTGCTTGGGGGCCGCGGCCGAGGCATTGTCGGTGAGGCCGCCGAGTTCGGTGACCATCTGGCGATAGGCGTCGAGGAAGGCGAGACCGACGACCTTGCCGACTTCGGTGCTCTCATAGGCGCCGCCGCCAATGCCGCCGCCCCACCAGCCGGCGCCGCCGCCGAAGGAGAGGTCGGTCTTTTTGGCGAAACCTTCCTTGGAGACTTCGACTTCCGAGGTGCGCACGTTCATCAGCGACAGAACGGTCTGGGCTTCCACCTTTTGCGTGCGAATGCCGCCGATGGCTGCGCCGAAGCGCCCGCCGACGACGCCGCCGAGCACCGCGCCGACCGCGCTGCCGCCGCTGTTCTGGTCGGAGCCGGCGATATCGGCCACGAGGATGTAATCGGCGGCCTTCACTTGGCCGGCGCCCATGTTCGAGCCACGCTGCAGGGAACCGCCGCTCGCCAACGCGCGTTCACGCTCAAGGGCGGCCATGCCCGCGCCGCGATCGAGCAGCTTGAAGCAGCCGGAGCGGGTGACGAAAGCTTTCAGCAGAACCGACGGCGCCGGGAGGCCATATTGCGACCACACGCCGCCTTCGCCGTCGGTCAGCGAGACCGTGCCGAGGCTCTTGGAGCATTTGGGAATTTCGACGTCCTTCGTCGAACCCTTCGTGTTTTCGACCCGCTTGATGCCGCTCGACTGGGCATAGGCGGGAGAGGACGCCAGCAATCCGAGGATGGCGGCGGCGGCGATCACGGAACGTTTCATGAGGCTCTCCCTCAGTCAGGGTCGGAATTGCGGCGCATAGACTTGGCCGCGTGGCGCCTTCGCTTGCAGCGATTGCGCGTTACAGCCCACGAGGGGGATAACCGGAAGCTGTCAGCGCGTCCACGATCTCCTGCGTATGCTGGGCGTCGCGGGTCTCGATCAGGATATCGAATTCCGCGCCTTTGGCCGGCACGTCGAGCGCCAGCCGGTTATGCGCGACCTCGATGATGTTGCCGCCCATTTCGCCGATGATGGTGGAGACCTGCGCAAGCAGCCCTGGCCGATCGTCGCCGATGATCCGCAGCCGCGAAATGCGACCTTCGCGCACAAGCGCGCGCGTCAGCACAGAAGCGAGCAGGCGCGAGTCGATGTTGCCGCCGCAGAGGATGAGGCCGACCTTTTGGCCGGCGAACTTCTGCGGGTGGGCGAGGAGCGCGGCGAGACCGGCCGCGCCGGCGCCCTCAGCGACTGTTTTCTCGACATTACAAAAAAGCGTGATCGCCGCTTCCAGGTGCGGCTCGTCGACCAGCACGATCTCGTCGACGAGGCGGCGCGCGATTTCCAGCGGCAGCCGGCCCGCCTGCTTGACGGCGATGCCTTCGGCGATCGTGTGTCCGCCGCAAACCGGCTGTTCGCCGCGCAATTCGGCGTACATCGAGGGAAACATCCGCGCCTCGACGCCGACGATGCGGATTTCGGGCTTGAGGTGTTTGGCTGCCGTTGCGTTGCCGGCGATCAGGCCGCCGCCGCCGACCGGGATGACGAGCGTCTCCAGATCCGGCGCGTCGGCAAGCATTTCGAGGGCGATCGTGCCCTGGCCGGCGACAACCGCCGGGTCGTCGTACGGATGTACGAAGGTCAGCCCCTCGCGGTCCTTCACCTGGTAGGCGTAGGTCGTCGCTTCCGCGAAGCTGTCGCCGTGCAGCAGGACCCGCGCGCCGTGCTTGCGGGTGTGCTCGACCTTCACGAACGGCGTGCCGATCGGCATCACGATGGTGGCGGGAATGCCCAGCCGGGATGCGTTGTAGGCGACGCCCTGGGCGTGGTTGCCGGCCGACACTGCGATCACGCCGGCGCGGCGCTCGGCTTCCGTCAGCATGAGCAGCTTGTTGAGGGCCCCGCGCTCCTTGAACGAGGCGGTGAATTGCAGGTTCTCGAACTTCACCCAGACGTCGGCGCCGGTAATCTCCGAGAGCGTACGGGAGCGACGCAGCGGCGTGCGCTCGATCGCCGAGGCGATCCTGGAGGCCGCCGCTTCGATGTCGGCGAAGGTGACGATAGGGGTTTGATGGCCCATGGGGGCCGGGGTCGAGGCGTCGGCTGGCATGATGGGCGGGACCGTACAGCGGTTCCCGGCGGATGTCACAAAGAGGCGG
>JBMOIB010000111.1:0-9955 GCA_049317545.1 Caulobacterales bacterium | reverse complement strand
GGAACAGCGCCAAAATCGAACACGCCCGCCCGCCGTCCGTCCGCCCGCACCAGAACCACGAATGGCCCGCCGCTTGGCAGTCCGCCTTGAAACCTCGATGCAATGATCGCCGCGCGATCATAGTCGTAGTTTGCGACCATAGTCTCGCATGTCGTTTGCGACGCAGGCAACGCCGAGGTGTTCAGCGGCCAATAGATCGGTCGGCGATAAACGACGCCGTCAATCGTGCGAAGCGGGCGACCGGTGACGGCTTCCGACGTGAATGGCAGGGCCTTGGAGAACGCATCGCACGCAAGGCGGTTCCTTGGCCCGCCGCGCCGCATGATGACAAGCCCATAGCCGCCGCCTTCCGAGATCAGGGGCGCGCCCGACGCCGCCAACCGGCCGACGGCTGTAAAAGATTGCGACCGCGTTGCGCCTGTTGTCTTGGCGGCCGAACGATCCGCGCCAACGCCAACTTCGGCTTGCCGCTTGGATCGCTCAGCTCGAATTTCTGCAGCTTGAGGACAATCGCTGAACTGACGAAGGAAGGCTTCGACATTCGCCGATGTCTTGTTGTTCTGAAGATCATCGTACGCTTGCTTGCATAATTCTGTGTCAGTCGACTGCTGAGCGAAGCTCTGCGATGTAATCGCAGAGGCGGTGACGGCAATTGCTAGCGCCAGTACGGCCGACCAAATACGCATCAAATCCCCTAACGCAGCTGGTTGCGCCCCCATTTACCATGGGTTTAATATTTGTTAAGTATTTCCTGGGTGGGGGACGTTAAAATGGTTGTTCGAGTTCTGTTGGCGACGTGCGTCGTCTTGCTCGCGCCTGCAACGGCGTTGGCGCGAGATTCCAGCGAATTGCTGACGAAATGTCAGCTTCCTTCTCAAATCGTTGTGGATCCGGGCGTCGGAGATAAAGCGGCGTCGAATGCTGAAGTGGCGATCCAGCTCTGGCGCGCCCGGCCTTCCGGCAATCTGAAAGCCGCAGTCAACGCAGCGATCGGAAACGATCAGACAATCCCCACGCCGGCGCTTTGCGCGGCCATTGGCGAAGGCGAGCGCATCGCGCCGGATGGCGCCCTATCTGACGCCCGTCGTGTTTTCCAGGCGGTGATTTCCTCGTCATTCGCTGCCGAGCCGCGCACGGCATCCTTGGCGGCGTTCCGTTTGGCGCTCGTCCAAATCGAGGAATCGGCGAGCGCCGGCGGCGGCGGACGGGGTCCCGATCGCGCTCCCGACGCCGAACGATCATCGATACGCGCAATTGCAAATGCCCAAGATTGCGTCGGTCTGGACGATGACAACGCCGCGGGCCAAGTGAGCGATGCACTTCGATGTGCGATCGAGCGCGCGGCGACGGCCGACGATCCTGAACTCGCCGCGCTTTCCAGCTTGCGGCTCGTTCACTACCGAATTTCAGAATCGGCAAATCTGCCCTCCATTCGTCGGCGTGCGTTGGAAGAGGCGGACCGGGGCCTCACGTTCGCCCGTCAAGCTGTCGAGCGGTCGGCGACTGATCGTCGCCGGTCGATCCTTTTCGGTTTGATCGAAGCGCATCTCGAAGCGTCCAATAATCTGGGCGGCGCGGCGCCGTCCTTCGACGCGCTTGTCGGATTGGCGCGCCTGGCTGGCGCCGGGGCGAGCGACATTGTCCTGGCCCGCAGCGAGGCCATCGAGGCCCGGATCGCGCTGCGCCGTGGCGATACCGCAGGCGCCCGACGTTTGGCGACAAGCGCTGTCGCGCGCGCCGCTATTCAAACCGCCCCGGTGAACCTGCCGGAATATCTGCTGCTGCTGGCGGAGTCTGACGCGGCAGGTTCGCCCCGGCATGTTGCGGCGGCGTATGACGCTTTGAGCGCCGTGCGACCGCTCTTGCCGCTGCGCGATCCGCTGACCGAGGAGCCAAACTACGCGCGCAAACTTCGCCCGATTTACGAGCGCGCTGCGCTTTCGGAATTGGAGAAGCCGAGCCCGGATTTCGGCGCCGTACGCGACATCATCGAATCCGCGCGCCAGGCCGAGTTGGAAAGCGTGCTCGGATCGGAATGCGCGCCGCTCCGCGATGCGCTGAAGCCGACGCAGCTGACCAAGCGCGAGGTGCTGATTTATCCGCTGCTCTCGGAGAACCGTCTCGACATCTTGTATGCGACGGCGTCGACGAACGGCTTCCAGCGCATCACCGTCCTTGGTCAGACGCGCCGCTCCATGGCGCAACGGGCGGTTGGACTTCGGTCGGCGATCACGAACCCGACTGCGGCAATCGACGAATGGCGCACGCCAGCGCGCGAATTGTACGAAATCCTGATCAAGCCCGTCGAGCGCGAGACGGGCGCGCTTGGCGAAGACTCAACGGTCATCGTCGTTCCCGACGGCGTATTGAGCGGCGCGCCGTTCGCGGCCCTTCTGGACGAAAACGGCAAGCCATTGGGGGTCAAGTCGCGGGTCGTCATCGCGCCGGCGCTCTCGGTTTCGGAGCCGGGCGTGGCGGATGAGAATCGTCGCGCGCGGATCCTCGCCGGCTATCTGGCAAAAGAGGCGGTCATTGGCGACCAGATGTTCGGCGCCCTGGAGTTCACCGCCACTGAAACGCAAGCGATCAAGCAGGCGTCGCCGGCGACGAGGGTCATGGCGAATTTCACGCGCAAAGACCTGGAAGACTCGCTTACGCGCAACAAGGTCGACGTTCTCCATCTTGCGACCCATGCGGCCTTCAACGGCCGCTCGGAACGGACCTTCATCGTCACGGCTGACAAGGTTCCTTTGCCGCTCGCGGACCTGAAGGAAATGGTCTCGGGATCGCGTGCGCGCGGCGAGACGCTCGATCTCATCGTGTTGAGCGCCTGCGAAACCGCGCTGGGCGACGATCAGGCGAGTATGGGCCTTGCCGGCGCGGCCGTTCAGGCCGGCGCCCGCAGCGCCTTGGCCTCGCTTTGGACGGTGAACGACAAGAGCACAGAGCAGTTCATGGCCGCCTTTTATGCGTCCTACGCGCGCGGGGAGGCCAAGGCCGAAGCTGTGCGAAAGGCGCAGGCGGCCCTTTGGAGCGGCGGCGACGCATCGCCCAAGGATTGGAGCGCATTTTCGCTGGTGGGGGCTTGGCGATGAGTGGGAAGTATTCTGATCAATCTGCGCGCGGCGCCGCAGGCGTGAGCCTTCGCCGTTCGGTATTCACGGTTCTCGCCGCATTTGCCGCGCTCGCTGATCGCGCCGCGGCGCAGAGCCCGGCGAGTTTGGCCCCGAGTGCGACGGCGCTTGAAGCGCAAGCGATCGTCAAGCGGGTGAAAGTGCTCGTCGAAGACGGCGCGGGCGCAGCCCTCGCGCGCAAGGCGCACGCGCCCGGCGATTCCGAGAAGGGCGCCCGGGCCGCGCGCCCGGTCGCGCTGGACAGCGCTTGGATCGAGCGTCAATTCGCCGACAACGGATTGATTGGCGCGGAGTATGACCCCGCGCGCACGGCGGCGCTTCTGACCGACATCAATCAGACCTTCGCCCAAAACGGCTACATCAATTCCGGGGTCCTTCTTGAAGGCGGCCCCGACGCCGAGGGCGCGCTGCCCGTGAGGCTCGTTCAAGGCGGGCTGGCGCCCGGCGGCGATGGGCTGAAGGTCGAATGGGCGAACGGCCGGCGCAAGGGCCTGAAGCCGCGCTATATCGAAGCCCGCCTGCCGGGCCTGCGCCAAAAGCCTTTGAATGTCGGCGCGGTCGAACGCGAATTCCGGCTCCTCGCGGCCGACGACGCTATCGAAGTCGTGTCGACGTCGATCGAACCCGGCGGCGCGCCGGGATCGGCCATCGCCAACATCAAGGTGCGGCCGAAGAACCGGTACGATCTCTACCTCACGGCGAGCAACAGCCGTTCCCCGTCGGTCGGCGGCGAGCGCGCCGCGCTCGGCGGATCCGTGCGCAACGCCTTGCTCGCCGGCGATGTCGCGGCGGCGGAATTCGGCGTCACTGAAGGTCTGCGCGACGCGTCGCTCATTTACGAGACGCCGATCGGCTCGGGGCGTTGGGGCCTTGATTTGCGGGCGAGCGCCAACGACGCCGAGGTCGTCGAGCCGGCCCTGCGCCCGCTTGAAATCTCGTCGAAGAGCATGTCGGGCGATATCGGTCTTCGCCGCAAGGTTATCGCAACGCCTCTGGCCAAGCGCGACGGCGACGGTCCGCGCGCTGGCCTGGGACGGATGCTCGACGTCGGCGCGCGGGCGTCCGTCGTCAGCACCGAGACGCGGCTTCTGGGCCGTCCGTTCTCGTTCTCGCCGGGCGCAGTCGACGGCAAGACCGACATCACGGTGGCGCGCGCGTTCGCGGAGGGCGAGGTGCGCGGCGATCGCTTCGTCGTGTCCGGAGCCGTGACCGCGAGTTCCATCGTGCAGGGATCGGGCGATAGCCCCGCGGCCGGCGTTGCGACGCCGGACGCAGGCGCGACCTTTGCGGCCTTTCAACTCGGCGCCGCGCGGCGGATGAACAATAGCGGGCTCGAATTGCGCGCCCGCGCTGCGGGACAGCTCGCCAGCGGGCCGCTCTATTCCACCGAACGCTTCCCGGTCGGCGGGGAATCGACGGTGCGCGGGTATCGCGAGAGCCTGCTCCTCGGCGATTCCGGCGCGGTGGCCTCCGTGGAGCTCGCGCAGCGGTTCAATTTCGGCGCCGCGCCCGGACGTGACGATTGGCGCGTCGTCGTCGTGTCGACCTTCGCCGACGCCGGCATCGTGAAACTCGAAACCGGCGCGACGCCGAAGCCCGACAGCATCAGCAGCGTCGGCGTCGCGCTCGCCTGGTCGCCGATTTCGGCGCTGTCGATCCGGGCGTCGTACGCCTCGGCGTTTGAATCCACGAAGACCGTCGGCGAGCGCTCGCTGCAGGACGAGGGCGTGAATTTCCGCGTGACGCTGCGCCCGCTGGCGCTGCGGCGGAACCGGAATTGAGAAAAGACCTGGGGGGGACGACCATGTTTTCTCGTGCATTGACTTTGATGGCCTCGGGGCTGGCCATGATGCTTGGCGCTGCGCCTGCGGCGCGGGCGCAGATCGTGACGGACGGCAGCGTCGGCGCAGCGACCGCGCTGACGGGGCCGAATTTTCAGATTCCGGAGAACCTGGGGACGCGGGCGGGGCCGAACCTGTTCCACTCCTTCTCGCAATTTGGAGTGCCGCAGGGCGGCTCGGCCGCTTTCCAGGGAGCGAGTTCCATCGAACGCGTCATCGCGCGGGTGACAGGGGGAGCGGCGAGCACGCTCGCGGGCAATGTCTTTTTCGACGGGCCGACGAGCGCCTCGCTCTACCTCATCAATCCGTCCGGCATCGTCGTTACGGACACGGCCTCATTCACCGTGTCGGGCATTCTGGCCTTCTCCACGGCCAATCGACTCGAATTCGCCGACGGCGCGCGCGTCCTCGCTTCGACCGGATCGGGATCGACGTTCACCGCGGCGGCGCCCTCCGCATTCGGATTTCTCGGCGGCCTGAGCGGGGACGTGAAGTTCACAGCCGCGAGCCCAACCTTCCGCGATATGGGCGTGAACGGCACGCGGTTCTTGGTCAACGCGCGGAACATCGAAATTTCGCAGATGACTCTTGGCCACCAAGGACGCGGCGTCGCCATGGCCGCGGTCGGCGATCAGGCGCGCAACCTCGCCATCGACGCGGCGCTTCCGAGCGGTCTCGGCGGCAAAATCAGCGTGGTGGGTGGCGGCGGCGTGAATGCATATCGCGGGCCGAACGATACGCGCACGGTCGGAGCGGTCGATCTGTCCGCCGACGTAATGGACCTGCGCGGGACGGCGTTCAATTCGGTGAACATCAGTTCATCGGCGAACACTAACACCGGATTTGGGGCGCCGGACCTCTTCACGTCACCGATCCTTCTGAAGGCTGGCGACCTGTTCCTGTCCGACGGAGCCGTCGGTTCCGGGTCCTCAACATCAGCCCGAACGGCCGACATCGTTTTGGAGATTTCTCGGTCCCTTCAACTTTTGGGGCGAGAAAAGAACGACGGCGGAACCACGAGCGGCATCTTTCCTTTTGGCGGCGAGGGCAGCTCGGGCGGCGGCGGCGACCTGATCATTCGCGCGCCAAGCGCCGACATCCTGCTCGACGGCGGACGCCTGAGAACCGGAACATTTGGAACCGGCAAGGCGGGCTCGACCTCGATTCAAGCCAAATCTCTCACCATGCAAGGCGCCGCTGGAATTGGCTCGGGATCGGGAAGGGCGGGTGATCCTGGCGTGGCCGGATCGATCAGCGTCGACGTCGGTCGTTTGGCGATGCTTGGGGGAACGGGGAAGTTTTCAGTTTTCATCAGCACGGTCACAAGCAATTCCGAGCCGTCTGGCGAAATCAACATCCTCGCCGATGACATCCTGATGTCGGGACCATTGCGGCGGGAACCGAATGCATTTTATTCCAACCAAATCTCCGCATCGACGGGATCGGCCGGCAATGGCGGGTCAGTGACTGTGACGGCGCGGAACACGCTCGAGATGTCGGGCTCCGACATCTCTTCAAGCGGCTTCGACCGTGGTTCGGGCGATTCGGGATCGGTCAGAATTACCGCCGGGTTCCTGACGATGCGCGCCGGGGCGACGCTTTCGACGAACTCGGGCAGCGAAACCGGCGCCGCCGGCGATCTTTCGATCAACGCGGGCAGTCTCACGATCCAGAACAGCTCGATTTTCTCGACATCTGCTCCTCAGAACGACGGCTACACGGTTCGTTCTGCAAACGGCGCAGTAACCGTCCAGGCAAAAACAATCACCCTTGACGGTGCGGACCTAAATGCCAGCAACGCGGGCGTCTTGCCGGGCAAGGATTTCTCCATAACCGCCGACTCGGTTTCGATCGTCAACGGCAGCTCGATCGCGACGTCGGTGAGCGGCTCCGGAAGCGGCGGAAGCATCAAAATCGACTCTGGGAATATTCTATTCAACAATGCCCGTATAAGCGCCGGTACATCCAGCAGCGGAAGCTCGGGAAGCATCGACATCAAGTTCCGCGATGCGTTCACGGTCGACGCATCCAGTATATTGACGACGGCGTTCCAGTTTCGGTTCTTCGATGATCAGAATGCTCCGCTCCTGCCCATCGGAAGCGCCGGATCCATTCAGATTGCGTCCCTTGGCGGAGCGTTGTCGCTTAAGGCCTTCAATCTTATTAGCTGCGGTCCAAACTGCCAATTCGATCCGCAGATCGCCTCGAACGTCGCCAGCTCGAATCCTTTGTCGCGGGCCGGCGACATCATCATCGACGTCAAGAAGTTTTCTATGGCCAGCGCTGGCCGCGCGTTCGGAACGCTGGACGCGGCCGGAAACCGTCTGCCGCACTTTTCCATCGTCTCAAACACCAACTCGACGCTTGGCGTCGCAGCCGCCGGATCGGTTCGCCTGACGGCGGACGACGTCGACATCAGCGGCGCGACGTTCGCCCAGAATACGCAGAATTCGGGCGGTGGAGGCGCGATCCAAATCATCGGGCGCGATCGCCTGCGGCTTGACAGAGTCACTGCAGATTCGAGCACATCGGGCTCTGGCTCCGCGGGCGGCGTGTCGTTGAGCGGTCGACAAGTCATCGTCACGGATTCGGTCATCTCGTCTCAGACAAGCGGCGCCGGCTCCGGCGGACCGATCACGATCGGGGCCGGACAACTCGAGCTAATTGGCGCAAACATCAATTCACCGACGTTCGCCTCCGGCAGCGGCGGGGCGGTGACGATCCGGTCGCGTGATGCGGTCATTATCGGCTCCCGGATCAATTCTTCGACCAGCTCGGCGGGATCGGCCGGCGCGATCACGATGGACGTGCGCAGGGCAAACCAATTGCCCTTAGGCGTCAATGCCGGGCCACCGTCGGCCATCGACGGCGCCGGCCTTTCGATCACCGATTCGTCGGTAACGGCCAATACGACTGGGCCGGGCAGCGGCGCGTCGATCAGGGTATTGGCCGATGATCTGAAAGTCGTGCGCAGCGCCTTGTCGGCGTCGGCGCAGGGTGCGGGCTCTGGCGGCGCAATCGATCTTGATGTCGGCCGCTTTGACTTTGTGGGGCCGAGCGCGAGCGCTCGGATCAACAGCATCAGCACCGAGACGTTCGGAACAGGCTCCGCCGGCGCGATCACGATCCGCTTTCGCCAAGACTCCGTGCTGGGCAACAACGCATCCATCAGCGCGCAATCCTATGGCGACTTGTTCGTCTTTTCCAATCCGCGAAGCGGGCGGTCCGGAGACATCCTGATTTCGGGCCCAGGCGCCAAGCTGACGATGGACAGCCGGGGCGGCTCCGTCTTCACGTCGATTTCGTCCGACACCGCGAGCTTCAATCCGCTCTCGCGTGCGGGCGACGTGACGATCAGCGTCGACGCGCTGGAGATGCTGTCCAGCCCCAACGCGGCAATCGATCCGCTGTTTGGAACCGGCATCCCGATAGCAGCCTCTATCGCCAGCACGGCACGGGGCGGCGCGGCGCCCGGCGGAAACGTCACGATCAACGCACGCCGCATGCTGGTTTCGACCGGCGTGATCTCGGCGGCGACGAGCACCAACGCGAACCTGAGAATCGCCACGGGCGACGCCGGAACAGTCCGCCTGAATATCAGCGAAGAGCTGACGATGACGGGCGGCTCGATCACGTCGTTCACGCGGGGGCCCGGCGCCGGTGGACGCGTCATCATCGACGGACCAGCGGCGCGCGTGAATTTCGGAGATGCGCTCGTTTCCGTCGGCAGCGACGCATTTCGCCCGGGCGTTCAACTCGGGCAGGCCGGACAAATTATCGCCAACGTGCGTTCGCTGGACATCTCTGGAGGACTCGTCGCGTCGATCAATGCCGGCGCCACGCCGGGTGGTCTCATTGACATCACCGCCTCGGAACGGATCAGCGTCAGCTCTGGAGCCGTCACCACGCAATCGACCGGGCCCAGCGCCGCGGGTTCGTTGCGTCTTTCCACGCCGCTTTTGCAGATCACCGGTGGCAGGGTGACGACCAACGCCACGACGGGCGCGGCGGGCGACATCACGATCGCAACGCCGCCTTCGGGCCTGATCCTCCTCACCGGTACAGCGTCATCCCAGGCGGAGGTTACGACGTCGTCTGGTTCCGGCAGCGGCGGCAAGATCACGATTTCCAATCCGCTGGCGATCGTCTCCAACGGCGGCGACATCCTCGCGCTCGGCCAGGCAGGCGGGGCGAACGTCAACATCAAGACGACCACGCTGGTGCGTTCTGCGGACCGCCTAAACCGCATCCAGGTCGACGGCGCGCTCGTGCTGGACAGCCAGGTGCAGGACGTATCGCGCGGCCTGGAAGAAGACGTCATCCCGCTGGTCGATATCGGCGAGGTGCTCAAGAACCAGTGCCGCGCGGCGCGCCTCACCGGCGCGATCAGCGCCCTGCGCTTCACCGGCATCGGCCCCTTCAGCGGCGCGCCGCTCTCGGAAGCCGCCTGCGCGTGGAGCCAGGCGAACGGAAACTAGGCGGGGCCCGATCTGAACCGAAAGCCAGTTCCCTCTGCCCTTCCGGATCGCTCGCGCGGCGCGACAATGGGCGGGGGTCTGGCGTGCACGTCGAAGATTGCGACTTGCAGGGCTCTGAAATCGGAGCCGGCGCCCGCGTTCAGTCCGTCCAATCCGCGACGATCAGTCCCGGTACTCTTTCGAACTCGCGTCGGTTGAGCGTGACGAGCGCTGCGCTGCGCCGCCGCGCCTGCGCGGCGATCAAGATGTCATAGGGACCGATTGGCGCACCCTGAAGTTCGAGCGCCGCGCGAATATCGCCGGCCTCCGCTGCATCCTCAGCGTCGAAGTCTAAGACCTCAACGCCTATGTTTGCGCCGAGGCGGAACGCCCTTACGAAACTTCGAAATCTTCAGGTTCTACAGGCGGATCTTTGGCCAATCCTTCGGGCAGGACGTCGCGCGAGTCGAGCGCGTCAAGGCGCGTTCGCCAAGCCTCATAGTCAAAGGGCGTACCTTCGATC
>JBMOIB010000110.1:0-10245 GCA_049317545.1 Caulobacterales bacterium | reverse complement strand
GGCGCCATTGCCCTCCCCCTCAATCGTCAGCCTTCGGACTTATCCTTGGATTCGTTGGCGGCCGCGCCGAAAATGCCCTTCGCCATGAGCGAGGTCTCGCCGGCGCGGCGCGTCTGGTAGATGTCGGCGCGGATCGTATGGATGGCGCGGTCTTCGGGTGCGGCGAGCGCGGCCATTTCGGCGAGGTGGCACGCAAGACGCGGTTCGCTCAAAGCCAGCTCCTGGGCGCGCGCCGCAAGCCGCGCCGGCCCGCCGGCGAGCGCCGCGACCTCGTGCGCCAGCGCCGCATCGGCCGCCGGCTTCAGATTGGCGGGATTGCCGTCGTACCAGCCGCCATAGAGGCGCCAGATGTTGCGCACGACGAATTCCGGCTCGTCGTACATCGGCGCGAGGTAGGGCTTGGCGAGCACGTCTGCGCCGATCTTGACGCTGTGGATCACGTCGCTCAGGCGCGCGCCCTGGTTCATCAGCGCGAGCGTCTGGTCGACCAGGCTCTCGAGCGCGGCGGCGACGTCGAGCAGCACGGTGCGGATGCGCGCCTCCCCGCCGATCGGCAGGCCGTGCGCTGGCAGGAAAAGCTCCGCCCCCATGCCGGCCATTTCACGCAACGCCTGCGCCCACTCGCGCGGATAGCGCTGCGCTTTCTGCGGATTGCCGGCGTTTGGAAAGTTCCAGATGAAAAAGTCGCCGGCGCAGATCGCCTTCTTCGCCGGGATCCAGGCCCAGGTATGGTCGTCGGTCTCGCCCTTGGCGTGGCGGAGCTCGATCTTGAGCCCGCCGACGTCGAGATCGAGCGCGTCGCGGTAGGTGACGTCCGGACGCGGCGTATCGGCCGGCAGGAAGCGCGTCGCGCCCGCCAGATCATAGCCGCGACGGCGGAACTGGCCGAACTGACGCTCGTTGATGATCTTGTTGTAGCCGTTCGTCAGCTCGTAACGCTCGAACCGGAGCGGCACGTTCTCGTGACCGACGATCCGCGGGCGCGCATGCCCGCAACACGAGGCGTCATGCACGAAGGCGCCGCAGCCGCCGACATGGTCGATGTGGCCGTGCGTGAAGACGATCGTGTTGAACGGCTGCGCGCTCCAGCTGCGCACGGCCTCCACCACACGCGCGCCGCCGTGCTCGTTGGAGGTGTCGAACGCCACGAGGCCGTCGTCGGTCTGAAACGCGATGCAATGGGAGAAGGCCTCCACCATCGCGACGCCGTCGCCGATTTCGGAGAGCTCGTGGTTGATGCGGTTGATGGGGCCGATCGCGTCGCTCCCCTTGCCCTCGTCGATCGCCGCCCGCGAGAGAGCGAGAAGATCGGCCATGCGCGTCCTCCTGTCGTTTGGACGCGAGCCTCGGTCGTCACGGACGGGAACGCAAGGGCGCTCGCGCGCTTCCGCGGTGCAACTTGGATTAACGCGTTCACACACGATCAACTGTCACATCGATTTCGCGCAACATTGAAATACTTGGCTCTCCAAATTGCGGGAGAGCGGAATGCGCGCATTGATTTTGGCGGTATTGGTCGTGCTGGCGCCGAGCCAGGCCTTCGCCTGGGGCGCCATCGGCCATCGGGTGACCGGTGCGCTCGCCCAACCGCTGCTCAGCGCCAAGGCCCGAGCCGAAGTCTCCAAAGTCATCGGGACCGAGACGCTCGCCGAGGCCTCGACCTGGGCCGACGAGATGCGCTCAAGCCCGGAGCCCTTCTGGCAATCGACGGCCAATCCCTGGCACTACGTCACGGTCCCGCCGGGCAAGGCCTACCCGGACGTCGGCGCCCCGCCCGAAGGCGATTCCGTCGCCGCGCTCGCCAAGTTCGCCGCCACGCTGAAGGACAAGTCCGCGACGCAGGCCGAAAAGGCCCTGGCGCTGCGCTTCGCGGTCCACATTATCGGCGACCTCCACCAGCCCCTGCACGTCGGCAATGGCGCCGACCGTGGCGGGAACGACGTCAAGGTCACGCTCTTCGGCGCCGAAACGAACCTGCACGCGGTGTGGGATTCCGGCCTGATCGACAAACGCCAATTGTCGTACACGGAATATGCCGCATTCCTGTCGCGACGCGTCGGCAAGGCCGAGATCGCCCAATGGTCGGACGCCGATCCGTTTGTCTGGATCGCCGAGAGCGCTGCTCTGCGGGACGGCGTCTATCCGCCGGCTGGCCAAACGGCGCTCGGCTGGAAATACGCCTTCGACCATCGCGAAACGATCGATCAGCGCCTTGCGCAGGGCGGCGTGAGGATCGCGGCCTGGCTCAACGCCGTCTATCGGTGATTGCTGGCGCTAAGCCCTCGCTTTGGCTAGCTTGGCGTCGATGTGGTTGAGAATCCTCGCCCGCCGGATCAGCGATCTGGCTCGCGCGCTCGCCGGCGCGGCCTGTGCGTTGACGCTGTTCGCAGCGTTCGCAGCGCAGGCGCTCGCCGTCGGCGGGCACGTCCACATGGATGGGCGGATCACGGCGGCTTCCGCTGCGGTCGAAAGCGTCCATCCGGCGGCTGACGATTGCGGGGATCCGCTTCGCGCTGGCCATGCCCAGTGCGCCATTTGCCGCGTTTTCGCCATGGGCATGGCGGGCGCGGCTGGTCCGTCGCAAGTCGCAGCCCCCTGCGCGCCGCCCATAGCGCTTCGGATTGCTCTCGATGCGTCCCCGCCGGATGCGGCCCGCCCGGCCCTGGGGTTCCGCAGCCGCGCGCCGCCGGTCTGATCCGCACACGGATCGCGGACGCCTATGGCGTTCAATCAGACCATTCTGCATCCGGCCGCGCCCCGCGGACCGGTTGGGCCTCCATATGAAAACCTGCAACACCCTTCAAAGCGGGTTCCTGGCTCTCGCCGGGTCCATGCTCATCGTAACGCCTGCGCTTGCAGCAGCGGCCAAACCCGACGCCCCCGCCGAAATCATCGTTACGGCGCCCCTCGAGAGCGCGCGGATCGACAGCCTTCAAGGCGCTGAAGTTCTCAAGCGCGAGGAGATCGTCGCAACGTTGAACGGCGGCATCGGAACCACGCTTTCCGCCCTTCCGGGGATTGCGACGAGCTACTTCGGCGCGGGCGCGAGCCGCCCGATCATCCGCGGCCTTGGCGAGGATCGCGTGCTCGTCCTGCAGAACGGCATCGGGGCGATCGACGCCTCCACTGCGAGCCCGGATCACGCGGTCACCTCCGACGGCCTCGACGCCGAACGGATCGAGATCCTTCGCGGCGCAGCGGCGCTCGCTTACGGCGGCAACGCGATCGGCGGCGTCGTCAACGTGATCGACCAAAGCATACCGACGCGTCGCGTCGACGGGATCAAAGGCCACGCGCTCGCGACGCTCAACAGCGTCGATGACGGCCGCGAAGGCGCACTCGATGCGACGACGGGGCTCGGTCCGCTCGTCCTGCGCGGCGCAGTCTCGGCTCGCGAAACGGAAGATTACGAGACCCCCATCGGAACGACGCCCAATTCCTGGACGAAACTGCGCACCTTTGGCGTCGGCGCGTCCTTCGTCGGCGCAGAGAGTTTCGCCGGGCTCGCCGCCAAACGGACGGAGACCGAATACGGTCTTTTGCCCGAAGCGCCGGGCGAGCCGGGCGGACGCATAGACCTTGAGCAAACCCGCATCGAAGCGCGCGGCGACGCCAAGGTAAGTTTTGGTCCGATCGACCGCATCGACTTCGCGACGCAGCATTCCGACTATACCCACACCGAGTACGAGGCGGACGGGAAAGCCGGCACGCGCTTCGAAAGCCAGGGCTGGGAAGCGCGCTTTGAGGCGCATCACACTGTAGGCGCGCTCAAGGGCGCGGTCGGGGTGCAGGCGAGCGACGCCGATCTCGAAGCGCTGGGCGACGAGGCGTTCATTCCTCCCTCGCAAACCCGCAAAGCGGGCGTGTTCGCCGTCGAACGATTTGATCGCCAGAAATGGGGCCTCGAAGGCGGCGTGCGGCTCGACCGCACCGAGATCGAAAGCGCGATAGCGCCTGGGCGCACGTTCAATGCGTCGAGCCTCTCGATCGGGGCGTTCGCACGGCCGGCGGAAGGATGGTTCGCAGGCGTGAACGTGGCGAAGACCGAGCGCGCGCCGTCAGCGGTCGAGCTCTACGCCGACGGCGCCCATGTCGCCACGCGGACGTATGAAATCGGCGATGACGGACTCAAGCCCGAAACCGCGCGGAGCATCGAAGCTTCCGTCCGCTACGCCAAGAACGCGTGGGGCTTCGAGGTCAATCTCTATCACGTCGATTTCTCGGACTACATCGCGCTCGTGAACCGCGGCGACGTGCAATGGAGCGACGAGGACGCCGGGGTCGAGGGCTTCGCAGCGTCGGCGGATGATCCCTCCATTCCGCCCGACGCAAGCATCCTCCCCATCGCCGCCTATGTGCAGAAGGACGCCCGCTTCACGGGCGGCGAGATTTCGGCCACCGCAAAACTGTTCGATCTCGGTCCGTTTGCGGTTGGCGGGCGCGCGTCCTTGGACGTCGTGCGCGCGGAGTTCGCGTCGGGCGGCGCCTTGCCGCGGATCCCGCCGCGCACGGCGCGTGTGCGTCTTACGGCGGACTCCGACTCTTGGTCTGGGTCGCTCGAGGCAGTCAATGTGGGCGCCCAGGACCGCGCCGCAGAGTTCGAAACGACGACCAAGGGCTATACGATGCTCAACGCCGGGCTGGCGTGGCGCCCCAGCGGCCGGGATGGTGCAATCACAGTGCGGCTCGACGGGCGCAACCTGACCGACGAGCTTGGCCGCGTGCACACATCGTTCTTGAAGGATGAAACGCCCTTGCCCGGCCGATCGATCCGACTGGCGGTGACGGCCGACTTCTAGGTCTCAGCTGGCGCGCGGAACGCGGACGGTCACTTCGGCCGTTGCAGCCCGCGCGCCGGCCTCGCCGATCGCCGCGGCGAACCCGGCGCAATTGGGGACGTCCGGGCGTCCTGCGAAAGCCTGAGCGCGGGCGACGCGCGTCAGCAGTACGGAGCCGGCAGCGTCGCGCACAACGATGTCGACGTCATAATGATCGGGATTAGTGACGTTCAAGGATCGGCAGACGCGGCCGGCCACACGACCATTCGAGGTCAGATGCGCCTCGGCGCTCCGAACACCCGAAGGCTGCGCTACGATCGTCGCCGATCGTCCGATGGCCGCGCATCCGCTGGCCATGACCAGGGCGGCGACCGCGAGAGCATTCATGGTGAACGAGCGCATGGCGCGTCTCCGATTGGTGGGGAATTTACACTACGGCGCAGACCGCGGCCGGCAAGGCATTGCAAGCGCGACGCATGGTCCGCCCGGACAATTCGCCGGCAAGCGCTCGAATTGACCATGAATCAATCCGGCATCTGTGGTTGTCGCGCTTCGCCGCGCCCCCAGGTCTGCGCAACGCCGCGCGGATCTACGTTCGCGCCGGCGCGCCGATGGACCGCAACGTGCTGGTCACGACCTGCCCGAGCCCCAGCGCCTATATCGAGGGTGACACCTTCAACCGCGCAACCAAGACGAACGCGGCCATCAGCCGATGATGGCGGGCAAGCGACGTTCCGCAGCGGAGTTCAAGAGGTCCCCGTTGATCGCCGCGCTCCAGGCCGATCCGTGGGCCCCGCCTCGAACCCTCATCGCGGCGCGCCCTCGTCCGGGGCGCCCAGGCGCCATGGCCTAGCGTTCGGGAACCAGGACGCGCTGGCTCGCATTGAGCACACGCTGGGACGCGCGTCAGACCTGGCGCCGCCAGCCGCCGTGACGCGGCGCGTCGTCCCAACCGGAAATAAGCGCTCGCTTCTTGTTTCTTATTGCATATAGAATATGTTTAGACCCAGGGGAGAACGCCCCTGTTGTTCTTGGAGAATCCGATGAAGACCTTTGTCCTCACAATGGCCGTTTTGGCCCTGACTTCGGCTGCGGCGACCGCGGGCCCTTTGCAGCCCGGCCAATTCGCGGGCTCGGCCAAGGCCGGCGTTGATCTTTCCGTGTCTGGCGATGTCCATGGCGGCGCGACGGCGCCTGTGGCCTCGCTGCGCGCCCTCAACCCGAACCTGCCTGCCGTCGGCGCCGAATTGCGCATCCAGGCCCGCACGTTCGACGACATCTACGGCGAAGCGGCCACCTATGGGCTCGAGGGCGCCTATGGCCTTTCGGGCAATCGCGAAGTGTTCGCCGCGATCAATCGCGTAACGGCCGATCAGGGCTCGACGCAGGTCGGGACGGCGTTCGTTCCGGCGCTGTCGGCGTCGCTGCCGGTTCAGGGCCGCTTCGGCGACTACAAGGCGACCACGTTCGAAGCCGGTCTGCGCCAGTTCTTCTATCCGGAAGCTACGATCAAGCCGTTCATCGCCGGCCGCATCGGCGTCGCGCGCGTCGATGAAATCCGCGCCTCGTTCACGGTGCCCGTCCCGACCGGCGTCGGCGCGGAACCCAACGACATCGTGCTCTCCAACGTCGCCTTCTATGACGACAGCACCTCGTTCACCGTCGGCGGGGACATCGGCGCGGATTACGACGTGTCGGATCGCTTCTCGATCCGCGCCGAAATCGGCCTGCGCTATCAGGGCAAGCTCGACGGAAACGACAGCGCGATCGGCCCGCTCGGCCTCGCCCGGATCAACGATGACGGCGCCCGCTGGAGCGCGCCGATCACGATCTCCGGCCGCGTGGCGTTCTGATGATCAAGCGGTCGGCCCTGCAGCAGCAGGGCCGACCGCCAGTCGGCGTGCGACACAGCGCCGGCATCGCATTTACCCGTCCGTGCTGAGACGCCCGGATCGTACTGGGCGCTTTCGGTGCTGAAATCGCATTCGATAGTCCGAAGGCGTCACGCCAACGCGCGCGCGAAACAGCCGCTGAAGACTGTCGATCGAACCCAGACCGGAACGCTCGGCAACGCGTTCGAGCGGCACGGACGTCGCTTCAAGCAAAGCCTTCGCGCGATCGAGACGGCTCGCCAGAACGAATTGCGCGACCGAAACGCCCGTCTCCTGCGTGAACACCCGCGAGAAATTGCGCGCGCTCATCCCGGCCCGACGGGCAAGCGCCGGGACGCTCAAATCATCATGGGAATGCGCGGCGATCCACGCGATGACCGCGCGCATGCGGTCACCGGCGCCGTCATGGGCGGCGGTGACGGCGCTGTATTGCGACTGGCCGCCGGGACGGCGCAGAAAAAGCACGAGCTCGCGGGCGATCTGCGCGGCGATCGCGCCGCCGAAATCCGCCTCCACCAGGGCCAGCGCGAGGTCTATCCCGGCGGTGACGCCCGCGGACGTACAGACCGGTCCATCGACGACGTGGATGGCGTCCGGTTCGACGGCGACGTTCGGAAAGCGTCGCGCGAGTTCCGCGCAGGCGTTCCAGTGCGTCGTGGCGCGCCGGCCATCGAGCAAACCTGCGGCGGCTAGCGCAAAGGCGCCGGTGCAGACGCTGCCGATGCGCCGTGCCGATGGCGCCGACCGCCTGAGCCACGCGCCGAGCCCGTCATCAACGATGGCGCGCCGCAGCGCAGCTTCCTCCCCACCGGCGACGAGGATGGCGTCGAACGGGCCGCGCAGGCCCGCGATCGACCGCGCGCCCGCCAGCACGAGCCCGGAATTGGTCTGGACCTCCCCGCCCCGTGGCGAGGCGAGGATGACCTCTGGCGCCTGCGCGCAAAGACGCCTGGCGCGCGAGAACACGCTTGCGGGCCCGGACACATCGAGCGGCTCCACACCGTCGAAGGCGATGAGAACGATCGCGGGCGTTGGGCGCGGCATGGCTGAATATGCGGCTTGGCTGTCCTTTCGGTCAAGCTGTCGTCCGGCTAAACCAGATGTCGTCACCTGGAGGCGCCTATGGATCGAAGATCGTTTCTGACCACGACGCTCGGGCTGTCGATCGGCGCCTGCGCCGCGCCCGCGACGCACGCGGCGCCGGCGCCTCTGAGCGCGGACGAGCGCGCCGGAACGATTGCTGCGCTGCGCCCGCCCAGGCGGGCGCGCCCCGTCGTGGCGGTCCTCGGCGCGCCGCATGGCGCAGAGACAACGGATCTCATAATCCCTTACGCCGTGCTGCGCGCATCAGGCCTCGCGGAGGTCGTCGTCGTCTCGCCGAGCGGCGCGATTGTTCCCCTGATGCCGGCCTTGAACGTCCGCCCGCAGATGGAGATCGCGGCGTTCGACGCCCGCTGGCCCAAAGGCGCTGATTACGTGATCGTGCCTGCAATGCATCGCCCCGACGATGCCGTCGTCCTCGACTGGATCCGTATGCAGAGCAAAGCGGGGGCATTGGTCTGCGGCATCTGCGCGGGCGCGCTTGTGCTGTCGCAGGCCGGCCTGATCGCTGGACGCAGCGCGACGACGCATTGGTTCCGCATCGGCGAGCTGCAAAGGGCCAATCCGACGATGCAATGGGTGCGCGATCGGCGGTTCGTCATTGATCGCGGCGTCGCGACGACCACGGGCGTGTCCGCTTCGATGCCATTCGCGCTCGCGCTCGTCGAAGCGATTGGCGGGCCAGTCGCTGCATCTAGCGTCGCAGCACGTCTGGGCGTTCAGACCTGGGGCGCGGACCACGACAGCGCAGCCTTTTCATTGTCCGGCGACGCGCTCTGGACCGCTGCGCGCAATCGCGCCACCCACTGGCCCCTCGACCGGATCGGCATCCCCGTCGCCGACGGCGTCGACGAAGCGGCGCTCGCCCTGGTGAGCGACATCTACTCCAGCACCTTCCGATCGCAGGCGTTCGCGATCGCCGACAGCGCTGCGCCCATCAAAACCAGACTTGGACTTGAACTCGTTCCCACAGCGTCCGCTGGCATGACGCGCGTTCTCCCGCCGCTGGGCGACGCCACACCGCTCGCCGCACTGAACGCGGCGCTCAGCGACATCAAAACCCGCTACGGCCATTCCACCGCACGTCTCGCGGCCCTGATGCTCGAGTATTCCTGGAGCGGATGATCGCGCGTGGAGAAAGGCAGCGGCAATCATGGCGACGCGACGCGCCGATTTGCGGTCACTTCGAACGTGCGCGACGAGTCGATGCGCCGTCTTTGACGAACAGGTCGCGCGCCATCGCCTTCATCGCGTCGATGTACTGCGTCTGCGACCAGCCGCACGTGATGTTCAGATGTTCCCAGTTGCGCACCGAAAGGAGCATCCAAAGCAGATCCGTGGCCTGCGCAGGCGAATACCGCGGAGCGAGCATCTTGTCCCGCTTCAGCGCGAGAATCGCCGCCTCGCATCCCTCGCGCATATCGCGCATCCGTGCGCGCCAAGTCGTTGCTGCGGCGTCGTCCGCATCACTCATCGCCATGAGCGCTTTTGCGGCGCCGAAGATGTCCGGGATGAAGTTTCCCCACGCGTCGATATAGGCGTCGAGACGCTCTAGTCCCGTCCTGGCGGCGCGGCTTGCGGCAAGCCGCTCCTGGGAGCCATGGACATCCTCGATGTAGTGCGTCGCCGCCGCCAAGAGTTCGGCCCGCGTCGCGAAATGCAGGTAGACGGCCTGACGCGAGACGCCGGCGCGATCGGCGATGTCCGTCATGCGGATCGCCTGCGCCTCTCCGCCTTCCAGGAGTTTGACCGTGGCCTGCACGATCCGCAGGCGAGTATCGGGCGCATCAATTGACATGGTGTAAAGCTACACGTATCCGTCGGCGCGTCAATCGACACCATGTCAAGTTGCGGGGTGAACATTGGAAGCGGCGCCGCCATCGTCCGGGTCCAACACGCCTCTGCGCGCGGCCGTGCGATGCGCGCCGACAGCTCATCCGATCGCGCCGATCGTTAGGAGGAGCAATCGATGAAAAACGCTCTCATGCTACGCGCCCTCCTGCTTGTTGCAGGCGCCTTCGGCGTTGGCGTCGGCTGCGGCATGCTTGCGACCCCGGTTGCGTTCCAAGCGTCCGCCGGCATCGGCTTGGGTAGCGACGTCAATCTTCTCAATGAAATGCGCGCCAGCGGCGGCGCCGCTCTGGGCGCTGGCGCTCTCATCTTTCTCGGCGCCTTTTTCGCCGCGCTCAGACACACCGCAAACATCGTGGCGGCCACTCTCTACCTCTCCTATGGGGCGTCCAGACTGATCGGCATGTGCGTGGATGGCATGCCGAACGCCGCGCTCCTGGCGGTCACAGCGTTTGAGATCGCCATGGGGGCGCTATGCGCGCTTGCGCTGTTGCGATGGGGCGCGCCGATGACGCGCGACGCCGCCTAAACCCGGCGCTGCCGGACGGCGAGCAGATGGATCGCATTCACCGCCGCGGCGGATCGAGGGTCAGTTGGAAGGAGCTGGCGGAGACGGAGGGATT
>JBMOIB010000109.1:0-10317 GCA_049317545.1 Caulobacterales bacterium | reverse complement strand
GGGCCAAACACGGTCACCAAGGCCAAGGTCTCGAACGTCTGCTTTGGCGCGGTTGCCGGTCGTACGCAAACGCCGGCTCCTGCCCCACCGATCCGAACTATCGACGCCGACGTCGCGCCGGAAGGCTAAGCCACACCGGATCATGCGTGACTGCCCAGGGGCTTCGAATCCAAGACGCTCGACTTTCTCGAGATCCCCCCGTCGACCAGGGTCGTGCTGTTATTTTTCTCGCGGCGAACCCGCCCAATCGAAAAGGTCAATAGACGACAGATCCGGCTTTGACCGCCTGGACGTTCGCCTGCGACGGGCCGTATCGCGTTCTAAGCGCAGACGTTCGCGCAGTTGCTCCTTCTCGAATGCGCCGCGACCGGCATACCGGTTCATCGCTTCGCGAAGGGCGGGCAACTCGTCTGCACGCCAGAAGAGACGGCCTTGGACGATCGTTGGCGCCGGGAAACGCGGGACCGCCTTGGTGGCGCGCCACAGGGTTGGGCGGCTCACTCCAAGTTCGCCCATCACCTTCTTGAGCGGCATCAGCTTGTCTATGCGCATGCCCGTGCGTCCACGTTCCCACCGAAAACAGGCCAGCACTCCGCCGATGGTCCGCCAATTCCTTTCGCGCCAGGGATGAGCCGAGTTTCGGCGCTATCGCCTCGCCGGCGTGGAGCGGGGCTCGGCGGAGCACCGCCGCGGGGCGGAAACCAAGGTGCTGAAGTAAGCGTCCAGGTGGCTCCTCCGGTACATGGCCCGACGGCCAACGTGCGTGCAGAGGGGGCCGTCGCCCTCATGGAACTTGCGCGCCAGAGTTTGTGGCGCTGTCGCCAGCCCGAGGCCGGTCAGATACCGCGCGGCATCCTTTCGCGAGAAGAGGGTATCGACATCGGCAGGGTCGAAGGTGCTCATCGGAATGTTCCCAAGCTGCTGAGGTGTTGCCCAGCATTCCCGGTTGTTCGGCGCGTTCAACAGGCGTGGTGTTTCCGGGTGAGAGGTAGTTGTTTCCGCCGGACTCGGACGATCGCGGGGCCTTGCTAAGGCCCTAGCCCGGCAAGGTCCAGAGCTGCGACAGCAGCGGACGCCTATGAACCGTCCTAGGGCGATTTAGAGTGATCGCCAGCGGTGTGATCGGTTCCACGAAATGGCGCCCACAAGGTCGCCAACGGCACATCACGCCTGAGCGCGCGACGTGATTGGCCTCGCCCTGCTGGCCACGTAATGGCCGCGCGTTCGAATCGCCCGCTGACATTCAATCGAGGAGCGACTACAACCCAGCCGCCTTCTCTGGGTGTCTATTTGGTGTCCAGAGGGGGTATCGCCTGTCGGCAGAGGCCGTTTTGCGAGACGTAAGTGCTTGAAAGCATTGGTGGTGGCGGGTGGAATTGAACCACCGACCTTGGGGTTATGAATCCCACGCTCTAACCAACTGAGCTACGCCACCGGGAAGCGCGGATGTCTAGCGGCGCCGGTTTGGCGGCGCAAGGGTTTGAAGGGGCGGCTTTCATTCGGCCACTGCGGCGGCGCGGGGCGCGCGGGCGGGCGCGGCGTTGCGGGCGGCGGCGAGCGCCGCGCGCAAATGCGCCTGCTCGGCGGCGACGGTCTCGACGGCGCGGGCCTTGACGTGGCCGAAGCCGCGGATGGCGTCGGGCGTCTCGGCGAGGCGCACCGCGAGATCGTGGGCGCCCGGATCCAGGGCATCGGCGAGCGCGCGCATTTCGGCCTCATACGCGTCGCGCAGGGCGCGTTCCTGGACGCGCTCGTGCGTGCGTCCGAAGACGTCCGCCCAGGTCCCGCGCAGGCCGCGCAGGGCGGCGAGCGCCTTGAAGGCGGTGAACATCCAGCGGCCGAACCGCATCTTGCGCGGCAGTCCGGTGACGGCGTCGCGCGGCGCCAGCAGCGGCGGGGCGAGATGAAAGCTCAGCTTGTAGTCGCCGGTGAAGGTCTCGCCGATCGCTTTCGCCCAGGCGCCCGACGTGTAGAGGCGCGCGACCTCGTATTCGTCTTTGTACGCCATCAGCTTGTAGGCGTTGCGCGCGACCGCGCGCGTGAGCTTTTCGCCGAGCCCGGCTCCGGCCTCGCGGCTGCGCACATGATCGACGAGCGCGCGATAGCGCGCCGCGTAGGCGGCGTCCTGGTAGGCTTCGAGCCGCTGCGCGCGGTCAGCGATCAACGCATCGAGATCAAGCTCGGCGCGTGTCGGCCGCGCCGGCCCGCCGACGAGCCGTTCGGGCGCGAACGCGGCGATCCGGCCGATGTCGAATGCGGCCTGATTGTCGGCGACGGCGACGCCGTTGAGTGCGATCGCAGAAGCGATCGCAGCGCCCGAGACCGGCACGAGGCCATTTGCCCACGCAAAGCCGAACATGATCATGTTGGCGTACATCTGGTCGTAGAAATAAGCCTCCGACAGGCCTTCGGCGTCGACGCCGGAGAGCCCAGAGACCGCCTTCTCGAGCCGTCCGCGCAGACGCCCAGCGTCGAACTTCGCCGTGCGGTCGGCAATGAATTCCGAGGTTGGCGCGACGTCGAGATTGGCGACGGCGCGGGTGCGCGTGGGATCGACGAGCGCGAGCGCATCGGCGCTCGCTGCGACGATGAGATCGCCGGCGATGAGCGCGCTCGCGCCGGCGGTGGGCGTGCGCGCCGAGCGGATCGCTTCGGGATCGCGGGCGATGCGCACGTGCGAGACGACCGGCCCGCCCTTCTGGGCGAGGCCCGTCATGTCGAGCGTGGTCGAGGCGAGCCCGTCCACATGGGCGGCCATGCCGAGGATGGCGGCGATCGTCGTGACGCCGGTGCCGCCGACGCCGGTAAAGATCAGGCTCCAGGTATGATCGAGGTTCGGAAGCTCCGGATCCGGAAGGTTTGAGGCGTCGATCGGCGGGCGCGCCTTGGCGCGCTGGGCGTTGGTCGCGCCCTCTACCGTCACGAAGCTGGGGCAGAAGCCGTCGACGCAGCGCAGATCCTGGTTGCAGGTCGATTGGTTGATCCGGCGCTTGGCGCCGAGTTCGGTTTCGACCGGCTCGACGCTCAGGCAATTCGACTGCACCGAGCAATCGCCGCAGCCCTCGCAGACCTCGGTGTTGATGAACGCCCGTTTGGTCGCTGCGCGCGCGAGGCCGCGCTTGACCTTGCGCCGGCGTTCGGTGGCGCAGACCTGATCATAGATGAGGACGGTGACGCCCTTGACGTCGCGCAGGCGGGTCTGGACTTCGGCCAGGCGATCACGGCCGTAGATTTTGACGAGCGGGCCGATTTCGCCGGACTGAACGTGGCGTTCGGGATCGTCGGCGACGACGACGACCTCGGCGACGCCTTCGCCGCGCAATTGATAGACGAGCTGGGCGACGGTCTGGCCGGATTCGACTTCCTGGCCGCCGGTCATCGCCACGGCGCCGTTGTAGAGGATCTTGTAGGTGACGTTGATCCCGGCCGACACCGCCGCGCGGATCGCAAGCGAACCCGAGTGCGAATAGGTGCCGTCGCCGAGATTGACGAACACGTGCTTCTCTGACGTGAACGGCGCCTGCCCGACCCAGGCGATGCCTTCGCCGCCCATCTGCGAGGTCATGTCGGCGCGGCCGATGAACGTCGCCATGTAATGGCAGCCGATGCCGGCGAGCGCGCGCGACCCTTCGGGCACCACAGTTGAGGTGTTGTGCGGGCAGCCCGAGCAGAAATGCGCCTTGCGGTGGACGTCGGCTTCGAGAGCTTTCGCCGCATCGAGGCTTTTTTGCACGCGGGCGAAATAGGCCGCCGCGCCCTGCGGCCGATGCTCCGCAGGCAGACGATCATGGATGGTCTTGGCGATCACCGGGATCGCCAGCGCGCCGAGCGGCGACAGGAGCGGCGCGCCGGTCTCGTCGCGCTTGCCGACGATGCGCGGGCGGCGCGCGTCCGGCAGATCGTAGAGAACGGCCTTGAGCTGGCTCTCGATGAGGTCGCGCTTGTGCTCGACGACGATCACCTCGTCGAGCCCGTCGCAGAAGGCGCGTACGGCCTGGGGTTCGAGCGGCCAAGGCATGCCGACCTTGAAGACCGCAAGTCCCGCGTCAGCGGCGCGTTGCGGCGTGAGCCCGATGCAGTCGAGCGCTTCGAAAACGTCACGGGTCGCCTGACCGGTCGAAATCACACCGAGACGCGGGCGCGGTGCGCCAAGCACGATGCGGTCGAGGGTGTTGGCGCGCGCAAACGCTTGGGCGGCCGGCAGTTTGACGAGCCGAAGGCGCGCCTCTTTATCCATCGGCTTGTCGCCGGGACGCATATGCACGTCGAGCGCGAGGCCAGGATCGCCAAGCGCTAGTCGATCGAGCCCGACGTCGATCACTGCGCCGCTGTCCATCGTATCGGCGAGCGCGATCATGCCGACCCAGGCGCCGGAATAGCGGCTCATCGCGAGGCCGATGAGGCCCATGTCGAGCACGTCCTGCACGCTCGCGGGAGACAGGACGGGGATTTCAGCGTCCTGGAACGCAAACTCCGATTGCGAAGGCAAAGTGGAGCTCTTGCAGGAATGGTCGTCGCCGGCGATGGCGAGAACGCCGCCAAAGCGCGAAGCGCCGGCGAAGTTGGCGTGCTTGAAGACGTCGCCGGTCCGGTCGACGCCGGGCGCCTTGCCGTACCAGAGGCCGAACACGCCATCGAACTTGGCGCCGGGAAACAACCCGACCTGCTGTGAGCCCCAGACCGCGGTCGCGCCAAGGTCCTCGTTGAGCCCTTCCCAGAAGACGACGTCGTGCGCGTCGAGAAATTTCTGCGCGCGCTTGAGTTGCTGGTCGTAGCCGCCGAGCGGCGAGCCGCGGTAGCCGCTGATGAAGCCCGCCGTATTGAGGCCGCGCGCGCGATCGAGGCGCTTCTGGTCCAGCGGGAGGCGCACGAGCGCCTGGATGCCGGTCGCAAACACACGGCCTTCGAGCAGTCCGTACTTGTCATCGAGTGAAACGACCCGCTTACTCATGACGTCTCCTTCGCCCGCTCGCCGGCTGCGCAGGAATGTTTTGCCTCAGTTCGCGCGAAATTGTTTGCCTTTTTTCTAATGTTCCGCCAGGAATTCGCGTCAATCGGCTGCGAAATGCCCGATCCTGGGGGAATATTTTGTCATCCAAATCGTCCTTGGACATCGACGCCGTCGACGCGAAGATCCTCGATCTGGTGCAGACCGACGCGGCGCTGTCCGTCGCCGAGATCGCCGAGCGGGTCGGGTTGTCGTCGTCGCCCTGCTGGCGGCGGATCAAACGCCTGGAGGAACTCGGCGTCATCACTGGCCGGGTCACGCTTTTGGATCGCGAACGGCTCGGCCTGACGTTTGAAGTGATCGCGAGCGTCAAACTCGTCCTGCCGACACGCGAAAACCTTGAGCGCTTCGAAACCGCCGTGATCGATTGGCCCGAGGTCGTCGACTGCGCCACCGTCACCGGCGCGGTCGACTATATGCTGCGCATCATCACCACCGACATGCACGCCTATGACGACTTCCTGCGCGACAAGATCTTGAGCCTCGGCCTGGTCTCTGACGTGCAGTCCCGCATCGTGATCCGCGTCGCCAAGCGCACAACGGCTGCGCCCCTCGGCCTCGTGCATGCGATGACGCAGGAGCGCTGAACCGCCGCGGCGGCGCGTCATTTTTCGATCTGGACGAGGAAAGCGCCAGCCTCGGCGCCGACCGACAATTGCGGCTCCGACGGCGTCAACCGGTCGCGCTGCTCCCACATCGACACATAGGCCTTGGCCTCCGCGAAGGCCTGCATGAGGCCACGCCCGCGGCTCATCGATTGGTTGAACAAGGCGTCGCCGAAATAGGTCCATTCGTTCTCGGGCTGGCAGCCGAACGAGGTCTTTTCGCTGGAGGCGGCCGTTGCGACGATCGTCTTGGGCCCCGCCAACGCGGGCACGAAAACGCCGCCGTGGCAGGCCGAGATGATGACGATACGATTCTGCGCGCCGGTGTCGTCGAGCAGCGCCCGCAACGCCGAGGGCGTCAGATTGGCGCGCATCCGGTCCTTCTCGAACACCGCCACGCCGGACTTGTCGCCGTGCGAGGTGAGGAACAGCAAAAGCACATCCTCGGCGGGATCCATCTTGGCGGCTATCCGGCCGAGCGCGGCGCTGATGGTTCCGGGCGTGGCCGCCGGCAAGGCCAAGGGGGCGCCGGCCTCGGAATTGGCGAGCACGACGACGCGGCCATCGGCCTTGTAGCGCTTGCGCAGGATCTCGCCCGCCTTGCCGGCCTCGTTGGCGAACACGGCGTCGCTCCACAGGCCCGCCGACAGGACATAGACGTCGCGCACGCCCGGCCGTTGCGGCGCCAGCCGATCGAGCGCCGCCGCGAGCAAGGCCTGCTGGCGGGCGGCCTCCTTGGGCGGCCAGGCGATCTCGCCGCCGGCGAAGGCGCCGGCCGGCACGCCGCGGAGCGGATCGCCCCCCGGAGTTTGAGCCGAGACGGACGGCGCCTGAAGAGCGAGGCACGCGAGAACAGCCGCGAGGGCGAGGCGAAGGACAAGCGTCATGGGTGCGGAGGGTGCGGGGCGGCGCGCGAGGCGTCAATGGCGCCGGCTCAGCCGCGCGGCGCGATCGCGGCCATGGTTCCGGCGAAAAATCCAGGCTAGGCATTGGGCGGGGAGACTGCCGTTGACGCGCGAAAACTACATACCCGTTTCCAAATCCGATCTGATCGCCGCCCTGGCCGCGCGCGAGGGCCTCGACGCGGGCGACCGCGCCCGGTTCGCCGACCTCTGCCGCATGCTCGCGGCGCTGATCCATTACGAGGCGTTCGAAGGGCTCGAGCGCCTGCGCGACGTCTACCGGCCGCTCGACCCCGACGCAGCCCCGCGCGGCGACGCCGACGCCGCGGGCTTCCTGCGGGGCTTCGAGGCGGTGCTTGCACGCGCCAATTTCGTCGAGACCCCGGCTGCGTCGCTGTTCGAGGCCGACGATTTCGACTCGCTCAATGACGTCCGTGTCCGGATGAATCAGGACGGCATTGCCGCAATCCGCTTCTTCACCCGCGGGGGAGCGCCGGAGAAGGTCACGGCGCGCCGGTGGTGGGGGCTCGTCAAGCGCGAGGTCTCCACCGAGGTGTTCGACGACGTCGTAGTGATTGTGCAGCTCAAAAGCGAAGGCCTCGAGAAGTCCGAGGCGCGCGCCTTCGAACGCCTGCGCCGCGGGGCGCGCCCTGGCGCGATCCTCATCAAGCATTTCGGCTCGGTGCCGCGCGTCGACATGCCAAGTCTGCATCCGGGCGCGACGCCGACGATGAAGCGCACCGATCAGGTCGTTCTGGGCGTCCCCGCTATCGCCGGCGGCGCGCCGCTCCTGTTCCAGCTCGCCAACGCCCTGCCGGTGATTTTCGCGGTAATCGCGGCTTATTTCGGCGTACAGGGCGCGATCTCCAAGGACGGTCTGCAGCGCGCGCTTGCGGCGCTGTCCGGCGTGGTGGCGCTCGGCGCGTTCCTAATGCGCCAGCGTTTGAAGTTCGATCGCCAGCGGCTCCTTTATCAGCGGCGGCTGGCCGAGACGGTGTACTTCCATACCATCGCCAACAATTCCGGCGTGCTCGACGGCCTTGTCGGCGCAGCCGAGGCGCAGGACGCCAAGGAGGCGCTGCTGGCCTGGTGGACGCTGCGCGCGCTTGGCCCGCAAACCAAGCCCGAGCTCGACAAGGCTTGCGAGGCGATGCTGCGTGAGGCGTTCGCCGTCGAGGTCGATTTCGAGATCGGCGACGCGTTGGGCAAACTCCTGCGCTACGGCCTGGTGACCGACGACGGCGGCAAGCTCCAGGCGCGACCAGCCAATGACGCGCTCGCCGCGCTCGACAAGTCCTGGGACGCCGCTTTCGCCTACCCGCCCGCCTAGATTATCTCGACCCAGCGGGCGTGGGGATCGGTGCGCGCAATCCGGCGCCGCTCTCCCCCCGGCCAGACGACGACATCGACGGAATAGCCGTCTTCGGGATAGCCGAGGAGGCGGTCGTGCTCGAAGCGGACCCAGGCGAACCGTCGCGTCGGTTCGGCGATGCCTGCGGTGCGCTCGATGACGGCGGCGAGCGCGTCCTTCGTCGACTGCGCGAAATATTGCCAGGCGATGGAATGGTAGAGGATCGAAACGCCCTCGGGCAGGCGCCCGATGAGGCGCGACGTCAGCCACACCCCTGCATCGGCGCGATCGACATGGATGTCCTCCTTGATCGCCAGCGCGACGGCGCGGTCGAAGCGGTCGATGCGGTCGCGCTGGTCGGGCCAGATGTAGGACTTGAGCCGCAGCACCTGCGCGGGATCGCGAACGTCGAGCGGGTTCTGATCGCAGGCTAATCGGCTGCGTACGTCGAGGCTGAGGCGCAGGTTCGGCGGCGGCCCGCGCCATTCGGCGTCGACCATCGGGCGGTCCTCGGCGACGCGGCCCCAGGCCCATTCGCGCGTGCGATAGGCGAACTGGCTCCACGACAGATTGAGGCCGGCGCTGGCGCCGATTTCGAGCATGTGCAGCGGCCCACCGCCCGCGGCGGCGGCGGCGAAGGCCGGCAGGAGCGCGATGGTGCGGCGTGTCTCGTTGGTCTGCGGCGGATGCTTGAGGAAATCGGCGAACCAGACCGGCTCGCGCTCCATCGCCGCCTGCGCCTTGGGAAACAGGGTCGCCATGTCCCAGGCGCGCCGCTGCGCGGGATATTCTGCGGCGAGGCCGGGGTCGCGGCCGGAGAGAACGAGCGCGTGGAGGGCGCCGGCGATCCGCAGCGGCATGGCGTCGGCGCGGCGCAGTTCGGGAATGTCGGCGAGGATGGCCGCGGTCGGGCCGAAGGTTGCGACGTCCTCGGCCAGCGCATCCATCAAGGCCGCCGTGAACGGCGAGCCGAACGCGCGGCACCATTTGGCCTGTTCGAGAAAACGGTCGCGGTCGGCGTCGGCGCTCATCACGGCTCCATCAGCCGCACAATGCCGCGCCGCGCGCGTCCCGCCAAGCTTACGCGCCTGCGAAGGCGAAGGCGTCCATCGCAAGCACCCCGTGATCGATGCTGGCGTGCGCGCGAACACCTGGTCCGCCGGCGGCGCCGAGCGCGGTGAAGAGCGGCAGGATGTGCTCCTCCGTCGGGTGGTTTTCGCGGCCGTAGGGCGCCCGGTCGCGGTAGCTCACGAGATCGTCGGTCCTGCCCTCTTCGATCGCGCGGGCGAGCCAGGCGACGAAGTCCTCCACCCAATGGGGCGGCGGCGCGGAGGCCTCGAACCCGCCCTGGAAGAAAGCGCGCAGATTGTGCGTCGCCGCACCCGAGCCGACGATGAGCACACCCTCGTCACGCAGCGGCGCCAAGGCGCGCCCGACGGCGAGCTGCGCCGACGGCCCCCGCCCCGGATCGACCGACAGCGCCACGACGGGAATGTCCGCATCCGGATAAAGCAGCTTCAGCGGCGTCCAGACGCCGTGATCAAGCCCATGGGCGGGGTCGATCGCAACCGGCAGGCCGGCCTCGCGGAGCAGAGCTGCGGCGCGCGCCGCGAGCGCCGGATCGCCCGGGGCCGGATAGCGCATCGCATAAAGCTCGGCGGGAAAGCCGCCGAAATCGTGGATGGTCGCTGGCGCAGCGGCGCCCGTCAGCGTGGCGATCGGCCGCTCGAAATGCGCCGAGGCGACGAGGATGGCGCGCGGCCGAGGCAACGCCGCCGCATAGCCTTCGAGAAAACGGCGCGCCGGGCTTTCGTCGATCACGATGGTCGGCGCGCCGTGGCTCACAAACAGGACGGGCATCTTCATGTAGCCAAGGTGGCGACGCGGACGTCGCGCGCCAAGCCCCGAGCGCGAAACAGCCCGTTTCTCAAGCGCCCGCCTTCGCCCGCGGTGCGATCAGGCGACGCGCTCGAGCGCGACAGCCGTGGCCTCGCCGCCGCCGATGCACAAAGACGCCACGCCGCGCGAAAGGCCCGCCTGCGCGAGCGCGGCGATCAAGGTGACGATCACGCGCGCGCCGCTGGCGCCGATCGGATGGCCGAGCGCGCAGGCGCCGCCATTGACGTTGACCTTCTCGCGCGGAATGTCGAGGTCGCGCATGGCGATCATGGCGACGACGGCGAAGGCCTCGTTGATCTCGAACAGATCCACGTCGCCGACGCTCCATCCCGCCTTGGCGAGCGCCTTGCGCATCGCCGGCACGGGCGCGGTCGTGAAGTAGCCGGGCTCGTGGGCGTGTGCGGCGGTCGCGACGATCCTTGCGAGCGGCGTCAATCCGCGCTTTTCGGCCAGCGACTGACGCATCATGACGAGCGCCGCCGCGCCGTCGGAAATCGCCGAGGCGTTCGCGGCCGTCACGGTGCCGTCGGAGGTGAAGGCCGGCTTCAAGGA
>JBMOIB010000108.1:0-10321 GCA_049317545.1 Caulobacterales bacterium | reverse complement strand
AACGCCTCGTTGATCTCGAACAGGTCGATGTCGTCGATCGTCAGGCCGGCCTTGTCGAGCACCTTGCGGGCGGCCGGGACCGGCGCATTCAGCATCAGCGTTGGGCTGTCGCCGACGTTGGCCATGGCGACGACGCGGGCGCGCGGCTTGAGGCCGTTCTTCTTGGCGTAGTCGGGCGAGGCGAGCAGAACGGCGGCGGCGCCGTCGACGACCCCGGACGAATTGCCGGCATGGTGGATGTGGGTGATCTTGAGGTCCGGATAGACCTGACGGATCAGGCCGCCATAGGTCGTGCCCTTCTCGTCGAGCGGGATTTCGGCCAGCGCCTCGAACGAGGCCTTGAGCGAAGCGAGCCCTTCGAGCGTCGTTTGCGGACGCGGGAATTCTTCCTTGTCGAGCGCCAGCGTTCCGTCCTCGCGATAGACGGGCGTCAGGCTCTTGTTGAAATGGCCGCCCTTGATCGCCGCGTCGGCGCGCTGCTGGGAGACGTAGGCCAATTCATCCGTGGCCTGACGGCTGATGCCTTCGAGCGTGGCGATCGCGTCGGCGCACACGCCCTGGTGCGATTGCGGATGGCGCGCGCGCAGACGCAGATTGCCGCTGTCCATCATCGGTGCGGCCTTCGGATCGGCCGTCGACGAGGTGTAGGACATCATCTCGGTGCCGCCGGCGACGACGAGATGCTCCATGCCCGACATGATCGACGCCGCGGCCATGTTGACTGTCGTGATGCCCGAGCCGCAGAAGCGATCGAGCGTGACGCCGCTCGTGCGCACGTCATAACCGGCGTCGAGCGCCGCCATGCGGCCGAGGTCGCCGCCCTGTTTGCCGCGCTGGGAGCTGGTGCCCCAGATGATGTCGTCGACGTCGGCGGTCTTCAGTTGGTTGCGTTCGGCGAGCGCCTTCAGCACGCTGGCTCCGAGCTGTTGCGGGTGGATGTCCGCCAGGGCCCCTTTGCCGACTTTGCCAATCCCGCGCGGCGTGCGGCAGGCGTCGATGATCCAAGCCTCAGGCATGCTTCTCTCCCGTTTTTTGCAGTCCAGGCGCACCGCATACCCGCAAGCGCGCGCCCAAGCCAGCCTTGCGCAACGTCAAGGCGGCCATCAGGTTAGGTCGCCTGAGTGATTTGGAGGGCCGATGGACCTGCAGGAAGGGCAATGCGCAGACGCGCCGACATTGGCGGCGTTCGTCGCAGCGCGCCGCAGCCCCGGCGCAACCTATGTGATTGGCCTGACGGGCTCGGTCGCGTCCGGCAAGAGCACGCTCGCCGCCGCTGTGGTCGCAGCGCTTGCCGAAGCGCACGCGCTGTCGGCCGAACTGGTTGGCGCGGATGGGTTCCTGTTCCCGAATTCCGTTCTCGCCGCGCAAGACCTGCTCGCCCGCAAGGGCTTTCCCGAAACCTACGATTCCGCCGCCATGGCCCGCGCAATCGCAGCGGCCCGGACCGGGCCAGCGGAAGTCCCGATCTACTCGCATGTGCTCTACGACATCGACCCATCGCAGACCCGCCGTTTCGCGCGTCCCGACGTGCTCGTCCTCGAGGGCCTGGGACTGCCGCCCGCGGGCGCGGTCGACCTGCTCGACCTCTTCATCTATCTCGACGCCGACGAGGCCGACCTCGCCCGCTGGTTTCTCGCCCGCTTCCGCGCCCAACTCGATGTGGCGCGCACAGATCCAAGCTCGTTCTATGTGCGGTTCTTGGCCCTGAGCCCCGAACAGGCCGACGCCTTCGCGCTGGACGTTTGGGAAAAGATCAATCTCGCCAATCTTCGCGCCCATATCGCGCCGCTGCGCGACGTGGCCGACCTCGTTTTGCGCAAAGACGCAGATCACGCGCTGCAGGCGGCGGCGGTCAGAGCGCGGCTATGAACGGCAGCCCGCGATAGCGGCCGGCGTCGTCCATCCCGTAGCCGACCAGGAAGCGGTCCGGCGCATCGAAGCCGATCAGGTCGATCGGCTCGCCGAGCGCCGCCGGCTTGCGGATCATTGCACAGGCGCGTGTCAGCGTCGCGCCTTTCGCGGCGAGGTGTGCGCGGGCATAGGCGATGGTGCGGCCACTGTCGAAGACGTCGTCGAGGATCAGCGCGGCGCGGCCTTCAATTTCGCGCGACAGGTCGGCGCGCACGACGACCTTGCCGGAGGATTCGCGCGCGTCGCGGTAGCTCTCGAGCCACAGGCTGTCGAGCAGCGGATGCACGTCGCGGGCGGCCAGCGCCCGCATCAGATCGACCGCGAAGGGCATGGCGCCCTGCAACAGAGCGACGACGACCCAGCTGTCGTCCATCTCCGCCGCCAACGCTTCCGCCAAGGCTTCAACGCGCACGGCGATGGCCTGCGCGTCGTAAAGGACTTCGAAGGGAGCGGCCCGTGTCACGCGCGCACTATAGCCCACACGCGGGGGCCGCGGATAAATCTCACCCGCGAATCGTCGGCGGCGGCAGTTCGGCGGGCGAAGGCGGCGCTGCGCCTTTGAGCGGCGCGGCGCGGATCACGGTATCGTCGAGGCTCGTCGCGGGGCGCAGGCGCAGGTCTTCGTCAAGCGCGGCCTGGCGCGCTTCGTCGGGACCGAGCGCCAGCGGTTCGTCGCTATGGGCTTCCGGCGCAACGATCGGCGGCTGTGGCGGCGGCATCGGCGGCGCTGGCGGGTGGGCGGCGACAGCAGGATGGGCGGCAGCGTCCTTTGCGGACGCGAACGTCACTTCCAGATCGACGGCCTGACCGGGCGGATTATCGAGCACGGCCGTGAAGGCCGACGCGCCGCCCGGCTCGATCGACGGGGCGTCGACCTTGACCAGCCAGGAATAGACCTCGGCGCCATGGGCGTCGCGCAGCGCAAGGCGAAGCGGCGGCGCGGCGCGCTGCTCAGCTCCGATGTTGCGCACGGCGCCCTTCACGACGAGCACAGGCGTCGGGCCCTCGAAGGTGCGGTCGATGTCGAGGTCGGAAAATTCCAAGCCATAGACGTTGACGTCGAGCCCGACGGCGGCGAACGCGCCGGCTGCGTTGGGCCACATCTCCGCAATGTCTTCGCGGAACACGACCGCCCCGGCGGCCGACGCAACCAGCGCAGCGCCCGCTCCGGCCCAGGCGCCAATCGCCACGCGCACCCGGTCGCGGCGTTCGCGATCGGCCTGCTGCTGGCGCAGCTTGGCCACGGGCGACGCGCCCATGCCGGATTGCGCCAGGCGCATCCGCTCGACTTGATCACGCGTCAGCGGGGCGCGCTCAGACTTCGCGGCGGAGGGCAGCAGATCGTCGGGGGCAGTCTGATCCAGAAGGAGATGCCCTTGGCAGAACCAAGTGTGCGCGCAGGAGGCGCATCGCACGGTCCGACCGCTCGGACCGATCGACGCGTCGTCCGCGAAATATCGTGTCGAACAGGACGGACACGTGAGAATCATGGACGCGGCGCTCTTCCTTGACCTTATATGCTTTTTCGAGTGCTCCGATTCGGCGAGAAGTGTCGAGCCATGCGTCAAACGGAAGTGCGCGACGGCCGGGCGGAGGATGCCCAAACTGGTGCTCAAGCGCCCGCCGCCCGCTTGCTCATGGCCTCGACGATCGACGGGCTCCTCGAAAAGGTCTCGTTCCGGGCCGAAGCCGGCGAGCTCGCGGTCGTGTACGGCCCCGCGGGAGCGGGCAAATCCGCGCTGGCCGATGTTCTGCGTTTGGCCAAACGCGTTCATTCGGGCGGGTTCGACATTCTCGGCGTCAACGCCGTGCGTCTGCCCGCCGACCGACGCGCTAAGCTCAAGCGCCGCATAGGATTTATCGCCCAGTCCCCGAAGCTGCTCGAGCACCTTTCCGCGGTGCAGAACGCCCTCGCACCTCTGGAATTGGCGCGTAAACTGGTCCCAGACGACGAACGCGACGCCGCCGAGGCGTTCACCTACCTGGGACTGAAATTGCGCGACGACCGGCCCGTCTCGTTCCTGTCCGGCTCGGAGCGGCGCCGGATCGCGGTCGCCCGCGCCGTGGCCATGCGCCCCGACATCCTGATCGCCGACGAGCCCTGCGCCGGCCTTGCGCCCGACGCAGCCGGGCGCGTCCTCAAGCTCGTGCTCCAGGCCCGCCGTTCGGGCGCTGCAGTGATCGTGCTCACCCAAGACGAGGACCTTGGCGCGAGCCTGCCGGGGACCATGTGGCGTATGAGCGACGGCATCCTGTCGCCGCCTTCGGAGTTCCGCGCCGCATGATCGCCCCCCCGGCGCCTCCCGGCGGACGCCCCTTGTTCTGGGCCGTCGCGCTCGCCTGCCTCCTGGCCGCCGGCGCGGCCATGGCCGCGCAGATCGCCGTGCGCGCGGCGCACCGCACCGAAATGGCCGCGCTCAGCGCGATCGTCGTACGCGTGACCGCCCCCGACGAGCAGGCCGCCGTCGCCCGCGCGGCCGAAATCGCCCGCGCCGTGCCAGGCGTACTCAGCGCCGAACCGATGAGCGCCGCCCGCGCGGCGGCTTTGCTCAGCCAGTTCGGACCGTCGCCGCCGACAGGGCCACTGCCCAACGTGCGGCTGATCGAGATCGACGCCGACCCGACCGCCGACCCCTCCGAGGCTTTGGCCGTCGCCTTCCGCAAGGCGGGCATCGGCGCTGAAATGACCCGCGGCGCCGCGCCCGCCGCCGCGCGGGCCGCCTCGGCCGCTGTCGAGTTCGCCGCCTTCACGCTGGGCGGTTTCGCGATCGCGGCGGCGGCGGCGGCGACGCTCCTGATCGGCGCGGCGCGCGGGGCGGCCTCCGCTGTTGGCTTCGCGCCGACGCTCGCAGATCTTGGCGCCACCCGCGGCCAGGTCGCCGGCGCGATCGGCGGCGAGGCCGCCAGCGCCGCGTTTGCCGCGGGCGTCGTCGCGGCGGTCGGCATCGGCGCGGTTCTGGCCGCACTCCGTTTCAATGGCCCGGACCCGGGAATAGCCCTCGTCCTTGCGCAATTGCAGCCCACCGAATACGCCCCCCTCGCCGCCGCCCCGATCGGCGCGGCCTTTCTGAGCTGGCTTGGCGCGCGTTCGGCGGCGGCCGGCGCCTACGCGCGCGCGGCGTTGCAGCCATGACAGTGCTGCGCGGCATCTTCCTCGGCATCGTGACCGCAGCGCTGATCGCCTTCGCGCTCGGCTTCATCGGTTTCGCCCAGACCGTGCACCGCACCGGTCCCGCCTCGCCGCTGCCGGACGCCGACGGGATCGTGGCGCTCACCGGCGGATCGCTGGAGCGGCTGGCGACGGGCATGGACCTGCTCGCGCAGGGACGCGGGCGGCGGCTGCTGATCTCGGGCGTCAACGCCAAGGTGACCGACGCCGAGCTCGAAGCCGCGATCGGCGCCGATCCTGATCTCTTCCGCTGCTGCGTCGATGTCGGGCGCGCCGCGGAGAACACGCTCGGCAACGCCGCCGAGACCGCCGCCTGGGCCAAGCGCAACGGGTTCGACGAATTGATCATCGTGACCGCCGATTACCACATGCCGCGCAGCCTCGCGGAATTGCGCGCGGCGTTGCCGCAGGCGGTGCTGATCGCCTATCCGGTCTCGACCGCCGTGACCGCACCCGGCTCCTGGCAACGCGATATCGGGGCGGCCCTGCGTCTCGCAGGCGAGTATGTGAAGTATCTGGTGATCCGCGGCCGCGAGACCTTGTTGTCGCTCGACGAGCCGGCGCCGGCGGAGCCGCCCTCTTCATGAAGTCCATAAGGTCAATTCTGTTTGTCCTCTGGTTCTACGGGACCATGACGATCGTTGGCGTGATCGGCATGCCGCTCGTCCTGATCAATCCGCGCTGGGGGATCGAGGTCGCGCGCACCTGGGCGGCGCTGTCCATGTGGGGGCTGCGCTTGATTTGCGGCGTGGTCATTCGCGTCGAGGGCCGCGAGAACATTCCGTCCGGCGCGGCCATCGTCGCCGGCAAGCACCATTCCCAGCTCGATACGATCGCGCCGTTCGTGCTCTTGCCGTCGGTGGCGTTCGTGCTGAAGAAGGAACTCCTGGCCATGCCGGTGTTCGGCTTCTTCGCCGGCCGGTCGGGCCACATCCCGGTCGATCGCGAGGCCCACGCCGCGGCGCTCAAGGCGATGCTGCGGGCGGCGCGCAAGGCGCGCGACGGCGGCCGACAAATCATGATCTTCCCGGAAGGCACACGCCAAAGGCCCGGCGATCCGCCCGATTACAAGATCGGCGTCGCGGCGCTCTATCGCGATCTCGGCGTGCCCTGCGTGCCGCTGGCGCTCGATACGGGGAAGGTTTGGCCTCAAACGGGATACGCCATCACGCCCGGCGTCACGACGTTCAAATTCCTCGAGGCGATCCCACCAGGCTTGTCGCGGGAGGCCTTTATGGCGACGCTCCAGGAGCGCATCGAAACGGCCTCTGATGCGCTCTGGCGCGAGACCGCAGCGTGAGCGCGCCACGGCCGCCGCGGCAGCTCGGACTGATTGCGCCCTGGACGCTGTTCGCGCTCGCCGCACTGGGTTGGCTCGCCTATTGGTTCATCCTCAAGGACCGCGCCCTGCACGCTCTGGACGCCGCCGCTGCAGCGCATAGGGAAGCCGGCGGCGAGGCGTCTTGGCGCGCGGTCAGCGCCGACGGCTTCCCGATGCGCCTGTCGTTGCGGTTCACCGATCTCGTCATTGGGCCACGCGACAGAGCCTGGCGCCTCGCAGCGCCGAAGGCCTCGCTGCACGTCAATCCCGTCGATCCGACGCATGTGATCGGCGCCCCCGATGCGGCGTTCAGCATCACGCGCGAGGGCATCCGCGCCGACGTTTCGGCGCGCGAGGCCGGGTTCAGCGTGCGGATGGCGAACGGCCGCCTTGCGCGCGCGTCGATCGAAGCCCGCGACCTCGTTTGGAAGACGCCGACCGGCGCGACCCGCATTGAACGGCTCCAGGCCCATCTGCGCCCCGATGCCCGTACGCCCGGGGCGGCCCAACTGGCGCTTGAACTCGACGGCTGGCGCCCGCCGTCGCCGCCGCCGACGCTCGCCGCGCTCGGCCCCGACGTCGCGCGCCTGCGCGCCGCAATCGTGGTCGAAAGCTACGAGACGGTCCTGAACGTCGGCCTGCGCGCCTGGGGTGCAGCGGGGGGCGCGGCGCGCGTCGAGTACGGCGAGTTCACCTGGGGCGCAGCTGTCGGCCGCTGGAGCGGGCGTTTGACGCTGGACGCCGCTGGCCGCCCCGCCGGCTCTTTGGCGCTGACGTTCGCGGATCCCCAGGCCGCCTTCGCGCCGCTCATTGCAGCGTCGCCCCCGCCTGCTGCCGCCGCGCTCCGCGTCGCCGCCTCCGGTCCGCCTGGCGCTGCTGCGGCCCTGGACGTCACGGCCGGCGTCGTGAGTTATGCGGGTATCCTCCCGCTTTTGAATTTGCCGTCTGTTCAAGGTCCTGCCCCATGACGCCGTCCGCCGCCATCTGGCGCCGCGCCGAACCGCTGCGCGACGCCATGCGCTCCATGCCGTTCAACGCCGAACTCGCCGCCGGCACGCTGCCGCGCGCGGCGTTTCGCCATTACATGTTGCAGGACGCCGCCTATCTGCAGGCCTACGCCCGGGTCCTGGCGATCGGCGCGGCCAAGGCGCCGGGGCCTGACGAGATCCTGGAATTCGCCAAGGCGTCCGAAACCGCGATCGTCGTCGAGCGCGCCCTGCATGCCGGCTATCTGGCGCAGTTCGGGATCGACGCCGCCGCGATGGAGGCGGCGGAGCCCTCGCCGACCTGCCTCGCTTATGTGAACTTCATGCTCGCCGAAGCCGCGACCGGCTCTTACGCCACGCTCGTCGGCGCGGTGCTGCCGTGCTTCTGGGTCTATCGCGAGGTCGGCCTGCACATCCGCGCGATCGCCAGTCCCAACAATTTCTACCAGACCTGGATCGACACCTACGCCGACGAGGCGTTCGGCGCGGCGACCACGCGGATGATCGCAATCTATGACCGCGCCGCAGACGCAGCCGGCGCCGACGAGCGGGCGCGCATGGAGGCGGCCTTTCTGCGCTGCTGCCGTTACGAATGGATGTTCTGGGACGCCGCGTACCGCCAAGAGGCGTGGCCGGTCTGAGGCGCTCGGCTGCAGCGCGCCACCGCCTAACGTCGAGTTGACCTCAGCGACGCCTTTCCAGCCGCACGCGGGCGCCCTACCGTGAATCAAAACAGCGACAATCATCAGGGACGAACGCCGCCATGGGGCTTTTCACGCGCATCGGGCGCGAAGTGGAATTCATCACCGGGCTGCAGCGGACGCTGAAGGCTTCGGAGGGCGTTTCCGCGGAGTCTGACATTTCCGTCGGGGATGACGTCGAGCGCTCCGTCGATCGCTATCCCGGCAACCTCGCCTTCCGGTTCGAAGGGCGCTCGCTCACCTACGCCGAGTTCGACGCGCTTGCGAACCAGATGGCGCATTGGGCGCTGGCGCAGGGCCTGAAGAAGGGCGACGCGGTCGCGCTCTTCATGACGAACCGGCCCGAATACGTGGCGATCTGGGTCGGCCTCGCCAAGATTGGCGTCGTCACAGCGCTGATCAACACCAACCTCGCCGGCGCGCCGCTGACGCACACGATCGACATAGCCGAAGCCGATCATGTGATCCTTTCGAGCGATCTCGCCGCGCCCTATCTCGCCGTTGCGCCGAACCTCAAACGCCAGCCCAAGGCGTGGGCGCAGGGCGGGCCGGTGAACGGCGCCGCCGACTTCGACCAGGCGATCGCGGCCCAGCCCAAGGATCGTCCGCCTGCGGAGCTTCGCAACGCGATCCGCGGGGCCGACATGTGCCTGTACGTCTACACGTCCGGCACGACAGGCGCGCCGAAGGCGGCGCGGATGCCGCACTGGCGCGTCCAGGGCATGATGCGCGCCTTCATCGGCGGCGGCCGCGCGGCGCCGACCGACCGCATCTACCTCACCCTGCCGCTGTATCACGGCACGGGCGGGCTGTGCGGCGTCGGCTTCGCGCTCCAGACCGGCGGCGCGATCATCCTGCGCCGGAAGTTCTCGGCCACGCACTTTTGGGAGGAAGCCCGGCGCGAGGAGGCGACGGTCTTCTTCTACATCGGCGAATTGTGCCGCTACCTTTTGAACCAAGGTCCGCATCCGGACGAAACGCGGCACAAGCTCCGCCTCGCCGTCGGCAACGGCCTGCGCCCGGAAGTGTGGGAGCGCTTCCAGCCGCGCTTCAAGATCAAGCAGATCCTCGAGTTCTACGGCTCGACGGAGGGCAACGTCTCCTTCCTCAATTTCGACGGCAAGATCGGCGCGGTCGGCCGCATTCCGGGATACCTGAAGAAGCGCCTCAACGTGCGAATCGTGAAGTTCGACGTCGAGATCGAACAACCCGTGCGCGGGCCGGACGGCCTGTGCGTCGAATGCGAACCCGAAGAGATCGGCGAGGCGCTCGGCGAGATCCGCCAGGACGAGGCGCGCTATCGGTTCGAGGGCTATACGGGCGATTCGAAACAGACCGAGAAGAAGATCCTGCGCGACGTGTTCGCCAAGGGCGACGCTTGGTTCCGCACCGGCGACCTGATGCGCCAGGACCGCGACGGGTACTTCTATTTCATCGACCGGATCGGCGACACGTTCCGCTGGAAGGGCGAAAACGTCTCGACCAACGAAGTTGGCGACGTCTTGTCGTTGTTCCCCGGCGTCACCGAAGCCAACGTCTACGGCGTCAAGGTCGGCGGGCTCGACGGGCGGGCCGGCATGGCGGCGATCACCGCCGGCGATCATCTCGATCTCGAAGCTCTGCATGCGCACGTCGAAAAGAACCTCCCCTCTTTCGCGCGCCCGCTTTTCCTTCGCCTGCAACAGCAGATCGACACCACCGGCACGTTCAAATACCGCAAGGTCGATCTCGTGAAGGACGGCTACGACCCCGCCGCCACGCACGACCCGATCCTGTTCGATCACCCGGCCGAGAAGCGCTACGTCGCCATGACGCCTGGTCTGCGCGAACAGATCGAGGGTGGCGTATTCAAGCTCTGAGGACCGACCATGACCACCTCCGCGATCGACCGCTGGCACGCCTACATGAAAGATCCGAAACCGGACGTTTTGTGGGAACTCCTGCATCCCGATTGCGTGTTCGAAAGCCCGGTCGTGCATACCCCGCAGCGCGGCCGCGAGGTGACGTTCAAATATCTCGAGAGCGCCGAGAAGGTGCTCGGCGGCCCCCACTTCCGCTACGTCGGCGAATGGCGGCGCGGGCCTGACGCGATCCTCGAATTCGAGAGCGAGCGCGAGGGCGTCAAGATCAATGGCGTCGACATGATCTTCGCCAACGACGAAGGCCAGATCACCCGTTTCAAAGTCATGGTGCGCCCCCTCAAGGCGATCAACATGCTGCATCAAATGATGGC